>CAXUAZ010000049.1:0-21087 GCA_964249195.1 uncultured Chthoniobacterales bacterium
TCCATACACCCGCCCCGCCGCGACTCCAATCCCGACCCCTACCGCCAGCATCATTGCAAGGCAGGACAGCAACACGGTGATCACCGCCGCCCGCAACAAGGCAGGCAAATAAACGTTGATGGTCCGCAGCGGCGCAGCGCTGGTCCGCGCTGGAGCCGGCTCCTGGGCTACTACGCTGGCGAGGTACTGCCCCTCGGCGTCGTTCCAGACGTTCCAGGCGCGGAATGACTTCTCGAGCGAGCCGTCGCGCATGCGTTCGATGAGGATCGCATTCACCTTGTCCCGCAACACCGCCTGCGCGCTCGACAACACGGCCACGTAGTGCCCGGTCGCCACGGGCGTGGGTTGGATGATGAACCCGCCGGTTTTCCGCAGCGAACGCTCCGCGATGACGTTGTCGAGCAACACCGCATCCACCCGGCCGGCGACGAGGTCTTCATACGGATGCACGTCGTCATCGTAGGACACCGGGATGAGACCGCTCCTCGGCGCCTCGTCCATGAGGATCTGGTAGGCGCCGGTCGCGCCCAGGGTGCCAACCCGATGCCGGGCGAGACTGGCCAGGTCGGCAAACCGATCCTTGTCCTCGGGGCGCACCGCGAGCACCTCGTGGAACTCATAATAGGGGATGCTCACCGCATGTTGCGCCCGCAGCTCCGGCCGATCCTCGATGCCCGAGAGCCCAATCAGAAAATCGCCTCGCTCCACCGACTGCTCGATCGACGCCCAGGCGACCTGCACAAACTCCGCCTTCGCGCCCAGCCCCTGCGCGATGTACGCGGCGATGTCCACGTCAAACCCGCGCACGCGAGACGGGTCGGCCGGATCCGCCTCGACGAAGGGCGCGCCGCCCTCCGCGTCGCCGCCCCACTTCAACTCAGGCGACGCTTGCGCTGCGCCAACGAACATCGCAACGGCGAGAAAACATAGGCGCATCAGAGAGCGGAAAATACGCTGTGGCGCGCAAGCAAGTCAACGCGTCTCGACCACCCGCACCACGCGATTGCTCACGTTGTTTCCGTCGCTGGAGCGAAGGCCCCAAAACGTCAGCGACGAGAGGCACGTCAAGCCGCCCATCGTGAGGAAGGCCTTGTGCAGCGCGGGCACGGTCTGCGCGGCGTTGGTTTGATCCACGTGACCCAGGTACCACGCGGCGAGCAACCCGCCGAAGGCCACGCCGAAGCTCAGCGACATCTGTTGCGCGGTGCTCGCGATGCTGCCGGCCTGGCTCGCATCGCGGTCGTCGACATCCGCGTAGACAAGCGTGTTCATGCTGGTGAATTGCAGCGACGCCAGGAAGCCGAGCAGGAAGCTGATCGCCACGATCCACCAGAGCGAAACCCCGCGGCCGAGCAGCGAAAACGACGCGATCGCAACCCCCAGCGCCGCCGTATTGGCAACAAGCACCGTCCGGTGCCCGAAGCGCGAGAGCAACTTGCGCCCGACCACCTTCATGCCCATCGCGGCCATCGCCTGCGGCATCGTGAAAAGCCCCGCCTTCCAGGCCGGGAAACCCATGCCGAGTTGATACAACAGCGGCAACAGGAACGGCATCCCGCCGATCCCCAGGCGCGTGACGAACCCGCCGATCACCGAGATGCGAAACGTCCGGATGCGCAGCAGCGCGAGCGAGAGCATCGGCGCCGCCGCCCGGCGGGCGTGCCACCCATAAGCCGCCAGGAGCGCGAGCGAGCCAAGCGCCAGCCCGATCACGCACGGCGCCGAAAGCCGGTGCTCGCCGAAAATCTCGAGCACGTACGATAACAGTCCGACCCCGGCGCCAAACAGCACGAAGCCCACGCGGTCGAGCGGCCGGGCGTCCGCGTTGCGGAAGTCCGGCATGTGCCGCCGCACCATCCACAAGCCGATGATCCCAAACGGCAGATTGACCAGGAAGATCACCCGCCACGGCAGCCAATGCACGATGACCCCTCCCGCAAACGGTCCGATCAGCGGCCCGATCAACGCCGGGATGACGACAAATTGCATCGCGTTCATCAACTCCGAACGCGGAAAGGTCCGCACAATGGCGAGCCGGCCCACCGGGGTCATCATGGCGCCTCCGAGCCCTTGCAGGATGCGGGAGGCGACCAGCGTCGGCACGCTGACGGAGAGCCCGCACGCCAGGGAGCCGAGCGAGAACAAGGAGACCGCCGTCGCAAACACGCGTCGCGTGCCGAAGCGATCCGCCATCCAGCCGCTGATCGGGATGAACACCGCCAGGCTCAGCGTGTAGCTGGTCAACACCGCCTTCAGGCTCAAGGGCGGCACGTGCAGCGCGGCAGACATCGTGGGCACGGCCGTGTTGACGATGGTGGCGTCGAGGTTCTCCATGAACAGCGCCACCGCCACCAGCCACGGGAGATAGCGCCGGATCTCCGCCGAAGCCGTCGATGTTCCCGCTTCCTTGAGCGGGCGGGCGATGGCGGAGTTGGCTCTCATGGAGGAGGGGCCGCAAGGTGGCGGCATTCGGGCAGCGCGGCAACCGCGGTTCGTCAGCTTTACCTGGAGGCTCGCTTTTTTCCTCCCGTGGGCTGAAGATGTGCCAGAGGCGCTTCTTCCCATCGACCCAAAATGGACTCCCGACCCCCCATCGCCGAGGCGCTTCTATCTCTCGCCCCGTTGCATTTGCCGAATTTTCGCAGCGTCCGCTACGCAGGCGACGACGTCTGCGTCTCCATGGATCGCCTCGTTGCAAGAGACCAGGCTCTGGTGCGGCAACTCTATCAGGAACTCACCGAGATCCTGTACGTCATCGCCGATGAAGCAACCGACGACGCGCAAAAATGGGCCGGGGTGGAGCGTTGGCTGGCCCGGCATGATCTCGATCTGATGATCGATGGAGTGCGCGAGCTCGGGACGGCCTCGTACGCGCTGCATGGGGATGAAAAGCTGGCCAGGGCCGTCCACGATATTCGCGGAGGAGCCATGAGCGCGTTGATCGGCCGCCTGGCTCTGCAGGCGGAGGCCGAAAAGGATGAAAATCACCTCAAGGTGCTCTTCGTGCTGGTGCGCGATCATTTGAAAATCATGCGCAGCGCGATGGTCGGCCTGGACGAGCCGCGCCGCAACGCCGACCGGCAGGAACGCATCCACGCCGTGGGGCTCATGATCGAGAAGTGGCAGGAGTCGGTCGTTGGCCCAAAGTCGCGCGATCGCCCGGTCCGCATGGTCGTGGATTGCCGGTACGAAGGAGGGCTCACGCAGTGTTGCCTCGAGAGTGCGGCGGTGGATCGCATCTTCTACAATCTAGCCAACAACGCGGCGCGCCATGTGGCGGGGGATCGGCTCGACATGGCCATCTTTCCAATCCCGGATCCGTCGAGCGATTGCTTGCGGTTCGTGCTTTCCAACCCGGTGGGCGCCGAGGACGCGGCCTTCTTGCATTCGATGCGGGCGTCCAGCCCCGACGGAAACCTCCTTCGACTTTTTGACCCGCAGGTGTCATCGACCGGCTCCGGCTTCGGGCTGACGGTGGTGACTGAATTCGTCGCCGGCGCCTTTGGTCTCGGCAGCCGGTCCGAAGCTTTGCGCCGGCAATATGTGGGGGCGGTCCTGGACGAAGACACGTTCCGAATCTGGTTCCACTGGCCGGCCACGCGGGAGCAACTTTCCGAGAAGCTCGATGACTTTCGTCAGCCGGCGAAGAGTCTGAGCGAAGGGTAATTTCCCATGCAAAAATTGTTCTTCGCGGCGCTAAGTTGTTTGATCGTCGGCGGTCTGGCGACGTTGGATGCGCGTGCGCAGGACGCGAGTCCCGCGCCGACAGGGACGGCCGGGCCGGGGCCGAACGGTTTCTGGCGCTGCGAACTGCCGGGCGGCGTCTATCTGGTGGCGCTGCGCAATATTCAATCGCTCAGCAGCCACGAGTACATTGTGGACGGCGCGGCGCGCGTCACCGAGGTGACGGTGGCCACCGCGAGCAGCGTGGAGGCGCGCTTCTATTATCTGGAGCCCCTCGGGGCAAATGCGACGGCGACGTTGCAGGCGATGCAACAACGGGTCACCGACCTGGCGGCGGCGCACAGTCCGGTGGAGCGGGTATGGGAGAAGGTGATCAAGAATTACCCGGCCACGACCCATGCGCACACGGTGGAGTTCCGGCTCGCGAGCAAGGCGAACCTCGAGCAGATCGAGCAGAGTCTGGAACAAGCCTGGACGACCAATAAAGGAGCGAGTCTCAAGACGGAGTAAGCAATGAAGGCGTAGGTGGATCGTGCTCTCCGAGCGCGATGGCAAACCCACAGCGGCGAAGTCGCTCTCGAAGAAAGAGGAGAGCAGCGTGCCGCTGCTATTGTCACCCATCGCGCTCGGAGATCGCGATCCACCTTGCGCTTTGCGCGCGCACGATCACGGCGCCTTTAATAAATCCAGCAATCCGCTGGCGGTATCGAGCACCGTGCCGGCGCCTTGCTTCGCCTTGTCGATGACCTCTTGTTGCGCCGCGGCGATCAAGCGCGGCGTCAGGTCCTCCGCAGGATGGCGCGCATCGCCGCGGAGATGCACGGTTGTCCAGACGTAGCCGTCGCGTTCCGGCAGATCGAAGACGCGCGCGCTCACCGGCTGAACCCACCGCAGGCTGCCGCGCGCCACTCCCACCTGCACCGCGCCATCGATCTGGCCGCCCCGCACCGTGAACCCTCCCTCGATCCGCAGCAGCCCTTCGCTTTCCGCCAATAAATCGGTGACGGTCACCCCGTTTGGGGTCCAGTCGTAATCCGCGTGTCCCTTTTGCAATGGGATCTGGCGATAACGCCCCGAGGCCGTGAAAATCGCCAGCTCGTCGAGCACGGGCAGCGCCTCCAAACGGCCTTCGTGGAGGTCGACGTGGCCGTGCGCCTGCAGGCTTCCCCCAGAGCCCGAGATGCGGACGGAACCGGCCGTGCTGCCGTGGAGGCGGGCGCGCCAGTCTTCGGGCAGGAACTCGCTGGCGGGCAGCCCATCGTAATTTGCCGTGAGGTCCAGCGAGCGATCGCCGTCGAGCGCCTGGCGGCCGGAGAGTTCGAGTTTTCCGCCGGAATCGGACCGGCCCTCGGCGCGGGTGAGATAGACATCGTGCGCGCTGGCCTTGACGTTGAAACGGTCCAGCGCGATCGCGGGAAAACGCCCTTCTTCGAGCCGGCCGCCGACGCCGTCGAGTTCCCATTTTTCCATGTTTCGGCCGTCGGGTCGCGCGGTGATGCGCGTGCCGCTGATCCGTCCCGAACCCCAACGCAGCGAGAGGTCGTTCACGCGCACCTCACCGATCTCCACGCGGCTCGGCAGGAACCAACCCGCGTCAGGCCCCTGCGCGGGTTTCACGCTGGCAGCATCGGCGGGGGCCGAAGCGTTCAAGAACGCCGATACTTTTTCTGTTTCGATGCGTTCCACGCGCCATACGCGGCCCCACAGCGCGCCGAGATCGAGCCGGGCGCGAACCTGCTCGACCGAGAGCTTGTCCCATGGTCCGGCCGCATCGAACGCGTCGCTGAAGACTTCCGCATCCTGCCAGCGCAAGGGCGCGAACGTTCCCTCGACGCGTAGGACGGCGGACGCCTTGCGATCGAGGAAATGCCGGAAGTCGTCCCCGCGCAGGAAGGCGTCGACCCAGGCGCGCGCCCCGAGCAAGGCAGCCACCGCCAGGACGAGCGCCAACGGCAAAGCGATCAGCAGATAAGGTCGGCGGGAGCGGCCAGGGAACATCGCATCAACTTAATGCACTCCTTGCCTTTGTCTTTTCCCCCTTTGCGGCTTTGCGACCTTTGCGCGAGGCCCTGCTGCCGCTTCCTCTTGGGCGAGGGCGCCGCGGGACCATTAGACGAAGAAGGGCCTCGCGCTAAGGTCGCAAAGCCGCAAAGGGGGAAAAAGGCGGGGACAATGCATTTTTTTCCTCTGCGTCTCTGCGCCTCTGCGTGAGACCCTCTGCCAGATCGGACCCCGAAGTTTTTCCTCGTTTTCGGGAAGGGGTCGCGACGATGTTGTCGCCGTGCTCTCGCTTGCCGCCATTTCGCTGGAAATCGGGCAAGGAGACGAAACGCGCCGGTTGCTCGACCGCGTCTCGATGCAGACCGCGCGCGGGCAGTTCATCGGCGTCATCGGCCCCTCGGGCTGCGGGAAGTCGACGCTGCTCAAGATCATCGCCGGCATCACCGACCCCACCGAGGGCGCCGTGACCTGGGACGGCCGCAACCTCGCCACCGAGGAGGACCTCCCGCCCGCCGAGATGGGCTACGTCCCGCAGTTCAGTCTTGCGCACGATCTTCTCACGGCGCGGGAGTGCGTCGATTACGCCACCCGCCTTCGCGTGGACGGGCTCGACGCCGCCGAACGGGCCGAACGCGTCGCCGCCCTCCTCCACACGGTCGGCCTCGATGCGGTGGCCGACCGGCCGGCGCGGGTGTTGAGCGGCGGACAGCGGCGCCGGTTGTCGCTGGCGATCGAGACCGTTTCCTCGCCTTCGTTGCTTCTTTGCGACGAAGTCACCAGCGGGCTAGATCCGGGCAGCGCGCACGAGATCATGAAGCTGCTCTACTCGCTTTCGCGAGCGGAGGGCGGCGCCCGCCGGATGGTTCTCAACGTCACGCACAGCCTCGCGGACATGGAGCTTTACGACCGGGTCGTCGTCCTCTACGGCGGCTGCCTGGTCTTCGACGCGTCGCCGGTCGAGCTGCCGCCCTACTTTGAAATCGAGGCGCCAGAGGCCGTGTACGGGCGGCTGGCCGCGCACGACCCGGCGCAATGGCGCGAGGCGTGGTCGCAGTACCAGCCGCGCCAGCAACACGCCCGGGTGGCGCGGCGCATCCCGCAATTCAGGGCGGGCACTACCTTTGCGGCGCCTCCGACGCCCGGCGCCCTGACGCAATTCGCCGTGGTCTTCGAGCGGCGGTTGCGCCTTTTCACTCGTGACCGAATGCAGATGACGCTCCAAGCGGCGCTCGTCGTCGGCTTTCCGGGCCTGGTGGTCATCTTCGCGCTGCGCGGCCTGCCGGCCATCCGCAATTTGTCGTTGGCCAACGACCTCTCGATTATCGACCAACTGCGGGAGAGCGCCGGCTACCTGGCGCAAGCGTTTGAAGTGGGCGGTTTGGTAAGCGGGCTCCTGTTGTTCCAGATCATCCTGCTGACGTTGATGGGCTCAAACAACGGCGCGCTCGAGATCGCGGGCGAGCGTCTCCTGCTGGAAAGCGAGAAGCTGGCGGGGCTGTCGAGCGCGAGTTACGTGGCGGCGAAGTGCCTGTTCCTCACGATGCTCGTGACGGTGCAGGCGCTCTGGATGGGCGTGTTCGTGCATTGGGTGTGCGGGTTCCCCGGCGATCTCTTCGGGCAGATCGTTTTCCTGTGGCTGGCGGACGCGGCGTTGACCGCCTTCTGCCTGGCCTTTTCCAGTCTGGCGCGGACGCCCTCGCAGGCGTCGCTCATTTCCATCTACTTCGTGGGCTTCCAACTGCCGCTGTCCGGCGCGGTGCTCGCACTGCCGGAGACGGTCGCGTGGGTCACGCGGCCTTTCATCGCGGCGTACTGGAGCTGGTCGGGCACGATCCAAACGATGCGCGACACGCGCTTTTACGACTTGATCCTGACCACCATTAAAACCGGCCTGTCCGCCCCGCCCACGTGCGGGTGGGTGTTGACCGCGCAGTTGATCCTCGGAGTGGGGGTGACCTATCTCGGCTGTCGCCGGAGCGCGTGGGACTGACCTTCTGCGAAATTTGCGTTTCCCGCATTGACATTGTTTCAAAAACGGAAAAACTGCCGCCGTCGCTCGTCCAAGCTTCGTTTCTCAATCTGAGAGCGGAGTTTTTGCCAAATGGCAAAGGGAGAATAAGACAATCGTCAGTAAATACTTAAGACGGGTTAAAGGGTTATGAAAATCACTTCGTTGCTTCTTCCGGCAGCCGCACTTGCCCTCTGGGCACAAACGTCGGCTTCCGCGCAAACCATCCAGGCATCAGCAACCCAGCCGGTCGTGGGTCCAAATGATCGCTCCTACTTCGGTGGGGATGATTTCCAAAATGGCGATCAGGACTACAGCAACAACACGGCCGCTCCGGGTCAGAGCTTCACCACCGCGGCTTCGGCGGCCGGTTTCCGCCTCAACTCCGTGACCCTGCTGGGCAACGGCGATGCGGGCACGGACACCGGGAAAAGCAATGTCACCTATTACGCCTCGAACTATACCCTCACGCTGTATTCGGTTGCCGGAACCGTCGCAACCCCGCTGGCAACGCAGACCTTCACGTTCTCGCCGGCCACCGACAGCTACAAGACCAGTTATCTGACCTTTGCCCTGACCACGCCACTGCTTCTCGCCGGCAACACCCAGTACGCGTTTACGGTCGGCGCGGACAATGGCTTCTACGGTTTTGACGGCACCGCCGCCACGACCGACACGCCCCCTGGCCTGGGCGTGACCACCACCGGCGGCAACGCGGTGGGCATCGCGGGCGGCGTCGTGACGAACTACGCCTATACCCGCGACTTCGACGTTTCGCTGACGGCCGCCCCGGAGCCAGGCGTCTGGGCGCTTTCGGCAATCGGTTTTGCGGGTCTTCTGGCAGCGTATAAGCGGCATTCCCGCACGGCGGTTCAACTGCCGGTGTAAGCGCAGCCCGTTAAAGTAGTTTAGCTCACCTCATCGTGTCACTTCCTCCGGGAAGGCGGCGCGATGGGGTGATTCTTTTTCCCTCACGCAAATCATCCCGTGGCGCGTTGGCGCGACCGTCTTTTCTTCGTATCGTCGACCAAGACAATGGCCCGCCGCGCGAACTCCAAGATCAGTCCGCGATGGATCGTCCTCATTCTTTGCGCGCTCGGGCTGGCGGTCGGCGTGGGCGTGATGCTGCAAAACGGCGGCGGCGAACCGTTCCGCACGATTCCCGCGCTCGAACTCAGCGACTACCTCGACAACGCCAACAGCCTGCGCGGCAACATCTACAAGCTCAAGGGCCAGATCACCCAGTCGCTCGGCTACTCGCGCGCCAAGGGCCGCCTGTTCTCGGTTTCGGTGGATGGCGCTGGCACGCCCGGCAGCGTCGGCAAGGATGTCGTGCCCGTCCTGGTGCCGCCCGAACTCAGTTACCTGAACCTCCAGAAGGGCCAGCGGTACATCTTCCGGCTGGAGGTTGGCGACGCGGGGATTCTCAAGGCGCTGGACATGAAAAAGAGCTAGGTTGCGCGGAGTTTCCATGACACGCCTTCCTCTGCTCGCCATTGCGATGTCCGCGGTTTGCGCTGCCAGTCCGCTCCTCGCGCAGGTGCCCGACGGCCCGGCCCTCCCGCCGCCGGCCGCTCCCGCGGCGCCGAAGCCCGACAACGCCGTCCTGGGCAAGAGCGCCCCGTTCTTCGATCCGGCCAGCGAGGTCATGTCGTGGGACGGCAAGCATTGGAACGTCAACGACAACCGCCTCTTTAGCGCGCGCTTCGAAAAATACCTCAACGCCGAAGCGGAGACGACCGCCGACGATGCCCGCTACCGGCAGCTCGTGAATGCCGTTCTCGCCAAGTTATCGCCTTACCGGCTGAGCCCCGGGGCGCTCGATGAAGCCTTCCGGCTGCTGCCTCGCCTCTCGAGTTTTGCCGAGGACGCCAACCTGAGCGACGCCCTTGCCTCCAGCGTGTACAGCGTGTGGCAGGCGCGCCGCGAAGACGCCCGCATCGCCCAGGCCAACGACGCGCTCGCGCAGGAGCAGCGCGCCGTCCAGTGGAATGCCCAGATGAGTTCCACCGACGTGGGCCTCACCGAACCGCCCAAGGTGGACGCCAAGAGCGCAGGCGCCAAGGCCGTGATGGAACAGTGGGCCAGCGATCAACAGATGAAGCGCGACGTCACCATGCAGCCGCACCTGACCCGGCTGGCGGAGATCAAGGCGCTCTCCCTCGCCAACCGCGCCCGGCTCGAACTCAGCGCGTTGCAGACAAAGGTGGAGTTCCAGTCGATCATCCTGCAGTTCTTCCTGCAGCGTCGCTTTGAACACGTCTTGATGGCGACGCAGTTCTACCGCGCCGTGTTCGGCGAAGGCGACACCACGCTCAAGCTCCAGGGTGACGCCAAGAAACTCTTCGACTCGACCACCGGCATGCCGCCCACGGTGGGCGTGCTCGACTCGCTGGCGCGCGAGGCCATGCGCGACGCGCACGAAGGCGTCGAGGCGTACAAATTCCTGCTGACCAAGAACGAACTCGAGAGCGCCACCAAGCGCCTGGGCGAGGCCTTTGCGGTGGGCGAGTTCCTCCCCGAGTTGCGCACGCTTTCGCGCGACGACAAACGGCAGGCGCTCGCCTTCACGCAGCAGAGCAACCAGCTCCTCTCCGCGCTGGAGGTCAAGGATTACACGCTGGCCGAGAAGATCGTCCACGCGCTGGAGACGACGGCCCGGGACTTCGACAACTCCAAGCCGATGGCCGCCATCGAGACCGCGCGGACCGTGGCCGCGATGCACCTCGCGAAAGCCAAAAACGCCGCCGTGTCGAACGATCGCGCGACGTTGGAAACCGAGCTGCGCACCGCCACGGAACTGTGGCCGCGCAACCCGGCGTTGAGCGAACTCAGCGCCACGATTTTCTCCCAGGCCGACGTACAGCAGAAGGCGCTCATCGATTTCGATCAACTGCTCAACCAGCACAACTACCGGCAGATCTACGACGACCAGATGCGTTACATCGCGGCGACCGCGTTGTCGCCCGAGCGCCAGCCGCAGTTAAAGAAAGTGTTGACCGACATGGCGACGATCGAAGGATCGATCCTGCGCAGCCAGGAGATCGCCAAACACGGCGATTACGCGGGCGCCTGGGAGGCGGTGGAGAAGGTGTTCAAGCAGTTCCCGGATGACAACAAGCTCAACCAGGTGCGCGCGACATTGACGACCGAAGCCGCCGATTTCGTGCGGACGTTGCGGACGGCGGAGCAATTAGAGGAAAAGGGCCAATTTGGATCAAGCCTGGCGTGGTATCTCAAGGCGCAGCAGATTTATCCGGCTAGCGAGTACGCAAGCGACGCGGTGGGGAGGCTGGTGAAGCAGGTGCTGCCGGAAGGTTGAGACTTACCGCACTCGGCGCCCAGCAGGATTTTAAGTCATCTCAACTCACCAGCCGGGTTGAGTAGAGGCTTTGTGCAGCAGTTCTGCCATGCCCTTGCGGATGGAGTCGCGCAGACCGGGAATGGAGACAAGGTAAAGGGTCTCCTCAATGCCGGTAATCTGAATGGGTGGGTGGGAGGTAGAAGCCTCATCCAGGAGTTGGTTTTGCCTGGAGCACGCTTGCGTGACGGGCAGTGACTTCATCTGCCGAGCGTGCGAGAAAGGGTTCGCTTTGTCAATCGGTGCGGGACTTCGACTCAAACGTCTCTCGATGATAATTCCGTTTCACCGCAATCGGTTGCTCACTCTCGGACGATTAGACAGCGATGAAACCTTCCCGGCCCAAATACGTGGCTCCCAAAGATCGAGACGCCGAACTGACCCGGCTGCGCAACGTCAAGATGGCTCGTTCGGCGCATGCTTACGTCCGCGGGAACACCGCACAGTTTTATCAATGGCTCAAAGCCACTCATCAATTCACCGTGCCGCAGGGGCCGGCCATCTGGATCTGCGGTGATTGCCACGTCGGCAACCTCGGGCCCATCGCCAACGCCAAGGGCCAGGTCGACATCCAAATCCGGGACCTGGACCAGACCACGATCGGCAACCCGGCGCACGACCTGATCCGCCTCGGCCTCTCCCTGGCCAGTGCCGCCCGCGGCTCCGATCTGCCGGGCGTCACCACCGCCCGGATGATCGAAAAGATGATGGAAGGCTACGAGCAGGCGTTCATCGACCGCGAGGAAGGCACCGACAAAAGCAGCGCCAAGCCGGAGGTCGTCAAAATCGCCATGCGCGATGCCCTCCGGCGCAAGTGGCGTCACCTCGCCCGGGAGCGCATCAAGGACGAAGCGCCCAAGATCCCGCTCGGGCGCCGCTTCTGGCCGCTCACCGACGACGAGCGCGCGAACATCAACAAGCTCTTTGAAGGCGAGAAGGTGCGACGGCTGGTCACGTCCCTCCGTTCCCGCGACGACGACGCCTCGGTCGAGGTGCTCGACGCGGCCTATTGGGTGAAGGGGTGCAGTTCCCTGGGCAAACTGCGGTATGCCGTCCTCCTCGGCATCGACGGCGCAAAAGGGGAACTCTGTTTGGTCGACGTCAAGGAGGCCATCGACGCGGTCGCGCCGGGGCATCCCGAAGGCGAACTGCCCGCGGACAACGCCGACCGCGTGGTCGCAGGCGCATGGCACCTCTCGCCCGCTTTGGGCGACCGCATGCTGGCCGGAAAGCTGCAGGATCACTCCGTGTTCCTGCGCGAACTGCTGCCGCAGGATCTGAAATTTGAAATCGAACATCTCGATCTCAACGAGGCGGTGCGGGTGGCAAAGTTCCTCGCCGGCGTGATCGGCAAGGCGCATGCCCGGCAGATGGAGCCGGCCGACCGCAAGAAATGGCAGGAGGAGCTCAACCGCAACCGCACCCATGACCTTGATGCGCCCTCGTGGCTCTGGTCGAGTGTGGTCAGCCTGCTCACCGCGCACGAGGGCGAGTACCTGGAACATTGCCGCCGTTACGCGCAAGCCGTCGCGAAGGAAGAAGCGGCCGCGGCGGAGTCGTAAGGTTCGCGCTTGCCCGCGCGTGGCGGACACGTTTCATTCTTATCATGTTTCTCGGCGGCGACATTCCGGCGGCTGACAAGGGCGCCTTCTACGCCGGGTTGAACGCCCAGCTCGCGGCGATGCTCACCGGGGAACGCGACTGGGTGGCAAACCTCGCCAACACGGCGGCGTTGATCTCCCAGACGCTCCCCGATCTGAACTGGGCGGGCTTCTATCTGCGACGCGGTGAGGAGCTTGTCCTCGGACCCTTCCAGGGCAAACCGGCCTGCGTGCGCATCCCCCTCGGGCGCGGGGTGTGCGGGACGGCGGCGGCCGAGCGGCGGTCAATCGTCGTGCCGGATGTGCACGCGTTTCCCGGGCACATCGCGTGCGACAGCGCGTCGCGTTCGGAGTTGGTCGTGCCGTTGGTGAACGCTGGCGCCATCGTGGGCGTCCTCGATCTCGACAGCCCGCTCGCTGGGCGATTTGACGAAGAAGACCGGGCGGGTTGCGAGGCACTGGCAGCCACGCTATTGGCCTCTTCCGACGTGCCCGGCTGACCCGGGGTGTTGATGTCCGCCGGGCAGGTGAGGGTGGGTGTGGACCAACCCAGAGGCGTGCCGGTGGCGGTGACCGTACAGCAAGTGCGCGCGGCGCAGCAGTTCTTCGTCGGCCAGGATGGCGGCGGGCGATCCGTGCGCGATGATCTGGCCGGCTTCGAACACGATGCAGCGGTCCGCAATGTCGGCGACGATCGCCAGGTCGTGCGTGGCCGTCACCACGGTGCGGCCGTCTTGTTTGGCCGCCAGAAAATCGATCATGTGGCTCTGGCTTTGCGGGTCGAGGGCGGCGGTGGGTTCGTCGAGGAGCAGCACGTCGGGATCGAGGATGAGGACGCTGGCGAGGGCGACCCGCTTCTTCTCTCCGCCGGAGAGCCGGTGCGGCGCGCGATTTCTAAGGTGCTCGATCTCCATGTGCCGCATGGCGCCCTCGACCCGCGCGAGGATTTCGGGCTTGGGCCAGCGCAGTTGCAATGGGCCGAAGGCGATCTCGTCGAACACGGTGGGGTTAAACAACTGCGCGTCCGGATTTTGGAAGATGAACGCCACCCGGCGGCGGAACTCGAAGGCAAAACGTTCGTCGCCGAAGGCGGCTTCGCTCAACGCCGCGCCCTCAAACTTCACCTCGCCCGCGCCGGGGAAGATCAGGCCGTCGAGGAGGCGGAGCAGGGTGGATTTTCCCGATCCGTTGGCCCCGAGGATCGCCACGCGGTCGCCCCGGGCAATGTCGAGCGAGACGCCGGTCAGCGCGGCCGTCTCGGGGTAGGCGTACCCGGCGCCGCGCAGTTCGTAGAGCATGGGCGTGGTTTAGGGCAGACCGGCCCGGAGCGCAACGGCCGCCGCCGCCAGGAACCCGGCGAGCGCGAGGCTGTCCCGTCGTTGCCACCGAAACGGATCGAGGGTAAAATTCTCTCCCCGGAACCCCCGGGATTGCATCGCCTGGTAAACCTCGCCGCTCAGTTGCAGGCTGCGCCCGAGCAACACCCCCGCCGCGCCTCCGGCCACCTGCCGGCGCTGCCGGGCATCCAGCTCTCCCACCAGCCGGCTCCGCCGCGCCACGAAGAAGTCGGCGGCCAGTTGCAGCAGGAGGAAAATGTAGCGGTGCGTCATGCCGAGGATGACGACGACCGCCGCCGGCGCGCGCAAGACGCGCAGCGCCTTGAGCACGTGGGTCCAGCGCGTGGTCAGCACCAGGGTGAGCGCCAGGGTGGCGGTGGTTTCCGCGCGGGCCAGCAGCATGGCCGCCGTCTGCAATCCTTGCGCCGTGATCGGCCAATGGATCAGCGGCAATTCGCCCACGGCGCGGCCCGGCGTCAGAAAGATGGCCGGCAGCGCGATCAACCCCGTGAATGCCAGCACCCCGCCCCACACCTGGGTGGCCATCACTCGCAGGGGGATGCGCGATTGCACGGCCAGCGCCGCAGCCGCCAGCAGTAATCCCACGACGACCGGCAGATGCCGCACGCTGACGGCCGTCACGATGAGCGCGCCAAACCCGATGATCTTGGCGCGCGGGTCCAGGCTCTGGAGCCAGCCGCCGCGGCGCGCGATTTCGTGGGCGGTCGCGGCGCGATCCAGCGTCTGCGCCAGGCCGGCGATGTTGCGTTCGATGAAGCCCATCAGCGCGAAGAGGCGCCCAGAAGCCGGGAAAGACCCAGCCAAGCCAGCAGGATCAACCCGCCGCCGAACATGGCCGAAAGGATGTAGCCCAATTGCGGGCTGCGCAGGAACGGCGGCGCGTAGTCGGGCATCGGGGCGGTCCAGGTGGAGGCGAGTCTCTCCAGGCCGCTGGGCGCTTTTTCCGGGGGGGCGGTTTGCCGCGAAGCGACGGTCATCTGGCGACGAGCCTCCGGGTTCTTGAAATCCTGCACGCTCCACTCGCCCCACGCGGCGCCGGCCGCGAACAGCCCGAGCGGCGCCGCAATCATGAGCACACCCAACCCGAACCACAAAGGGCGCGGGGCGGAGGCAGTCGCTCCGAAGGCGGCGCGTTGCAAAAGGGAGGGATCTGCCCGCTGGAGGTATGCGACGAGTCCCCCGCCGATGATGAACTCCGCCAGGCCGGCGAACGTCAGATGGCCGATCAGCATGGCCGGCACGGCGATGGAAAGAGGGTACGGCGCATAGAGCGGAGCGCCCCCGGCGTCATGAAAGAGCGCGGGTTGCAGGCCAAATTCAACCGCCGCGCAAAGCGCCGCCGCGTTGATCCCCAAGTACCCGCCAAGCGCCGCGCCCACCACCCGGCGCGGAGATTGCAGCGACGCGCGGCCCGCGATGAGCCGGTAGACTCCATACGCCACGAACGACCCGACGATGGCCATGTTGAAGCAGTTGGCGCCGTACGCCGTCACCCCGCCGTCGCCAAAGAAGATCGCCTGGATGGCCAGCGCGACCGAGATCGCGAGCACGGACGCCCACGGGCCCAGCACCACAGAGGTGATCCCCATGCCGACCGCGTGCCCGGTGGTGCCGCCCGGCAGCGGGAGGTTGAACATCATCACCACAAAGGAGAACGCCGAGAGCAGCGAGATCATGGGCGCGAGCCGCGCGTGCAGCGTCGCCTTTACCTTCCGGAGCGCGACCCACCAAAACGGCGCGGCGCCGAGATAAAGCGTGGCGCACGTCGACGGGCTCAGGTAACCGTCCGGGATGTGCATGCCACTCTTATATCCGGCTTGGCGCGGCTGTCGACCCGATGGTTCCCCATGGGGCATGCGGCTTGCGCTCTGTGTTGCCGCGGCGCTGAGCGCCTGCAGCACGAGCCGCCCCCTTCCGACTTACGAATCACCGCTGGCGCGCACCTCGAGGCAGTCCGTGCGCACGACCGCCTACACGGACACCGAAGCGGACCACGTGGAGTACGGCGCGCGCAATGCCGTGGGGGGTCAATTGCACGCGGCCGCCCGACCGCCGCCGCCCATCGTGTTGCGGGCGCAGGCGGTGAACGCCAATTTGCCCAACTCCGGGGGTTTTCAACGCAACAGTTACATCCCGGTCGCCCCGGCGGCGCCGATGATGCCACTGGTGTACGGCAGCGCGGCGGCGGATTGGTCCCGCTGGCCGGCGGGCACGGTGTTTCGGATCGTCTCTACCGGAGAAGTCTACCGCGTGGATGATTACGGGTGGGCGCTCTCCGGCCGAAACACGATTGACCTCTACATGCCGAGCCGCGGCGCGATGAACGCCTGGGGACTGCGCCGTGAAGAGATCGAAATCCTGGAATGGGGCGACCCGCGCGAGAGCCTTCGCATCCTGCGGCCGCGCAGGAAATACCGGCACATCCGGCGAATGATCCTCGAGCTCGAAGGCAAGCCGCGGGCCGCCGCGCAATTGGAATGAGCGCTTGGCGCTGCGTTCACTCCGCCCAATCCAGCACGATCTTGCCGCTCGCGCCGGATCGCATCAGCCGGAAGGCCTCTTCGTATTCCGTGTACGGGAAACGGTGCGTGATCACCGGCGCGATGTTGAGCCCGCTCTGGATCATCGCCGTCATCTTGTACCAGGTCTCATACATTTCCCGGCCGTAGATGCCTTTGATGGTTAATCCGTTGAACACCACCGCGTCCCAGTTGATCGCTCCTTGCGCGCCGGAAATCCCGATCCCCAACAGCGCGATCTTCCCGCCGTGGCACATCGCGCCGATCATTGACTTGAACGCCGCCGCGTTGCCGCTCATCTCGAGCCCCACGTCAAAGCCTTCGCGCATTCCCAGGCGATTCATCGCGTCTTCCAGCGACTCCTTACTCACGTCGAGCGCCAGGGTGGCGCCGAGTTCCTTGGCCAGCGCAAGGCGGTAGGGATTCACGTCCGTCACCACCACGTACCGGGCGCCAGCGTGGCGGGCGACGGCCGCCGCCATGCACCCGATCGGGCCCGCGCCCGTGATGAGCACATCCTCTCCCAGCACATCGAAGCTCAACGCCGTATGCACCGCGTTGCCCAACGGGTCGAAACACGACAGGACATCCAGCGGGATGTTGGGATCGCAATGCCAGACATTCGTCTCCGGCAACACCAGATACTCCGCGAAGGCGCCCGGCCGGTTGACGCCGACGCCGCTCGTGTCCTTGCAAAGGTGCCGCCGGCCCGCGAGGCAATTGCGGCAGCGCCCGCAGACCACGTGCCCCTCGCCGGCCACGATCTCGCCGGGATGAAAATCGTGCACGTGGCTGCCCACCGCCTCGATTCGGCCGACGAACTCGTGCCCCACCACCATCGGCACCGGGATCGTCTTTTGCGCCCAGGCGTCCCAATTGTAAATGTGGACGTCCGTCCCGCAGATGGAGCTTTTAATGACGCGGATCAGGATGTCATCGATTCCCATCTCCGGGATCGGAGCGTCTTCGAGCCACAGCCCGGTTTCCGCCCGCCGTTTGACCAATGCTTTCATCGTGTTCATGCAAAAAAATTAACTCGGCAAGGGCGGCGGGATCTCCGCCTGACGGGAAGGGAGGTGCGCCAGGCAATATTCCTCACCGTCCCGCGCCACGCGGAACTCCAGGTCGGGCGCACTTACCTCCGTCCTCCCGCACACCTTGCAACAATGCAGCGTCTCGTCCTCATCGTCGGGTTGCACCGCCAGTTGAAACGCCTTCTGGCGCTCGGCGATTTTGCCCTGCTCGCGCCATTGCCGCACCCAGACGGACGAAAAAAAGAGAAGGTAGTTGCCGAGGGACACGACAATCCCCAGCCGCACGGCGTTGCTGCCGTCGAAGGCCATCATCAACACCCCGATCAAGGACGCAATGGCGATCCACTTCACGCGCAGCGGCAGCACGAAGAAAAGCAGGATCGGGAAATCGGGAAACAGCGTGGCGAACGCAAAGAGCAGCGAAAAATTCAGGAACACGCCCGTGGTGTCCGGCAGTTGCAGGAACAACGCCGCGATCGTCGTGCAGAGCATTCCGACCAGGTAAAAACAGTTGAGCTTGAAGCTGCCCCACGCCTGCTCCAGCCCCTCGCCGATCATCCAGAGGAAGTTCAGGTAAAAGAACATCCAGACGATGCTCAACTCCCCGTGCGGCTCGATCGCCGGGATGAACACATACGAAAACACCCGCCAGAACTCCCCGGCAAACACCCGGTCGGCCCGCAGATCGAGCATCGTGACGAATTCCGGCTTCATCGTCAGCAGCAGGAACACGAGGATGTTGAAAACGACGATGATCCGGATCAAGCCCGGGAAGGCCAGATGGCCGAGGCGTCGTTCGAGGGTGTTGATCCAGCGCATGGCGAGGGGCAAGCTAAAGCAACCCCCGCCGCAAGCCAACCGGGAACATTCCCTGCGCAAGCGGACGCCAACTGGAGGTTGCGCCGGCGCGCCCTTCGGGTACCCTCGCCGCCTCCTTATAATGCATCATCTCCTTGTCGTGTGGGTCGGTTGGGTCGAGAACTGGGGCTATTGGGGCATCATCCTTCTGATGGCGATGGAAAGCTCCATCATCCCGGTCCCGAGCGAAGTGGTGATCCCGCCGGCGGCGTTTCTGGCCGCGCAAGGCAAGCTGGACTTCTGGGGCGTGATCGCGGCGGGGACGCTCGGCTCGTATCTCGGCTCGGCCCTCTCGTACCTCGCGGCGCGCGCGGTGGGCCGGCCGCTCGTGGTCCGTTACGGCCGCTATTTCTTCATGGGGGAGGAGAAGCTGGTGCGCGCCGAGATCTGGCTCGCGCGGTACCAGGCCGGCGGAATTTTCTTTGCCCGGCTGCTGCCCGTCATTCGCCACCTCATCTCCATCCCGGCCGGAATCGTGCGGATGAACTTCCTGGTCTTTTCCCTGATGACCGCCCTGGGCTCCGCGATCTGGTGCACGGTGTTGGCGTTCCTCGGCCACCGCGCCTATCTCGCCGAACCCAATCTTCTCGCCAGCCCCGAGGGGCTCGAGCGCTTCATTAAACACGATTCGCTCGCCATCGTCGCCTGCGTGGCGGCGTTGGCGGTGCTATACTTCCTGATGCTGGCATTGTCCTCGCGCAAGGAACAAGTGTCAGCAGACTGACACTTTCGTCAGATTTATGGTCTTTCGCGGCCTCAGCGACGCGATTTTTAGGGCAAAGGGGACGATGGCGCCACGATTGCTACGTTAGAGCATTGAACATAACGACGCTGGTTAGCGTCTACCTCAATCAGCAACGCTTCCACTTTATGAAAAAGACCCTTAACAAATCCAACCGCCAAACCATGAATCTCGGCGACCTCATCATGGCGGTCAGTTCCTGCTCGAAGAATAGCCGTGAGACCGTCGCCGCCGTAGCCGACCTCCTCGGCAGTGGCCGCGTGCTCCTCGAGGCCAATGGCCATCTTTCCCGCGCCCACGTGGTGAAGTAAGGCTTCCTCCATCTCTCTCGTTCACGCCAGCCCTCGGTTGCAAACGCAACCGGCGGCTGGCGTTTGCTTTTGGGCGCGAGCGCCCCTTTGGTAGCGCGCCATGATTAAGCGCTACTCGCGACCAGCCATGCGCGACCTCTGGACGGAGGAGCGCAAACTCGGATTCTGGCTGGAGATCGAAGTGCTGGCCTGCGAAGGGTTGGCCAAATTCGGTTACATTCCCGCAGAAGACGCCCGCACGATCCGTGAGAAGGCGCGCTTCTCCGCGGAGGAGATCGCCGTCATCGAAGAACGCACCCAGCACGACGTCATCGCCTTCCTCGAGAACGTCGCTTCCTACGTCGGGCCCGCCGCTCGCTGGATCCACCAGGGGCTGACGTCTTCCGACATTCTCGACACCACCCTCGCCGCCCAGATGACGGCCGCGACGGATCTGCTTATCGCCGAAGTCGACGCGCTGCGAGCCGCCGTCGCCGCGCGCGCGTTGGAGTTCAAGGACGTGCCGATGATCGGCCGCAGCCACGGCATCCACGCGGAGCCGATCACCTTCGGGCTCAAGCTGGCGTTGATGTACGACGAGTTCGGCCGCGCGCGGGAACGGCTGGCCCAGACCCGCGAACGGGTGGCGGTCGGCAAACTCAGCGGCGCGGTTGGCACCCACGCGCATCTCGATCCCCGGGTCGAAGAATACGTCTGCGAACGCCTGGGGCTCAAGGCGGCAATCCTGAGCACCCAGGTGATCCAGCGCGACCGGCACGCCGAGTTTTCCAGCACCCTGGCGCTGGTGGCAAGCAGCGTGGACCGCTGGGCGACCGAGTTCCGCCACCTGCAACGCACGGAAGTTCTGGAAGCAGAGGAATTTTTTAGCGAGGGGCAAAAAGGCAGTTCGGCCATGCCGCACAAGCGCAACCCCATCACCGGTGAACGCCTCAGCGGTCTCGCGCGCGTATTGCGCGGGAATGCCGTTGCCGCCCTGGAAAACGTCGCCCTCTGGCACGAGCGCGACATCAGCCATTCCAGCGTCGAACGCATCATCCTGCCCGACTCGTGCACGCTGCTCGATTATATGCTGGCCAAGCTGCGGCAGCTTGTCACCGGGCTCGTTGTCTACCCCGAGCACATGCGGCGCAACCTCGAGTTGACCAAAGGCTTGTACCACAGCCAGACCATCCTCCTCGAGCTGACCCGCCGCGGTCTGGAACGCAAGGCCGCCTACGAAGCCGTCCAACGCGCCGCCATGAAGACCTGGCGCGGCGACCTCCCTCTCGCCGCCAACCTGCGCGAAGAACCAGTGATCGCTGAGGCCCTAACCGGCGAGGAGATCGACCGCCTCTGCTCCCTCGCGCCGCACCTGCGCCACGTGGACAACACATTTCGCCGGCTGGGTCTGCTGGATGCCTGATCGCAAACGAAATTTTCCGGGCATTCCCCGCTTCTATCAGTGGAGGCTTGTGCTAGGGTCGCCTTCGCGATGCGTTTCCGACTTTCTCCCGCCTCCTTTCTTCCGCTCGTCCTCGGCGCCGCCTTGAGTCTTTTGACCGGCTGCGAAAAGATCAACGCGCTGACCGCCCGCAAGACCCAGCCTCCGCAAACCACCGCCGCCGCCACTC
>CAXUAZ010000050.1:0-20947 GCA_964249195.1 uncultured Chthoniobacterales bacterium
CGCTCAACATGACGGCTTTAAATGGCCAGCCAGATAATTACTGAAGATGGTATCACTTGCAGATTGCGACGACTTCAAAGTCGCGGGATCGTGATCCCGCGCTGTTTCATGTACTTGCCCTGCCGGTCCGCGTAGCTCACTTCGCACACGCTTTCCGCCTGCAAAAACAACACCTGCGCAAGCCCTTCGTGCGCATAGATCTTTGCCGGCAGCGGCGTCGTGTTGCTGATCTCGAGCGTCACGTGTCCCTCCCACTCCGGCTCGAACGGCGTGACGTTCACGATGATCCCGCACCGCGCATACGTCGACTTCCCGAGGCAGACGGTCAGGATATCGCGCGGGATGCGGAAATACTCGACGCTGCGCGCCAGAGCAAACGAGTTCGGCGGCACGATGCAAACGTCGGTCTTCATATCGACGAACGATTTGTCATCGAAATGCTTTGGATCGACCACCGTGTTGAAGACGTTGGTGAACACCTTGAACTCATCCGACACCCGCAAATCGTACCCATAACTGGACAACCCGTAACTGATCACGGTGTTCTCCGCCCCGGCCTCGCGCGAGCGCACCTGCCTCTCGGCAAACGGTTCGATCATGCCATGTTCCAGCGCCATCCGGCGGATCCACGTGTCAGGTTGCACTCCCATCGCTTTAATGTTGAGGGACTGGAGGGATGGCCTCCGCGCCGTCCCATAATCGGGGCAGCGCACTCATTTGCGTCGACTCCGAATGGGACTGCCCGTGCTTGCCATCTAACTACCAACTCAACGCCCCGCCGGTCTGATACTCCGTCACGCGCGTCTCAAAGAAATTCTTCTCCTTGCCGAGATCGATCGTCTCGCTCATCCAGGGGAACGGATTGCGTGACCCATACTTGGGCTTCATCCCGATCCGCTCCAGACGGCGGTCGGCGATGTGCTGCACGTACTCCCGGAAAAGATTCGCGTTGAGCCCGAGGATGCCGTTAGGCAAACAATCCACCGCATAGGCAATCTCCAACTCGACCGCCTTCTCGATCATCGCTTCGATCTCGGTCACCAACGCCGGCGTCCATGCTTGCGGATTCTCCGCCTTGATGCCGTTGATCAAGTCCGCGCCAAACGAAAGATGCGTGCTCTCGTCGCGCATGATGTACTCGAACTGTTCGCCAATCCCGGCCATCCGGTTCTGCCGCTTGAACGACAAAATCATGACAAACCCCGAATAAAAGAAAATCCCCTCCATGATCACGTAGAACCCGATCAAATTCTTGATGAACTTCTGCACCCCTTCGGTCGTCGCGGTGGAGAAGTTCGGATCCATGATGTCCGAGGTGAGCGTCATCTCGAACGCATCCTTGTCGTGGATCGAATTGACCTCGTGATACATGTTGAAGATCTCGCGCTGATCCAGCGACAGACTTTCGACGATGTAATGAAAAGTGTGCGTGTGCACCGCCTCCTCGAAGGCCTGCCGCAATAGATACTGCCGGCACTCGGGGTTGGTGATGTGCTTGAAGATCGCCAGCACGATGTTGTTCCCCACGAGGCTCTCGGCCGTGGAGAAAAACCCGAGGTTGCGCATGATGACGCGCCGCTCATCCGCGTTGAAGCGATTCGATTTCCAAAGCTCGATGTCCCGCTGCATGGACACTTCGGTCGGCATCCAATTGTTTGCGCACCCGTTGAGGTAGTGTTCCCACGCCCACTGATACTTCAGCGGCATGAGTTGATTCACGTCGACGGCCTGGCAGTTGATCAGCCGCTTGTCGTCGGCGTTGATCCGTTTGGAAAGGTCGTGGAGCTCCGGGCGCTCGTCGGTGGCGTTGCAGCAGGACATGGGAGAGGTGGGTTGGGGAATGACTAAGATGACTATTGGCAAGCCTCGCACGTCGGATCGAGAATGCTGCATGATTTCACCAGCGTCGCCGGTTCTTCGACTGGCTCCTCAACGACCAGTCCCACGGCCTCGCGCTGCACTTCGGACGACGCGCTCTTGTTTTTCATCCAGCGCGGGTGCGCGCCGCGGCGGTTGATGTCGACGGTCGATTTCTCGATCTGCGTCGCCGCCAGGGCGCGCAGGTAGTAGGTCGTTTTGAGCCCCTTGCGCCACGCGAGCAGGTACATGTCGTTGAGTTTCTTGCCGCTCGGGCCGGCGAGATAAAGATTCAACGATTGGCCCATGTCGATCCACTTCTGGCGGCGGCTCGCGCATTCGATCAGCCACTTCGGCTCGATCTCGAAAGCCGTGCGGAATACGTCCTTTACGTCCGCCGGGATGCGCTCGATCTCGGTCAGCACGCCGTCGTAATATTTCAGGTCATCAAGCATCTCGGCGTCCCACAAGTTCAACGCTTTGAGCGCTTCCACCAGATGCACGTTAATCGTCGTAAACTCGCCCGAAAGATTCGATTTCGCGAAGAGGTGTTTGTAGCTCGGCTCGATGGATTGCCCGACGCCGATGATATTGGAGATCGTCGCGGTCGGCGCGATGGCCATCGTGTTGCTGTTGCGCATGCCGTGTTTGGCGACGGCGGCGCGCACCTTGTCCCAATCGAGGGTTGAAGAGCGATCCACTTCCACCATGCCGCCGCGTTCGGCGCGCAGCAGGGCGGGGGTATCCATCGGCAGGATGCCGCGATCCCACTTGGAGCCCGGGTACGTCTTGTAAGTTCCCCGCTCGCGGGCCAGCTCGGTCGACGCCGTGATCGCGTAATAGGAGATCGCCTCCATGCTGCGATCGGCAAACTCTACCGCCGCGTCGCTGCCGTACGGCAGGTTCAATTGATAGAGCGCGTCCTGGAATCCCATCAACCCTAGTCCCACCGGCCGATGCCGCATATTGGCGTTGCGCGCTTCCGGGGTGGGGTAGTAGTTGATGTCGATCACGTTATCTAACATCCGCATCGCCGTGCGCACGGTGCCTTCCAGCTTCTCCGCATCGATGCCGCCCTCCTTGAGGTGCGCGGAAAGATTGATCGAGCCAAGATTGCAGACGGCGATCTCATCCACCGAGGTATTCAGTAAAATCTCGGTGCAGAGGTTAGACGAATGCACGACGCCCACGTGATCCTGCGGCGAGCAGATGTTAGACGGATCCTTGAACGTCAGCCACGGGTGACCCGTTTCGAAGAGCATCGTCAACATCTTGCGCCACAGCGTCACCGCCTCGATGCGCCGGTGCAGCGGCAGTTCCCCGCGATCCGCCATCGCCTCGTACTCCAGGTAACGCTCCTCAAACGCCCGCCCGTACAGATCGTGCAAATCCGGCGCGTCGCTGGGATTAAATAGCGTCCAGTGCTGCTCTTTAATCACCCGCTTCATGAACAAATCGGGAATCCAATTCGCCGTGTTCATGTCGTGGGTGCGCCGGCGTTCGTCGCCGGTGTTCTTGCGCAGTTCGAGGAAGTCCTCGATGTCGAGGTGCCACGTCTCCAGGTACGCGCACATGGCGCCCTTGCGTTTGCCGCCCTGGTTCACCGCGACGGCCGTGTCGTTGGCCACTTTCAGGAACGGCACCACGCCCTGGCTCTCGCCGTTGGTCCCGCGGATCAACGCCCCGGTCGAGCGCACATTGGTCCAATCGTTGCCCAGGCCGCCGGCCCACTTCGAGAGTTTGGCGTCGTCGCTGATGACCTTGAAGATGTGATCGAGATCGTCCATCACCGTGCTCAGGTAGCAGGATGAAAGCTGCGGGTGCAGCGTGCCGCTGTTAAAGAGCGTGGGCGTGGAGCTGACAAACCGCAACGACGACAGCAACTGGTAAAACTCGATCGCCCTCTCGTTCTTCTGCTCGCCTTCATTAATGGCCAGCCCCATCGCGACGCGCATCCAGAAGTACTGCGGCGACTCCATCCGCCGGCCCGCGCTGTGGATCAGATACCGGTCGTACACGGTCTGCAACCCCATGTAGTTGAACGCCGTGTCGCGCGTGATCTCGAGCGCGGCGGAAATCCTCTCCAGGTCGAAAGTTAAGAGGCTGCTGTCGACGCGCCCGAGGTCCACCCCGTGTTTGAGGTACTCGGCGAAGTGTTTGCGATGCCGCGCCGCGAGACTGGCGGCATCCTGGTTATCCTGCTCGCTCGCGGGCGGGAGCACCTCGCGGTAGATGATGTTCAACAACAGCCGCGCCGCGACGAAACTATACGCCGGCTCCCGCTCCACCCGCGCCTTGGCGGCAAAGATCATCGCCTTGTCGATCTCGGCGAGATGAACCCCATCATAGAGATTCTGGAGCGCTTCCTCGGCCAATTCGCGCCAGTCGCACCGGTCATCCATGCCCTCGCAAGCGCGGATCACCTTGCGGCGGATGAACTGCGGATCGAGCGGCTCGGTCGTGCCGTCGGGCAGCGTCACGTTCATCTCCGGCGCATTGAGCGTGGCGGCCTCGGCCGCGCCGCGCAGGAGCCGCGCCTTCTTGCGCTCCTCCCGATAAACGATGTACCGCCGCGCAATGGTGTGCTCCCCCGTGCGCATGAGTTCGTTCTCAACCAGATCCTGGATCAACTCGACCTCGAGTTCCCGCCCGTCGGCCGCCAGCCCGAGCGCCCGCTCGACCACCGCGCTGGCCAGGTACGTGATGGCCGCCCGGCGATCCTCCGGCAGGTCGTCATCCTTGCCGATCTCGAGTTCCGCGCGGTAGGCGCTCTCGAGCGCGAGCTGGATGCGCGCTTCGTTAAAAGGTTCCGCCCTCCCGTCGCGTTTGCGCACGAGGACGCGATCGCTGGAGGAGGGAATGGCAACGGCCAATTCGAGTTGGCCTTGGGTCTCTGACATGGAAGGAATCGTTGAAAGGTGAATGCCCGAGCCTTCGAAGAAAGTACCTTACTCTGCCGAACGCCACGCCCGCCGCCTGGCGCGGGGTAAACGTCGTCATTCCGTCGGCAACCGGCCGTCGGGGAGCGTCCAATTTCGCTCGCCGACGAGGCGCTTCAGCTTAAACCGAAGCGGCTCGTCCGCGAACCGAAACACTAGCTATTGTGCCTTCCTCAAAGAACTGCCGCTATGGATAGCGGAAAACACGCCCAACCGTCAATGATGAAAATCAAAGAGACGCGCTTTCTTGCGGCTGGAGCGCCGGCGCCGGTTCGGCCGGGATTTCGTCCCCGAGCCGCTTGCCCGGCACGAGGTATTCCTGCACGTAATCGGCCACCGCGTCCTCCAAGGAATAAATTTCGAGTCCCTTGCAGTACCCGTTGAGTTTCGTGAGGTCCGCGCACGTGTGGTACTGATATTTGTCCCGCAAAGCATCCGGCATTTCAATGAACTCGATCCGTGGCTCGCGGTCGAGCGCGGCGAAGATGGCGTGGGCCAGGTCGATCCAGGTGTGAGCCTCCCCGGAGCCGACGTTAAACAACCCGCCGGCGGTCGCGGTCTCGGCCAGCTCAATCGTCATGTTCACGGCGTCTTTGACGTAGAGGAAATCGCGCATCTGCTCGCCGTCCTTGAAGTCGGGGCGATAACTCTTGAAGAGCTTGACCGACCCCGTCTCGACGATCTGCCGGTACGCCTTGTGCACGAGGCTGCGCATGTCGCCCTTGTGGTACTCGTTGGGTCCGAAGACGTTAAAGTATTTGAGGCCTACGATGCCGTCGAGGAACCCGTGCCGCGCGGCGTATTGATCGAAGAGCTGCTTCGAGTAGCCGTACATGTTCAACGGCCGGTAAATGCTGAGGTCGTCCTCCAGGTCGGACATGCCCGCCGCGCCATCGCCATACGTCGCGGCGGAGGACGCGTAGACGAACCGGGCGTCGTGCGCCAGCGCCCAGTGGGCGAGGGTTTTGGTGTATTCGAAGTTGTTGCGCACGAGGTAGGCCGCGTCCGTTTCGGTGGTGGACGAACAGGCGCCGAGGTGGAAGATCAACTCGATGTGCGCGAGCGCCGGGTCGTTGGCTTCGAGGCGGCGCAGGAGGTCATCGGCCTCGAGGTAATCGTTGAAGCGCAGGGGGAGGAGGTTTTTCCATTTCTCCTGGTCGGCGCCGAGGTAATCGGCGACGAGCACGTCGTCGACGCCGCGCTGGTTCAAGTCCCAAATCACGGCGCTGCCGATAAAACCGGCCCCGCCGGTCACGAGGATGCGCGTTTGGGTGACGTCGTCAAAGGCACTCATGGAAGATGGTCGGCAAGCGCCCGCAGACATCGGCCGGGCACCGGACAAAGTGCCTCAATGATCCGTCGTAAACCAGCAGAAAAATGGCGACCCTCCCTGCTTAAAGTGAGGAAATTCTCGGCAACGGGTCAATAAAAATCTTGCAATCCCGGGCCAGGATATGGGACAAGACATCGGTCGCGCGCTCCGTTCTGCTCCCTCCCTTAAAAAAGTTCACCTTATGATCGGTTTTCGTCGTCTGGTTTCCTCCACCCTTCGGCTCGGATCTGTCCTCGCCGCGCCATCGCTTCTAAGTTGTACGTGCGTTCTGTTGTGTCTGTTCGGAGGCATGCGGCCTTCCGCCGCCATCGCGAGCCTCGCCGGCCCTGTGGCCAACGGGATCGGCGCCGCGCTCCTCCCCAATGACCTCGTGGTCTTCGACGCCGGCTACACCGGCGCCCAGGCCGCCCCTGACACCGTCAACAACGGGGCCATCCTCAACCTGGCGGTGCGCAACGGCGGCACGGGCTCGGAGTCGGTCCTGGCCTCCGTCACCGTCGGCTCCGGCGTCGCCTTTCACGACGCGAACGACCGCACCGGCGAGGACGAGATTGCCGTTTCGCCCGCCGGGCTGATTTACTACATTCGCGCCCGGAGCGTCGGCAGTCCCGCCGTAATCTATGAGGACGTGGTGGAACTCAACCCGGTCACCGGAGTGCGGCGGGTCGTTTCCCTCGGCGACAACAGCAGCTTGGGCGTGACCGCGCGTGATATCTATAGCCTTTGTTACGATTACTCGACGGCCTCGCTCCTCATCCAAATCGTCAATACCAACGGCAGTGGCGCTGCCGACACAAACAAGGGTATCTACCGGGTGAACATCGCCACGGGCGCGCGCACTCTGGTCATGCTCGACAGCACCACGGCCAACGGCGTTCAAGTGATCGGGCCGAACTATCTGACGACCGACCCTTTCGGCAACATCTTCTACGCCGACAGCGACAGCAGCACCAATAATATTCTTCATCTCGTCGAAATCCCCGTCCTCGCCGATAGTTCCGCGACTTACGGTTCCCGCAAATACATCGCCGGCAACAACATCGGCGCTCAGAACGGCGCTCCCTTCGACTCGGTCTTGAGGCAGCTGCAGATCGACAACACCCAGGCGGTGACCCTGAGCGGCGGGCTGCCCGCCAACGAGTACCTGATCACGCTCGACGAGGGCAATTCCCAAACGGATTCCGACATTTTCCGGATCCCCGTGGCGACGGGCGACCACGTCCGCATCATCAACAGCGCCACCAACACCGGCAGCGCCGTCTTCGACCTGCCTGCCAGCGTCCAGACCGACACGACGGGCCGGATCTATTACATCGAGCAGCACAATTTCGCCAACGGCAACTCGAACAACGTCAACACGGTCAACTTCATCCCGGCGGGCACGAAGACGGATACGATCCTGAGTTCCGCGCAAAACATCAGCCAGTACGGCCTCACCATGCGCGTCGTGCCCCCGCCGACGCCGACCCTGGCCGCCGGGACGACGAGCAACCTGGCCAGCACGACGGCGACGCTGAACGGCAACGTCACCGCTGACGGCGGCGTGCAGAACGCGGGCATCTTCCAGCGCGGCTTCGTCTACGCGCAGACCAGCGCCAACAGCGCGCCCAGGATCGGCGGCACGGGCGTGACGCAGGTATCCACGCTCTCGCTGACCACGCTGCCCGCCACCCAGGGCCAGAACCTGGGTGCCTTCACCACCAACGTCACCGGCCTGGCGCAGGGCACGAGCTACACCTTCAGCGCCTACGCGCGAGACTTCTCGGGCATCACCTATTCAACCCCCGTCACCTTCGTCACTATCACGGCGCCGACGGTCACTAGTCCGACGGCGACGGCAATCACCGGGGTCAGCGCGACCTTGGGCGGCAACGTGACCGCCGACGGCGGCGCGACGCTCACGGCGCGGGGGGTCGTTTACTCGGTGACCAGCGTCAACGCCACGCCGGTCCTCGGCGGCACGGGGGTGACCAACCTCCCCGACGCGAGCGCCACCACGGGCGTGTTCACCGACGGCACGGGCAACAATCTGGCCAACGGCACGAACTATTCCTTCCGCGCCTATGCCACCAACGCGGTGGGCACGAGTTACTCGGCGACGGGCACTTTCACCACCGCCGCCCTACCCACGGCCAACGCGCAGAGCGTGACCACGGCCTTCAACACGGCCAAGGCGATCACCTTGACGGGCAGTGATCCCAACACGCCCGCGCAGACGTTGACGTACACGGTGGCGACCGCGCCCACGCACGGTACGCTCTCGGGCACGGCGCCGAACCTGACGTACACGCCGACGGCGAACTATCAGGGAGCGGACAGCTTCACCTTCACCACGACCAACACCCCGGGCGGCCTGACGAGCCCGGCGGCCACGGTGAGCATCACGGTGACTCCCGGCACGCCCACGGCCAACGCGCAGAGCGTCAGTGTGCCCTTCAACACGGCCACGGCCGTGACCCTGACGGGCGCCGACCCCGATGTGCCCGCGCTGACCCTGACTTACTCGGTGCAAACCAATCCGACGCACGGCACGCTCACGGGCGCCGCGCCGAACCTGACCTACACGCCCACTGCTGGCTACCAGGGCGCCGATTCCTTCACCTTTCGAGTGAGCAACGGCACGAACACCAGCGCCAACGCCACGGTCACTCTCAACGTGGCCGCCGGCACGCCCACGGCCAACGCGCAGAGCGCGACCACCGCCTTCAACACGGCCAAGGCGATCACGCTGACCGGCGCCGATCCGGATAGCCCGGCGCTGACGTTGACCTACGCGATCGTCACCAACCCCGGCCACGGCACGCTCTCGGGCTTCAACACGAGCACGGGCGCGATCACCTACACGCCGACCGCCAACTATCAGGGCGCGGACGCTTTCGCCTTCTCGGTGACCAACGGCCGGAAGACCAGCGCCGCCGCCACGGTGAGCATCACGGTGACTCCCGGCACGCCGACGGCCAACGCGCAGTCGGTGACTGCGACGGCTAACGCGGCCAAGGCAATTACGTTAAGCGGCACGGATCCGGACAGCCCCGCGCTCGCCCTCACCTACACGGTTGCCACCGCGCCCGCGCACGGGACGCTCTCAGGGACGGCGCCGAACCTAACCTACACGCCGGCGAACAATTACGCGGGAGCCGACAGCTTCCCCTTTACGGCCACCAACGGGACGAACACAAGCGCCCCGGCGACGGTGTCCATCACGGTGACGGGCATCGCGCCGGCGATCACCAGCGCCAATGCGACGGTTTTCAACGTGGGAACCAGCAAGACGTTCACGGTGACGACGACGGGAGCGCTCCCTCCGGCTTTGAGCGAGACCGGCGCCCTGCCCGATGGGGTGAGCTTCCATGACAACGGCGACGGGACGGCCACGTTGAGCGGCTCGCCGGCGGCGGGATCGAATGGCAGCTACGTGATTACCATCACGGCGCACAACGCCACGGCCCCTGACGCCACGCAAACCTTTGCCTTGGGCGTCAACCGCCCGCCAACCGCCGGCACGGTGAACGTCGGGGCGACGCAGAATACGGCCACGGGCGTCCCGGTTTCCAGTCTGCTGAGCGCGGCGGCCGATCCGGACGGCGACTCCTTGATCGTCACGGCGGTGAGCGCCGCCAGCGCGCAAGGCGGCACGGTGAGCTTGAGCGCGCCGGGCAACGGCGGGACAATCACGTACACCTCGGCCGCCGCGTTTACGGGCAGCGACAGCTTCACCTACACGTTGAGCGACGGGCGAGGGGGCATTGCCACGGGGACGGTCAACGTGACGGTGACCAGCGGTCCTTTCCTCAAGGCAACGTCGATCGGCAAGACGCCGACGGAGGTGACGGTGGTTTACGCGGGCATTCCCGGCAACCATTACCAGCCGCAGTTCACCGATGCGCTCGAGAGCGGCTCGTGGACCAACGACGGCCCGGCGATGACGGCCGACGGCGCCGGGGGCTTTACCTACGTTGACGGGACGCAGCCCCAACCGGAGCGGCGTTTCTACCGCGCGATCGCCGTGCCATGACCGCCCCAAGGAGCCTTTACATGAAAATGAAACAAAAGCATTGACATGCGAGCCGGATTGTGGTAGGCTGATTGTTCGTCGGAGCTTGCTTCGGACTCGTTCCTTGAAAATATAAACTTTTCCAATGGGCGCGCAGCGGCTCGTTACGCGCGGACGCTTACGGCTTACAAGGCGTTACAATACGTTTTTCGGGGCCTAAAAAAATAAAACGCGAGCCGGCTTGGCCGGACGGAAGAGCGGCGGTTCGTTTTTGTTTGCCGTCGTGTTAGAGGGGTGCATAATTGAAGTCGGCTTCGAGGGGAGAAGGTTTTATTGGGGATATAGCTCAGTTGGTAGAGCGTCTCGTTCGCAATGAGAAGGTCAGGGGTTCGATTCCCCTTATCTCCACTTGCCCTCCTTGCTCCAAGATTTAGCGCGGCTTTTTTCGAACGTTTGCCCGAATCGGATTGTCATTCGACATTCCTGCCCCGCAAAAGCAGGGGAGGTTTCCCATGATCGAAGTCCGCAACTTGAAGAAAAACTTCGGGCCGAAGGTGGCCGTCAACGGCATCTCGTTCACCGTCGAAAAAGGCGAGGTGCTCGGCTTTCTCGGGCCCAACGGGGCCGGCAAAAGCACCACCATGCGCATGATCACCGGCTTCATCCCGCCCAGCGCAGGCCGGGTGCGCATCGGCGGGCATGACATCGTCGACGATCCCATCGCGGCCAAACGGCTCATCGGCTACCTGCCGGAAAACGCGCCGTCTTACGCCGACATGACCGTGGAGGGGTTTCTCGGATTCGCGGCGGAACTCCGCGGGATGGAAAAAGCCGCGCGCGACCGGGCGGTCGATCGCGCGGTGGAGATGTGCTTTTTGGAGTCCGTGCGGCGCCAGAGCGTCGAGACGCTTTCGAAGGGGTTCCGGCGCCGCACGTGTTTCGCGCAGTCCATCATTCACAATCCGGAAGTCCTCATCCTCGACGAGCCGACCGATGGGCTCGATCCCAACCAGAAGCACGAGGTGCGCACCTTGATCCGCCGCATGGGCGAGCAAAAGGCGATCATCTTTTCGACCCACATCCTGGAGGAAGTGGAGGCGGTTTGCTCGCGGGCGATCATCATCGATCGCGGCGCGATCGTCGCCAATGGCACGCCCGCGGAACTCAAGGCGCGATCCGCGCAAGCCGGCGCCATCAGCCTGCGATGCGCCGAGGGTGACGCGGCAGCGATGAAGGGCAAGCTGGACGGCCTTCCCGGCGTCGAACGCGTGGAAATCACCGGGGAGCGGCCCGTGGCCTTCCGCCTTACCCCGCGTAAGTCCGCGTCCAGCGAGGATCTGGCGCGCGCGGCGGGCGATCTCGCCGCGCGGGAACGCTGGCCTTTAAGCGAACTGCACGTCGACGAAGGCCGGCTGGACGAGGTCTTCCGCCACATCACGCTCCCCGAAACCAAGGGCGCCTCTTTGTCATGAACTGGAAAACCGTTGCAGACCGGGCCGGCGCCGAGTTCCGGCCGCGCGCCGCGGCCGCGGCGCGCGAGGCGCGTCCGGTCCTTACCATCGCCAAGCGTGAGTTGGGCGGTTATTTTGCCTCGCCCGTGGCGTTTGTTTTCATCGTGATTTTCCTGCTGCTGGCGGGCTTCTTTACGTTCATGGTGGCCGGGTTTTTCCCGCGCGGGCAGGCGAATCTGGAGGCGTTCTTCGTTTGGCATCCTTGGCTTTATCTGTTTCTCGTGCCGGCGGTCGGCATGCGGATGTGGAGCGAGGAACGCCGGCTCGGGACGATGGAACTGCTGCTCACGATGCCCGTCGCGCCGTGGCAGGCGATCATCGGCAAGTTCCTCGCGGCGTGGGCGGTCGTCGGGCTCGCGCTGGCGCTGACGTTCCCGGTTTGGTGCACGGTCAACTACTTGGGCAACCCGGATAACGGCGTGATCATGGCCAGCTACCTCGGCAGCTTCCTGATGGCGGGCGCCTACCTGGCCATCACCGCGATGACTTCGGCCATGACGCGCAATCAGGTGGTGGCGTTCATCGTGTCGGTGGTGCTGTCGCTGTTCCTGATCCTCGCGGGTTACCCGCCCGTGACCAACCTCCTCGTGCAATGGGCGGCGCCGTGGTTCGTCGACGCGGTCGCGGCCTTCAGCGTGATGACCCATTTCGAGAGCATCCAAAAAGGGGTGCTCGATTCGCGCGACATTCTGTACTTCCTGTCGGTGATCGGCTTTTCGCTCTTCACGACGAGCGTCATCGTGCGAGCGCACCGCGCCGGTTAGTTGTCCTGCCAATGCCATGAAGAAGAACAGTCTCGAGACCTGGCTTTACTCGTCGTTAGGCGTGCTGGCGATGTTGGGCGTGATCGTGTTGTTCAACGCGCTGGCCTCCCGCGCAAAGACGCGCATCGACCTGACAGCCGAGCGTGCGTACACGCTTTCCCCGGGGACGCGCGCGATCCTCAAGAAGCTCGATACGCCGGTGCAGATCCGCTTTTATTGCACGCGCGGCGACAACCGGATGCCCGTGGCGCTTAAGACGTACGCGCAGCGCGTTGAGGATCTGCTGGCGGAATATCGGCAGGCGTCCCGCGGGCAAATCGAGGTGCAAAAGCTTGATCCCGCGCCCGATTCGGATGCGGAGGATTCGGCCAAGCTCGACGGCGTGGAAGGCCAGATGCGGCTCGGCGGCGAACCCATCTACCTAGGGCTGAGCGTGAGCATGCTAGACCAAAAGGAAGCCATCCCGTTTCTCACGCCCACCCGTGAACGCCTGCTCGAGTACGATATCTCCCGCGCCATCTCGCGCGTGATGACTGCCGAAAAACCCGTCATTGGGTTGATGAGTCCGCTGCCGGTGGCCGGGCAACAGGCCAACCCCATGATGGCGCGCATGGGCCAGCGCGGCGGCACGCCGCCGTGGGCGCTCTACGGCGAACTCCAGCGTGATTTTACGTTGCGGACGGTCGAGATGACCGCCGACAAAATCCCGGACGAGATCAAGGTGCTCGTCCTGATCCATCCGAAGGGGATCACGGATGCGGCGCAATATGCGATCGATCAGTTCGTGTTACGAGGCGGGAAGTTGATCGCGTTTCTCGATCCGCTCGGCGTTCTCGATCGCAGTGCGGCGGCGACTCCCATGGCGCCCAACAGCAGCTCGTCCATCGACAAGCTCCTCAAGGCCTGGGGCCTCGGCTTCGAGAGCGCGAAGGTGGTGGCGGATCTCGACTTCCTCGGCCAGACGCGCGAAGGCCGGCAACCGGCGGTGCTCGCGTTGACCGAGAAGGCGATCAACCGCGACGACATCATCACGGCCGACGCGGACAACTTGTTCCTCGTCTTCGCCGGGGCGTTCACGGGACAACCCGCCTTGGGGTTAAAGGAAACCGTCCTCCTTCATACGTCGAAGAATTCGCAGTTGGTCGAAGGGATGGCGGCGCAGTTCGGCGGCGAGCAATTGGTGCAGGATTTCGCGCCGTCGGATCGCGAGTATCCTCTGGCGCTGCGGCTGACGGGCAAGTTCAAGACCGCTTTCCCCGATGGCAAACCGAACGCGCCCAAGCCGGAAGAGCCAACGCTCAAGGAGTCGAAGGGAGAAGGCGCCGTGGTGCTCATCGGCGACTCCGATTTGATCCAGGACCAGGTGGCCGTGCAGGAGACGATGAATCCTTTCGGCGGAGAGCGTCTCGTGATGCCGGCCAATGGAAACCTTGCGTTTGTGCAAGGCGCCATCGAGCAACTGGCGGGCGACAGCAACCTCATCGGCGTGCGCAGCCGGGCTTCGCGCGAGCGGCAGTTCACGGTGGTCAAGCGGATGCAGGCCGATGCGGAGTCGGCGTATCGCAGCAAGATCAAGGAGCTCGAAGCGAGTCTCACCGAGGCGCAGACCAAGCTCAACGCGTTGCAACGCACCAAGGCCGATGCAAATGGGGGTCAGCGCTTCATTCTCTCGCCCGAACAGCAGCAGGAGATCGCGAATTTCCGCAAGAAAGAAGCGGACGTGAAGGTGCAGCTCAAGGCCGAACGCAAGCGGCTGCGGGCTGACATCGATTCGCTGGAGAATCGCGTGCAATGGATCAACATCGCGTTGATGCCGGCGCTCGTGGCCGGCGCGGGCGTGGGTCTGGCGCTGGTGCGCCGTCAGCGCCGCGCCGCGCGTTAACTTTCTACCTATGAAAGGCAAACAACTAGCCCTCCTTTTTGTCGTGCTCGCCGGCCTTGGCGCCGGGTGGTATTTGCTGGCGGAACGCAACCATGGCTCGTGGTCCGAGCGCGGCGCGGGCGGCGACAAGGTGATTCGTTTTGCGCTGAACGACGTGGCGCGCATCGACCTCAAAAGCGCCGCGGGCGAGGTAAACCTCGAGAAGAAGAACGACGCTTGGACCGTGCGCGAGCGCGCGGGCTACCCGGCGGATTTCGACGAGGTCAGCCGGTTTCTTCGGACATTGTGGGAATTGAAGACCGTGCAGGAGGTGAAGGCCGGCCCGTCGCAGTTGTCGCGCCTTCAACTGGCGGAGCCTGGCAAGGGCGTTGGGGGCGGAACGCTGGCTCAATTGAGCGGAGCGGATGGCAAACTCATTGCCGGGTTGTTGATCGGCAAGAAGTTCGAGCGCAAATTAGAAAATGGCGCGGGATACCCGGCCGGGTGTTACGTGAAGCCGGCGGACGGCGCCCGGGTGTCGTTGGTGTCGGAAACGCTGGACGAGGCGGAGCCGAAGCCGGAGCGCTGGCTCGCGAAGGATTTCATCCGGGTCGACGGCGTGAAGTCGATCGCGAACGAGACGGCGCATTGGACGGTGAGCCGCGACACCGCAACAGTGACCGACTGGAAGCTGGCGGACGCCAAGCCGGACGAGAAAGTGGACGCGGCGAAGACGTCGGCGTTCGGCAGTGCGTTGACGGCGCCGACGTTTGCGGATGTGTTGGGGCCGGACGCGAAGCTAGAGGAGCCGGTGAGCGCATTGACGGTCGAGACGTTCGACGGGTGCAAATACGAGTTGAAGGTCGGAAAGCCTAACGGGGAGCAATTGCCGATGCAGGTAAGGGTTAGTGCGGCCTTCCCGAAGGAGCGCGCGGCCGGGAAGGACGAAAAACCCGAGGAGAAGACGCGGCTGGACGCGGAGTTCACGCGCAAGGCGAAGGAGAACGACGACAAATTAGCGCGGGAGAAGAAGCTTGAGGGGCGGATCTACCTCGTGGCGAAAGCTGTCGTGGATCCGATGCTCACGGAACGGGCCGCGTTGCTCGCGCCGCAGCCCACGCCCACACCAGCGCCGACTCCAATCCCGACGCCGGTGATTACGCCTGCGCCAATATCAACGCCTGCGCCAACGCCGACCCAGGCGCCCACTCCAACGCCAGTGAGCGTCACGACGGAGCCATTGACCGCGCCAGCATCGCCGGCTGCCTCACCGCCGGGTTGACCATGGAGGCGTAAGCCTCCTTCCAAACCAGTCATGTTGAGCGAAGCCGAAACACCTTACTAACTTTGCCTAGGAGCGGTGGACTCCGATCAAAGCTGCCCGTGCGCCCGGAAAATCAGTAGGGTCCTTCGGCGACGCTCGCAGGCTCGCTGCTCAGGATGACTCGACTTGGAACCGGGCGCCGCCCCCTAATCCCGGCGCCGGTTGCGCAGGTTATCGACGGCCACGGCCATGATGATCACCGCGCCCATCACGATCTCCTGCACGTATTGAGGCCACCCCATCTTTACCCCGCCGTTACGCAAGATCGTGATGATCAACGCGCCGATCATCGTGCCCATGATCGTTCCGCGCCCGCCCAGTAAACTCGCCCCGCCGATCACCGCCGCGGCGATCACAAAGAGTTCGTAGCCGATTGCCTCCGTCGGCTGCCCAATCGCCCCCAGCCGCGCGAAGAAAATCACGCCCGCCAGTCCGCTGAACAGCCCGCCAATCATATACACCGCGATCTTCGTGCGAATCACCGGCACCCCGCAAAGGATCGCCGTCTTCTCGTTCGACCCAATCGCAAAAATGTGGCAACCCAGCCGGGTGTAACGCAGGAATAACGCCGACAGGATCGCCATGCAGATCACCAGCCACACCGCTGTTGGCAAGAACGGAAACGTGAAGATCGTCTTCGCCGGGTCCAGCAGCTTGGCGATCCACAGATCCTGCACCGCCGAAGGCGTGTAAATGTTCTGCTCGTGCGCGATCAGCTTGGACGATCCGCGCGCCATCTCCATCGTGCCGAGCGTGATGATGAACGGGACGATCCCCAGCCACGTGACCAGCGCGCCATTGATTAACCCCACCAGCGTCGCCACTGCGGTCGCCGCCAGCACCGCGAGGATCGGCATCAACTGCGGATGATCCGTCACCAGTTTATGACCGTGCGGCCCGAGGTTGAGGATGTAGGCGGCCATGATCATCGACAGCGCGATGACCGAACCGGCCGACAGGTCGATCCCGCCCGCAATGATGATCATCGTCGCGCCGAGCGCCGCCATCGCGACGACCGCGATGTCTTGCAACATGAGCTGGGTGTTGGCGTCGGAGGTGAAGCCCTTCTGCGAGGGGGTCAGGATCGCGAAAAATACGTACACGGCAACCAGCGCGGCGAGGCGCGCCGCAAAGGCGACTACGCGGTTGCGTTTGCGCGCCAGGGCGGTCAGCGCATGCCCGCGATGCGCGGCGGCGGCGGCGTTGTCGTTGCGGGCCGAGGGGGCCGGTTGTTCTTCACGCATAAGAGGTCAATGGGTCGCCGGCTGGCCGGTGGCGGCCGTCATGAGGGAGTGCTCGTTCCAATCGGACACTGGCCGCGCGGGGCCGAGCACGCCTCGGGTCATGACGGCGATGCGGTCGCAAATGCCGAGCAGTTCCGGGAGGTAGCTGCTCACCAGCAACACCGCTTTGCCCGCCGCCACGGCGTCGTCGATGAGCCGGTAGATCTGCGCCTTCGAGCCGACGTCGATCCCGCGCGTGGGCTCGTCGAGCAAGAGAACGTCCACGCCGTGTTCCATCAGGCGCGCGATGGCGATCTTCTGCTGGTTGCCGCCGGAGAGGTCGCCGATCGGCTGCCGCGGGCCGCCGCAACGCATGCGGAATTTCGAGATCCAGCTCTCGGTGGTGATGTCGAGCATCTTGGGATCGACGAAGAACGGCAGCTTGGACAGCGTCAGGTTATCCGAGATGCTCAACGACCGCGCGAGCCCTTCCTCCTTGCGATCCTCGCTGACGAGCCCGATGCCTTGCGACCAACGCCGCGCCGGGGTCGCGGCGCCGAGGTTCCCGCCGACCCGCACCTCGCCGCTTTTGATCGCGTCCAGGCCGAAGAGCGTGCGCAGCATTTCCGTCCTCCCGGCGCCGACCAACCCCGCGATGCCCACGACCTCCCCCCGCGAGAGGGTCAGCGTGGCGCAGCGGGGGAGGCGCTGGCCGGCGAGCGATTGCAGCGAGAGCAGCGGCTCGCCGGGAACGCGCGGGGAACGCGGATAAAGGTCCTCCAGGTCGCGGCCGACCATCATGGAAATGATGCGGTTAACCTCGACGCCGGCCACGGCGCCGTGACCCACTGTTTCCCCGTCGCGCATGACGGTAAAACGGTCACAGAGTTCCTTCACCTCTTCGAGCGCGTGCGAGATGTAGATGACGGCCACGCCTTTGTCGCGGAGGCGGCGCACGAGCGCGAAGAGCTTGCGCACGTCGGGCTGCGTGAGCGAGCTGGTGGGCTCGTCGAGCACGAGCAGTTTGCAACCCATCGTGACCGCGCGCGCGATTTCCACGAGTTGCTGCTCCGCGATCGAGAGATGGCTGACGATCGTTTCCGGCGCGATGTGCCCGTGGCCGACTTCGTCCAGCGCCCGGCGGGCGATCTCGCGCATGTGCCCCCAACGCAGGAAGGGCCCCAGCGTCGGCTCGTTGCCGAGGAGGATGTTTTGCATCACGCTCAGGTCGGGGGCGAGCGCGAGTTCCTGGTAGATCATGCACACGCCGGCGGCGCGCGCCTGGATGGGGCTGGCGGGCTTGTAGGGTTGTCCGCCCACGGTCATCTCGCCGGCGTCGGCCAGGAAGGCGCCCGAGAGCGTCTTCATGAGCGTCGATTTTCCCGCGCCGTTCTCGCCGATCAAGGCGTGGATGCTCGCGGGCGCCACATCCAGATCGACGCCCCGGAGCGCGTACGTCGCGCCGAAGCGTTTCTTCACGCCCCGCATGGTGAGCAGCGCGGGAGTTTCAGGATCGGCCATCGGGGGAGAGTCTATTGCAGATCGGCCTTCGTCCTCACGGTGACTCCCGTGTCGATGTACTTCTCAAAGGGCTTGTGGTTGATGGCATCCACGAGGGTCTTGACGCCAAGGTAACCCATCTTCTCGGGGTCCTGCACGACCAACGCGGCGATCACGTCGTTTTGCAACCCTTTGCGCAAGAGGTCGGAATCGTCGAACCCGAGGAATTTTGTCTTCATCTGGACGCCCTTGTCGCGCAAGGATTTCACCGCGTTGTAGGTGCCCTCGGCGGTCGGCTGATTGGAGGCGAAGATGGCGTCGAGTTCGAGCTTGTTGTCCTTCACGTAGCTATTGAGGAGCACTTCCGCGACGCGCTGGGCGCCGGCCATCGAGCCGTCGCTGAATTGATCGCCAATGATGACGAGCTTGCTGCCCTTGACCCGGTTGAGAAAGGCTTCCTCGCGCACGCGGGTGCTCGCGGAGCCCTCGGTAAAACGGATGACCAGCGTCTTGCCGCCGTAAAGCGGCGCGTCGCCGACTAGCTTGATGAGCGTGTCCCCGGCGACGGCGCCCGCGGCATCGTTGTCGGTGGCGATGAACGCGACGTAATCCGCGCCCAGCCGGGCATCGAGCGGCGAGTCGATGATGACGACCGGCAACCCGCGTTTGGCGGCGGTGCGCACGTGCGGGGCGAGCGCCTTGTCGTCGGTCGGCGAGAGGACGATGCCGGCGACGCCGCCGGCGGCGAGGTTATTGAAGATGCCGATCTGGTCAGCGACCTTGGAATCGTCGAGCGGCCCCTCCCAATCGATGTCGACGCCGAGTTCCCGGGCGGCGCGATCCACGCCGGCCTGCGCGGCTTTCCAGTACGAGTGGGTGGTTGCCTTGGGGATCACGCCGATGCTGATCCGCTTGGGCGCGGCGTCGGGAGCCTTATGGCAACTGGCGAGAAGCAGCAGCGCCGCGGGCACGCTGAGGAGATTGACGAACCGGGGGAAGAACATCGGGTACAATCTATGTGGCCGCTGGCGGGGGGCATTGCAAGTTGCTTACGTCTCCAACGCCTCGGGGTGATGCTTGCGCCAGTACCGCGCGAGGCCCGCGATACTCATGGAAGCGGGGCCCGCCTGTTCGTAGTCCTTGATCTGTTCCTCGCTCAATCCGGCCCCGCGGAACTGGCTGGCCACGAACGCTTCAAAGTCGGGCCCGAGCGTGCTTTCGTCGCGGCCCTCGCGCAGCCGGTCGCGCATCCAGCCCGCCCATGAAAAGAGGCGGGGGCCGAGTTCATCGAGTGCTCCGAGCGGATCGGGCAACCGGCCGTAGTGGGTCACGTAAACCGCCAAGGGATCCAGCGCCCGCAACGCCGCCAGCGACGCGCCCCACGTTTCCACGTCGATGTCCGGCGGCGGACAAGGAGGGACTACGGGTCCGCCATTGATGATCACGCCCGCGACATCACCCGCAAAGAGGGTGCGCTCGGCGGGCATCCAATAGGCGTGATGATGGGGCGCGTGGCCCGGGGTGGCGATCGCGCGGATTTCCAGCCCGTCGTTCCAGGGCAGGCGGTCGCCATGCTCGAGCACGTGCAGCCGCTCGGCGGCAATGGGTTCGATGCGTCCCCAGAGTGTTTCCATTCGCTCGCCATAGATGCGGGTGGCGCTGGCAACCAATTTCGATGGATCGAGCAGGTGCCCGGCGCCACGCGGATGCACGTAAACTTCCGTGCGGAATTCCCGCGCCCAGCGCCACGCTCCGCCCGCGTGATCAAGGTGGATGTGAGTCAAGAGGAGATGCCGCACCTCGTCCGGGCGGCGGCCGAGAGCGCGGATTCCGTCCACGAGGCGGTCGAACCCGCTATCCGGCCCGCAGTCGATGATTGCGAGATCGTCGCCGAGCTCGAGGAGGTGCGCCGCCACGCTGTGTGGGCGGCCGAAGTGAAAAGTGTCGACAACGTGGATCATGAACGGAGAAAAGGATGAAGGATGAAGGATGAAGGATGAAGGCAGAAAAAGCCTGAATCATCGCCGCCTGGATTTCCTTCATCCTTCTGCCTTCATCCTTCTGCCTTTCTCCATGCTTCGCTTCCGCATCTTCGGTATTCCCTTTGTCGTGACGGGCTATTTCTGGCTCGGCTGCGTGCTGTTGAGCGGTCTGAGCACGAGCCTTGCGCCCCAGGTGATCCTCCGCACCGTGGTTTGGACGGCCTGCGTGTTCGTGTCCATCGTGCTCCACGAACTCGGGCATGCCATCATCGGCCGCCGCTTCGGCGCCTCGCCCCACGTGGTGCTGCATGGGATCGGCGGGATGACGTATCTGCCGGGCGCGCGGCTCACGCGCCGGCGGAGCATCCTCGTCAGCCTGGCGGGTCCGGCCGTGGGTCTGACTGCCTATGCGGCGCTCCGCGTGCTGACATCCTTCATGGTCAGCGAACCCTACGATCTGACCGACCCGATTATCCTCGCGATCGTGATGGCGCTGAATTTCCTGATGTTCATTAACGGCGTCTGGTCGCTCTTCAATCTCCTGCCGGTCCTCCCGCTGGACGGCGGCCAGGTGCTGCGGGACGCGCTCGGACCCCGGCGGATCGGCGCGGCACGGGCGATCGGCGGCCTGGTGGCGGCGGCGCTGGCCGGATTGTGCC
>CAXUAZ010000051.1:0-20855 GCA_964249195.1 uncultured Chthoniobacterales bacterium
CCATCATGTCGCTCGGCGCGACGATATCCGCCCCGGCCCGGGCATGGGAAACCGCCGTGCGCACGAGCAATTCCACGGATTCATCGTTGAGCACGCGGAACGCCGCGCCGCGCCGCTCCGTCACCCCGCAATGCCCGTGGCTCATGTACTCGCACAGACAGACGTCGGTAATGACCAGAAGCTCCGGCGCCGCCGCCTTGATCGCGCGCACCGCCTGCTGGACAACCCCATCCTTCGCGTAAGCGCCCGACGCCGCCTCGTCCTTCGCGCGCGGAATGCCGAAGAGCAACACCCCGGCCAACCCCGCCTCGTGCGCCGCGACCGCCTCCGCCACCGCTTCGGGCGCCGCAAGTTGCGCAACGCCCGGCATGCTCTGCACCGGTCTCCTCCCGCTCACCGACTCGCTCACAAACAGCGGCAGCACGAAATTCCCGCCCGCCAGATGCGTCTCGCGCACCAGCCCGCGCATGGCGTCGGAGACGCGCAGCCGGCGGGGTCGTTTGGCGGAAGGCGGCGGCGAAATCATGCGGTCCCCCGAGCCTACCCCACGGGCGATCCCGCGCAAGGCGGCCCCGCGGGACAAAGAAATCGACTTCGCTCTCATTCCCGTGACTATAATTCATAAAGTAACTGCTGGTCAACAAGATTAAATGAAATAGTTTCATTACCATGGGCAAATTCCCTCAACAGGTCGATCTCATCGAACGCGTCAAAGCCACGCTGAACCTCACCGATGTCCAGCTCGCCGCGGAAATCGGGGTTCGCCCCGAGACGATGCAGAAGTATGCCGCCGGCTACCAGAAGGCCGGCACGCGCCTCCTGCAACTCATCGAAAACCTCCCCGACGCCCGCGCCCGCAAGAAGGAAGCCGCCAAAGGCCCCACCGGCGTCGCGAAGGCCGAGCCGCCCTCCACGCTTTCCCAGCTCGACCGCATCCTCAAAACCGGCACGATCGACGAGGTCCGTCTCGTGCGGCAATTGATCGAGGCGCTCAGCCGCCAGATCGGCCTGCGCGAGAAGCCCGACGCGCCCCCGGCGTTCGTGGTGTTTGAGGGCAAGCACCGTTTCCTGCCCGCCCTCGGCTACATCCCCGCCGGGCTGCCGCAGGAGGCCATCCAGCAGACCAACCAATTCATCGCCGTGCCCGAGGGCAAGTTCAACGAAGCCGACTACGCACTCAAGGTGCAGGGCGACTCCATGGTCGACGCCGACGTGCACCATGGCGATTGGGTGGCGATGACCATCCGCAAGGAGCCGCGCAATGGGAGCATCGTGGCGGCGATGGTCGACGGCGAAGCGACGCTCAAGACGTACGTTCACGAGAGCCGCCACCCCGCGTACCTGCGATCCGAGAACAAGCAGTACCCGGCGAAGATCGTGCCCAAGGAGGAGTTGAAGGTGCAGGGCGTCATGCTGGGCAAGCTGCCGTCGGGGCGCAAAAGCGTGTCGGGCAAAGGAGCGGTCTGATTTATGCGGTCGCGGCTCGCTCTGGCCGCGGTGTTGACCCTCGCTGGCTGGACCGCCGCCTTTGGCCAACTCGGCGAGACCCCGGCGGAGATCGCGCGTCGGTTCGGCGCCCCCGTGCGGCATAACGCCCGGGTGCGCGGGCACGAGATCATTGGCGGCGCGTCGACCGCGGGCGACGTCCATGTTGCCGACGGCTGCTACATCCGGGTTGTCTACGGGCGGGGCGCCTGCGTGCAGGTCGAGTATTCTCCCAAGGAAGGCGCGCTCTCGTCCGCCAGGGTGGACGCCCTCCTGACGACGGCGGCCGCCGGTTCGCGCTGGCAACGCTCGCCCGGGGGCGGCGACGGCATCACGTTCTACCGGCGCGTGGACAGCGCCGCGCTGGCGAGTTGGACGGCCGGCCCCGACGGCACCCTCCTCATCGCCGCCGACGAGTCGGGCGCCCTCTGGAGAAAGCTCCTTCAGCGCGAGGTGGATCAGCCCGTCACCCCGGAAAATTCGCCAGCCGCGCGCTCCAATTCGGCGAATGGCTGACGTAGTTGTGCTCGAACTCGCTCTCGAGTTCAGCCGCGAAGTTATCCATCTGCACGATCAACGACCGGATGCTGGTCAGGATAAAATTATACCCAAACATGGCCGGGATCGCGACGAGCAGCGCGATGACGGTGGTAATGAGCGCCCCGGAAACGCCCGGCGCCATGGCCGCGAGGTTGGGCCGGCCGGCGATGGCGACGCCGGTGAAGGTATCCATGACGCCCCAGACCGTCCCGAGCAACCCGAGGAAGGGCGCGCCGGCGACCGCGGTCGAGAGGAGGATCAACTGCGATTCGAGCCGCAGCCCTTCCTCGCCGACGGCGCGTTCCATGACGGCCGTCACGGCCCGGAGCTGCGCGGGCGACACCTTATCGGCAATTTCGAGCCGCGAGTGAAACGTCTCGTCGACCTCAGTGGACCCGAGGAGGTGAAAGGTCATCTCCTGGCAGCCCGCATGATAAACCTCAAACACGGGCGCGCCGTCAAAGGTGGCGCCCCCTTCATAGATGCGCAGCGGGAGCCGATCGGCGCGGAACTGTTCGAGGAACCGTTCCGTCTGCCTCCGGGCAAACTGGATCACGCGAATCTTGGTGACCATGACCGACCAGGAGAAGATCGACCCGACAAACAGGACAAAAAGGATCAACTTCCCCGGCAGGGTGGACTCCCGGAAAGCAAACAGGAGTGGATCCGGCCCCTGTGTCGCCAGCACATCGCAGATGGGAGAAAGCAACGGGTGGATCATCGGGAAGGAGCAGGTCGCGGAGTTTGGCACGGACGGTTGTCGACTGGCAAGCTCCGAGCCATGTGCGGAGCTAACGACTCCCACCCACGTTTTCGAAGGAAAAATCCAATTTTTGCCGCCGCAATTACGTATCCTAACGCCTTGTAACGTCTCTGCCGACCGACCCTCAGCAGTCGCCAAAGCGCTGAAAATTCTGGCCCTATGATGCGCAACGCATCGGCTCTTTCCTTCGGGAGCGCGTTAGTCGCCGCACCCCAGGAGCCCTCTTCGGCCCGGACACCAGCCAGCGAGAAGGATCGGTCACGGAATGAGGCGAAGCACACGCCAGCATGCCACCACAAAGCGCCCCGCATGTCAAGAACATATTATCATGCCCGTGAAAACACCATTGGAGGCAAAAGCTCTGACTGCAGCGGTTTAGTTGCGTCGCTTCATAAGCGTCGCATTTCCCCGGTCATATCGGTAATTTTCCAACGTTCCGTCCTTGAGTCGCTCGATCACTTCAGTGATGGCTGGCATCGGAACGAGGAACCACTCCCTGGGTTCAACTTGCCCGCTGAAACGATCTTTCAGTTCCAAATCCAGGCGTGCCTCGCCGAAAAATTTATGGAGTAGTGCTTCGAGCCGGTTGCGATTGATATTTGCAAGTTTGAAGGAGGCTACAATCTCCACGTCCGCCAACAAGTAGGTCGGGTCCTTCTTCGCATTGCCGATCCGACTCTTCACATCGCCGCCCGTCACGCCGATCTTATGGATCACCGAGCGATGCTCAGCAATGAAGGGATGCTCGGATCTGCTTCGGAGCACGTAAATGGTTCCACTTGGTAAATCGTCGTCCTCCTCTTCATCCGAGAAGAGAGGGCCCAGATCTGAATCGGTGATGCGCCGACTGGCCTTGTCTTTGTTTAACGCCCGCTGAAGCGAGCGAACGAGAAGATCGCTTTCGGTGCCGTTGTCATACACTACCCGCAATCGGCGATCCGGCCGGCCATAACCGCTCACAAACGGGTCGCCCACCGTATCCACGATCACCTTCTGCCCATCAAGGATGAAGAGGTCTCCCTTTTTAACTTCCGCGTTGTCCTGGTATTTCAAGGTTTTCCGCTGACCCGACTCCAACTCACCTTGAACCTTCCCGAAGATCGGTTCGAACTCTGCAAAGTCAGCGCAGGGGTCGCGTCGCGCGACTTCCTCCGCCGCTTTAATCTCTTCTCGCGACCGGACGTGGACGAGTTGAGTGACGTCGTCTTCGGGCATCACCGCCACTCCCAGAGACGCAAGCAGCTCCTCGTCGCTGGGTTCTTCCTTCACCCGACTGGATTCAACATCCTCTTCAACGGCGAGGAGTCCAAGCGAATCCAGCTTCCTCAATATCTGCCGGCAGTCTGCCGATTCGCGGATTCGATCCAGCCGCACCGCATAAAGTCGTTCGAAAATGTCCCGGCCTTCTCCATGCTCGGGTTGCCTGCCGTGTTCCTGCGTGAATCGCGCGATCTCTTCAAAGCCTGCGATGATCCGCTGCTCACGCGCCGAGCGACCGCCAGCCTGGGCAACCTCCGTTTCGACGCCCAGCTCTCCGAGCAATTCCAAATCTTCGTCGGTGATCTCCTTAGCCATTCCGCGCCTCCTTTGCTTTTTGTTGCAGGAATGCGATTCCCTCCGCCATGCGCTTTTCCCACGGATCGGCGGCGGTCAAGGAAGGCAGCCGGCCTTTCTCTTCCTTGAAACGTTTCGCCCGTTTCGCCAACTCCCGCGCTTCTTCAATCGTCAGATTAACCCGTCGGGCGGCGATGACTTGCTCGACTTGGCGCAGGCGCTCCGAGTCCATCGATTTGGAGAGGATCGCATAGGCTTCTCCAAAGGGGTTGATCCGGTCGATCAGGTCGATGTCGAGTTCCCTTACGTCCATCGCGAATTTCCGCACCCCGTCGATTAACGCCGTGTTCTTCGATGCGTCCACGCCCGCTTCCGTCAAGAGCCGCTTGGCCTCCTGCACCGTATTTAGCGCCGCAATGGCGTGCTGCCGGACGGCTTCCTGATCCTCCTCCGCCAAGTGCGGATAGACCTCCTTCACGATCTTGCCCATGCGCACCTGTGTCAGTTCTTCCGGGACCAGTTCTTTGTTAAACAGCCCCTGCTCCACGGTCGCCTTCTCCTGCACGAAGGCCGTGATCAGTTCGTTCAAATCCTCGCGGCAGATGCGCACGGCTTCGTCGCTCTTTGGCTCCACCAGGCCCTTGATCTCCATCTGGATCAGCCCCGTCTGGTCGTTCACGCCCACGTTGCATTTGCCGGGATCGTATCCGCCCTCTCCGTAGTCAAAGCCGGGCGTGGGCTCATTGGTCGGGTGCTTCGGCTTGAACTCGAACCGCGGCGCCAGCACCTGCTCCATGAGCAGGCTGGCGGCGATGGCTTTGAGCGTGTCGTTTACCGCTTCGGTCACGGCGCCTTCGGCGGCATCCGGTTCCGCGATGAGATTGGTGAAGCGGGTGCGCGTCTTGCCCGGAGCATCGCGGGTGGCACGTCCGATGATCTGCACGATCTCCGTGAGGCTGGAGCGATAGCCCACCGTCAGAGCGTGCTCGCACCAGATCCAGTCAAACCCCTCCTTCGCCATGCCCAGCGCGATGATGATGTCTACGTGGTCGCGATTGTTCTTCTGCGTTGGGTCCCGCAGCGCGGCGGCCACTCGCTCCCGCTTGGTCGGGTCGTCATCCACCAGATCGGCAATCTTGAGCACCTTTCGCTCCGGCGTCTTGACGAGTTGGAAGCCCGTCGTCGGGTCCGCGCCCTGCCACTCGCCCAATCCGTGGACGAGGTCCTCCACCTCCCGGATCTTGTCTTTCGTGCTCTCGCGCGCGTTGACGTTGGGAATGTGGATGATCGTCTTTTCGTCCGGTCGCAGGACATCGAAGATGCATTTGTCCGTTTCCCGATTTCTCGTGAGATAAGAGTCAGTGTAGAAGAAATAGCCGATGTCGAGCTGCTTAAGATACTGGTAGCCGTTGAGCTGCTCGTAATAGGTGTAGGTGACGGTATCGAACTTCGCCTCGTCTTCCGGGTGCAGCACCGCCTCCGCGTCGCCGCGGAAATAAGAGCCGGTCAGCGCCACGATGTGTGTCTTGTCCCGCGCGACGAATTCGGCCAGATGCGCGCCCAGCTTGTTGTCCGGGTTGGCTGAGACATGGTGAAACTCGTCCACGGCAAGGAGACGGTCGTCGAAGGCCGCGACGCCGAATTTGTCCACCGCGAAGCGAAAACTGGCGTGGGTGCAAACCAGCACCTTGTCGCTGCTGGCCAGGAACGCCTTCACCGAATCCACCTTGCCGCCGTTGTCCGTGCCCGGAGCGTCGCAGAGATTCCACCGCGGCTCCACCTTCCAATCCGCCCAAAAGCCGGCCTCGGTCAGGGGCTCATCATGGAAGCTTGCGCCGATGGAGCGCTCAGGCACGACGATGATCGCCTGCTTGAGCCCCTGGTTATCCAGCTTGTCTAGCGCGATGAACATGAGCGCGCGGCTCTTGCCGGAGGCCGGAGGCGATTTGATCAGTAAATACTGCTCGCCGCGCTTCTGGTAGGCGCGCTCCTGCATCGCCCGCATGCCCAGCGCGTTGGGCTGCGTGGAATTGCCGTTCTGCGCATAGCGGACGGAGACAGAGGGAATGCTTTCGTTGGAGGTCATGACAGAGGCGCAATAAAATTACACGCGCACCAGCTCCATCAGCGGCTCGAAGCGGTAGATGGCCGATTGTCGCCCGGCCGCTTCGCGCACCGTTTGCAGCAAACCAGCCGCCAGCAGCACGCGGGCGAAGCGTGCTGCCGTTCTTTCGGGGAGGCCAGACTTGTTCGTGAAGCGGCTGTTAAGAAAAACTGGCGAGGTAAAAACAAAATCCAGAGCCCGCACCGACCATTTCGAGCACAGCACCTCGGCGAAGCGTGGCTTCATTTCTTCGTAAAGTTGCCGAATTCGTCCCGCCACCTCCAGATTATGGAGGGCCTGCTCATGCACGGCCTCAAGGAAAAAAACGCTCCACTCGTCCCATGCCCCTCGGGAAGATACCGCCCGCATGGCGGCGATATACTTCTCTTTCTGGTCGGCAAAGTAGCGGCTGATGTAAAAATGCGGCGCCGAGATCGCTCCTTCGGTCCAGAGCATCAACGTGATTAGCATTCGTCCGACCCGCCCGTTACCGTCCTGAAACGGATGCAATGCCTCGAATTCCACATGAGCGAGGGCTGCGCGCAGCAAAATAGGTCGCGACGCATCACCGATGAAGGCGAAAAGCGCATCCATTCCACTCTCCAGCTTCTCTGGGGCAATCGGCACATAACTGACTTCCCGGCTTCCGCGCTCGCCGATGTAGTTTTGCTCCGTCTTGAAGGCCCCGGGCGACTTCCGAGCGCCTCGGCCGTAGCTGAGCAATTGCTGGTGAATGCTGCGGAGCAGCGAGATCGAGAGCGGGCGGCCTTCGTGCATCTGTTGCTGGGCCGTGTGCAAGGCACGCTGGTAAAGGTAAGTCTCCACCGCGTCGGATCGTTGTTCGTCGTCCCGTCTTTTTTCCCCTTCGGCAAACTCCGCCTCCAGTTGCATGATTTCATCCATGGTGCTGAATGTGCCTTCCATCCGGGATGAGAGGACTGCTTCCTGATTGCGTAAGGGTGCGAGAAAAATCTCGCTGTTGTGCATCCCCCGCAGCATCTGATCGTAACGCGCCAAAGCATCCGTCGCTTTTAACAGCGCGGGCAATATCGCGCAGTAATCTGTCGCGGCGGGCGGAAACGCTCCGTCGTGATAAAGAACCGCGTGGGAAATATCCAACCGCATGTCAATAGTCTGCCTGAATCTGCCTTGATGTCAATGACACCGTGTTTTTGGCAGACAAGATCGTTTGTCGCTCCTTAGCACCGGACAACTAAAGTTGCCCGCCATAATAAGCACCTATATGGCGGACAACCGCTTTTGTCATCCACGGATGGATCTCAATTCGCGTTGTCCTGCCAAAAGCCTCTGTCAGCGCATACAACCATGTTGCCGCGGCAGACAAACACCAAGCGCGGAAGAATCGGTGGCAAGCTCCTTGTCCTCGAAAACGTTCTGGGCGCTCAGGGAGGCGGATGGTATCTGGAAAGCTCGGCGATTTCGAGTTGGGTCAGCCAGACGGCTCCCGCATCCCGCGTAAATTCAGCCGTGTCTGCCTGTCTTCGGTCGTGTAAAGGACTACGTCACTCATGCTTCGGAGAGTTTCGCTTGCGGTTGCCTGGTCTCGCCGGCGCGGTCTGCCCGGCCGTCATCTTGGTGTAAAGTTTGAAAAGCTTTTCCAATCGCTCCGTGTCGTTCTTGAAGCGACGGCCGAGGTAGATGCGCTCCAGCACTTCGTCATTGCGTTCGTGCGCCGCGCGGAGATTGGCCGGCATGGTCTCCGGGTCATAAAGGTCGGCAATCGTCGCCGGGAAATGCGCCTCGCGGGCGAGCAGGATGTCCTCCGCGCAGCGCGTCAGGTCGGCTTTGTTTTGGTCGGTGAGATTCGGGATGGGAAAGGTATTCCACCCGAGAGTGTTAGAGTATGAAAAGTCCGTCCGCATCCGCACACAAACTGTTCCTATCCAAACCCAATGGAGCCGTGAAGCGATTAGAGCCATGTTCCATAGTGGCGCGTCGTAGAGAGCGAAGTTACGATCGCCTATTACCGCGAAGTTCGTCAAGTAGCCTACAGGAAGATATGGTCGATTCTCGGAACTAACACGTGGAGTGATAATGACGTTTCTAGCAGCTAAGCGCGGCGTCTTAAATTGATGAGACCGAGAGGCAAGGCTGCGGGCATATGCGTCTTTGCTCTTGAGGCGAGTGGTCCGAACTCTTTCGATACGGTCGTTGATCGCTGCGACCTCTTTCGCATCGCCGAGATGCTCATCTTTAATCCAAATGCAATATCGCGTTTCTCCGTTGATAAACTCCTTCGAGCCATAAAACTGCTTAATGAATTGATTGCGGACTTCAGGATCGAGGCACATTTCCTCGACCTCGTCAGCCAATAGGGTCAAAAAACCACCGTCATCCGCTTTATTTCCGAAATCCATGACGCTTACTTCAGTAAGAGGAGACATAGCTTTTTTCACGACTATATCCGCACCACTAACGAGATATGCATTTATGTGATTAACATCTTTGCTAATGGTATGGCGGTTACGTTCTTCCGAGAATAAACGACGAGGAGGGTTGGGACGCCTCGTGATTCCCACGATAACGACCGTGACTCCCGCGTTATGTGTTGCAAGGTTTGCCCATTTAAAAGAAGTGTGCGCAAAAGCAATGATCTGTCCGGTCTCAAAAATCAGAGGCCACAGGAATGGCACTTGTTGCCCCTGACAGATTGAATTTGTCGCCACAAAAGCAGCAACCGAATTGGCGTGCTTTCCATACTCCGCCGCCTTCATAAACCAACAGGCAACGTAGTCGAGAGCGCCAAACGTCTTCGTTCGGTTTTCAAAAATCCGTCTAACATCCTCCTTCTGTAAAGGTGATTGCCACGTTGATCCGAGATAGGGCGGATTCCCGCAGATGTATATTTCTCCCCCCTGATTTTGAAAATCGATCTCAGGCTGATCCAACGGTGTCCCGAACAAATCATCAGCGCGATTCTTAACCCCCTTTTCCGTCGGTGGACACACGCTTAGCCAGTCGAGCCGCAAGGCATTGCCGCTGGTGATCCAGTTTTCAGCGTCGAGCGGCAGGAATTCAGCCAAAGCCTCCTTTTGCCCGCGATAAAGTACATCGCATTGAAACTCAGCAATGATGAGGGCAAGGCGAGCGATCTCAGCGGAGAAATCCCGGAGTTCGATCCCGCGGAAGTTGGTGAGCGGGATGGCGGAGCGGCTCTCTCGTTCGCCCCGGCGCTCGTTGATCTCCGCCTCGATGGCGCGCATTTCCTTGTAGGTGATGACGAGGAAGTTGCCGGAGCCGCAGGCGGGGTCGAAGACGCGGATGTGAGCTAGACGCTGGCGCAGGTTGAGAAGCTTGCGCGCGTTGTCGCCCGCTTCCTCCAGCTTGGTGCGCAGGTCGTCGAGGACGAGCGGATTGAGAACCTTCAGGATATTCGGCACGCTGGTGTAGTGCATGCCGAGGGCGCCGCGCTCCTCGTCATCGGCCACGGCCTGGATCATGGAGCCGAAGATGTCGGGATTGATCTTCGTCCAGTCGAGACCGCCGACGTGGAGCAGGTAGGAGCGCGCGATCTTGCTGAAGCGGGGCACGTCCAGACTGCCAGAGAAGAGGCCGCCATTGACGTAGGGGAAGACATCGGCCCAACTGCGGACGCCTGAAACTAAGCGGTCCGCGAGCCGAGTATTCATGGCGCGGAACACCTCGGAAATGACCTCGTGGGTATTCGAGGAATCGCGCGCGCTCATCTGGTCGATGGTGGCCGTGAACAAGCCCTTGCCATTGAAGATGTCCGTATCCTCGGCGAAGAAACAGAAGATGAGCCGGGCCATGAAGTGGTTCATGTCATGCCGGCGGTCCGCGGCGGCCCAAGCCTCGTTATCTTTGAGCAGCTCGATGTAGAGGCGGTTGAGCCGGCCGGTGGCCTTGATGTCGAAGGCGTTCTCGCGGATCTGCTGGACGGTGGTGATGCCGGCCAGCGGGAGAAAGAAGCCGAAGTGATCGTGAAAATTTGGGTAAGCGCAGGCGACCGTCTCCCCATCGGCGAGGTTCTCGGCCTCGAAGGTCTTGCCGTCGGTGGCGAGGATGAACTTGGCCTTTGCGCTGGCGGTCTTTGGGCTGGATCGCAGGGCGGCAAGAGTGGCGGCCACCTCGCCCTCGGGGCAGACCGCGAGGTGGATGTTGTTGCGCTGGAGGACGGCTCCCGGCAGGTCGGATTGGTTCGTGTTGCCGCTGCGGAGCCGCTGGATCGTCGTCGCTTTGTTGCTAAAGGCTTCGAGGAAGGCAAACGGGAAACTTTCGGCGTCGAACGGCAGTTCTGCCAACCGTGAGACGGCTTCCTCGATTTCGACTGCGTTCATCTTGGCCTTCGCGCGGAGCTGAAGGACGTTAAATTATCCGATGCGGCGGGGCAGGGCCAGAGTAATCAGCGGCGAACTCTGACGGACGTTCAGGGCACAACGACGCAACGACGACATTGGCTGATCGCCCGGAGTCGGTGACTTTCCTTAGATTGCACTTGTTTTCAAAATCTGGTTCCTCCTCCCAAAAGTGGCGGCCATCTAGCGGGTCGCATCCACGGTCGTTGTAATTCCTTGGGCGCCAGCCAGAGGCCGAGGCGCCGGTCTCAGTTGTCGCGCAGGAAAATGCGCACCTCGACCCGCAGCCAATCGCTCTGCCATGCCTTCGACTCCAGCCTCGCAAATAAAATCTTCCCCGCATCCATCAGCCGGGCCAGCGCCTCGTTTTTCGCTCGCGGCACGTAACCCAGATGGGCGCCCGACTCGTTGAAAATCATGATCGCCAGCGAATCGTGCGTATTATCTGGCTCGCGCCGCAAGACCAGCAACGTGCCGGGGACGAGCGCGGGCTCGATCGCTTGCAAATCGCGATGACTCGTCCCTGCGATCTGCGACTCCACGAGCATGATCTCGCGTGCGAAGGGCAGCAGCGCGCCGTCCTTCCCGAACGAGCCGTGCATCAATGCCAGCAGCGCTGGATCAATTTTGGCCAATGATTGTTCCATGATCCGTGAGCTTTTGCAGGGCGGCGAGTGATTGCTCGAAGGCGGCGAGCCGGGTTTCCAATTGCGCGATCTCGGCGTCGATCGTGGCGCGGCGGCCGGCCACCCAATCGTCGTCGGCGAGCTGCGCCCGGAAGGTGAAAGGCGGTTGGCGCTCGATTTCTTCGAGACGCCGCTCCATCTCGGCGATCTGTTTTTGCAACGCGTCGCGATCACGGCGCAGCAGGTCGGTGGCAAGTTGTCGAGCTGGTCTTCGGTGATCACGTTTTTGGCGACCGGGCCGATCATTTGATTCTTTCTAGAGCAGCCAAGGTGTACCTGGGGCGACCTTGACCCACTTGGATGACGTGGAACTCGACTGACACGAATTTGTGCAGGTACTCTCGATTAAGTACATCCGCATCGGCGATTTCCGGGCCAACCTTTCCCTTCAGAATGCCGTCCTGATCGAGCAACTTGAACTCGAAAGTTCTGCTCTTGGGCAGGACACCCTGGAATTCACCACTGAAAGCTTCATCAGACTCCTTAATATTGCTGGATTTGAGGCGTTCCGCTGAAATCTTCACCTGTTCTGTGTTGGCAAATCTGAAAAGGTGCTCTTTGAATTCCAGACCACACCATGCCTCGTGTTCTCCGACGTATTCCAAAAATTCTGCGGCCTTCTTTACCGCCCGAGGATGTATTTCTTCGACCAATTCTGCGATGTCGTCATCCGTTCCTACCGCCGCCACCTCGAACAGGTTTTCCAGCTTTTGCATCGCGTCTTCAGCTCGATTCGGCGCAAATTGGAGCTCGTCTGCGGCGGGAAGCTCGAATTCGAAGCCGAATGAGCCTAGCAGCCTGTTGAAATACTCAGCCATGCCGCGTTGCTCTCGCTTTTCGGCTTCTCCAAGGCGCGAGGAAGGCGCATACCCGCAGTGGTCTGCAACTGACGAGCAACGCAGGAGAAGCCGAAAAGCGACGCAACCCGGAGGGCGCGAGCGCAGTGGGCCATCTGGCGGCGTTGCACGCTCCTTACAGCCCGCTGCGGGGCTGCGCGTCGCACGCGCCTTGCCATCCAGCCCACTGAGCTCTCGCGCGGCATGGCTGAGTATTTCAACAGGCTGCTAGTGCCGTTCCAGTGATAAGAAGTTGATTTTTCTCTTTGTCCGGAATCGGCCCCATGTAACGCAAGTTTTCGGTCAAGCCTGCTACAACAGCGGAGAAGGCATCTGTAAAAACTCCCGCGGCCTTTGCTCCAAAGTCTGCTGCTACTCCCCGCGAGCCGAAGACCGGACGACCGCGAAATGTCAGCCGTGCCTTCCGGACCAACCGCACTGGATTCAATCCCAGGAGTATCTGGCGGGCAGACTTTAATCGAGCTTCCAGTCCCATCCGATCGATCAGGTCTTCCGCCGGGATTTCGGCCAGGAGGAATTCCAACTGACTTACCTCCGAGGATATGTAGATGTATTCGTCGTGGTTCACTTGGCAGCTACCTCCTGTTCAATCTGGCTCAGTAGAGCCTCGGCAATTTGGTCTTCATCTGGCGAGATGTCCACTTGGACGAACCCCTTCCAGAGACCGTTCCTGCGATGCGACCACATGCTGTACCAATAGGAAATGCGCCTCACCTCAGCGGCTCCCAAGCTCTGACCCAAAACGAACGGATAAGCATCCACCCGAAACGTGACCTTGGTTTGGGTGGGGTCGAATAGATCCGCAACTTGCCCGGCAAACGCGGCTTGATCGACCGCGGGCGGGAGCGGGAAGAACGTGACCACGTCCACATCGTTTGGAGGGGCAGCCTGGATCGCTTCCTTTTGCTCCAAAAAACTGCCGTCGAGCCACTGGAAACCGCTCGAAATGCCGCGGGATTTCAAGGCTGCCCGATAGGCCAGCAGCCCTTGAAAAATCCTGATACGTTCCGCAGAAGTTGCGAAACGCTCCACGACCTGAGAAAATGAGGCCACGTAGGGCGAGCGGTCTGGACTGTGGCCCAGCGCACCCGGGCGGACCGGGGGCAAAACGGCAGAGATATTCCAGTCGGGGATCATGGCGTTTTGATCATATGGTTAAGTCGACGCGGTTGTCGCTGACGGAAATCTCGCCGCTCAGCAGCTTCGGCAGCAGCGTGTCGCGCAGGGTGGCGAGGGTGCGGGACTCTTTACGCAGGTGGAGACATTTTCTAAGAAGCGGCTGAACTGCGGATTCAAACGCTTTCAAAATGGCATCGGGAGGACGAAGGAGCGAAATTTTGCGAAGATGCATAGGACTGAAGCGCAGCTGAACGCTGCGTGCAGCCATTGCGAACATCTCAGCAAGAAAGTATTGGGATCGAAGAAGGCCCCAGACGTAACCAAGTCCGACTTCACCACGGCCACGCATTCGGATGATCGACGTGTTGAGCATCACCGGAAGATGATCAGCTCTAACGATGGCGAGGAGCCCAAGTGCGCCTGAGATAGAGATTACGATATCGTCCTCAAGGAGCGCAAAATGGCTGTAGGTTTTATTGAACTCATCGAGGCTTATAGAGTTCGCCTTTGCAATGTCAAGATCGCCGCTCCCGATGCAGCGAATGTTTAAAGATTTCATACTCTCATCGCGGTACTGCCAATTTCGTAATCCACGTCCCTCCAGAAAAGCAATGGCATCAGGCAAACAGACGACCGACCAGTTTGAGGAATCAAGCCCAATTCGGATTTTTGAAATTGCTCAGGGAAGAGGACGGCGGTGGATTCGTCCACTAGGGAAATGTTGTCGTGCGAATCGGTGTAACTTTCGCTCTTGAATGGAAATCCTGTGAGCAAATTCACCTCGTTGCCGAGGGTGGGTTTGTTTCCATTCAGGCATGATATGGTTTGTCCTTGTCGTTTTCTTCGATGGCGGCGGCGCCAAACAGCACGCGCAGCACATCTACTTCAGGGTCGCAGACTACGTTCATGGCCGTACCGGGATGGTTTACGCGAAGGCGGTGACTTCCAGCTCTCGATGCTGCGCGCGCGCTTCGTTCACGACTCCTTCTAGACGGCGCGCGGTCGCGTCATCAATCCACTCTTCGCCGCACTGCGTGCAGACCGTGGCGCTCACCCGCCGCACCACGACGAGGCTCGTCCCCAAATCCGCGGTGAACGTGATTTTACCCGGCGCTTTGCTCCCGCCGCACAGCGGGCAAAGATCAGTTTGTGTGCTCATCGTTTCGTTTGGTTTTGTAATCAGATTCAAAGATTTCCAGGGAAGGCTCGTATGCGGTGATGATAAAGGCGCGTTGCTGCGTCTCGTCGCAAGCGGCCACGACGTGCAACGGCCTGCCGGAAACATTACCTAAAAAGAGCGCGCTGGGAAAAGGTCGGTCGTCCGCGTAGTCGCGAATGCGCTCGCCGTGGAGCAGGGTTTCGCGGACGGCTTGTTGCGAGATGCCGCGTTCGGCCAATTTCTGCACGACGTGCCGGGACCATTCGACCTTGCCTGCCAGTATCGCTTCGCGAAGGACAATGGTGTTAAAAGCTCTCATGGAGGAAATCCGAGTCCGCCGAGTCGGCGGCGGACCAGAGTTTTTTGTCCAGGTCGCGGAGGAACTGCTGGGAGGAGGAGTCGGGCATGAAGTCCGGGGGCAGCGAAGCGGCGTAACCAACCGGTTGGCTGTGCGAAAACCTTTAACTGATGCGGCGATGAGGGGCCAGAGTAATCAGCGGCGGATTGCGTGGGAAAATACCCCACCCGTTCCAAGTCAATCATGGAGCACGACAACCGGAGCGGAGCGGAGATGGCCGAAGGCAAAGCGTGACCCTCCAAGGGAGCAGACGGCGTGGGCGCTCAGTGAGCCTCGACCAAGTGCTCGTCCAACATGCGGAAGAATTGGCCCACGTTGAAGGGCTTCGTTAAATAGTCGTCGGCGCCGGCTTCTCTTAAATGGCGGATCCGCGGGCCGCTTGCGTCCGCGCTGATCACTACCACCGGCGTCCCGCGCGTCCGGTCGTCGGCCCGCAATGAATGCAACACCTCCTCCCCAGACGTGTCGGGGAGGTGCATGTCCAACAGGATCAAATCAGGGCGCCGGTCCAACGCCAGCTTCAAGCCCTCCTGCCCCCGCGCGGCCGATACCAAATTCAAAAATGGCCGCTGCACGAAAAGCATCTCCACCAAAAGACGGTTGGACTCGTTGTCCTCAATGTGCAGGACCGTGCGCGGATTGCCGGGCGGCGTCGCGGGATCCGGCAGCTCTGGCGCGGTTTCGTCGAACAGCGTGTGGATCACGTCCAGCGGCAGTTTCTCCAGCGCGGGCGCCTCGGCGCAGGGCAATTCGATCCAGAAACGTGAGCCGTCCGCCTGCTGGTCGTAACCCAACTCGCCGCCCTGCGCGGCCATCAGGCGCTTGGAGAGCGCCAGGCCAATCCCGTCCCCTTCTACCGCCGTGTTTTCGGCCCCCAGGCGGTCGAACGGCGTGAAAAGCCGGCTCGCCTTCTCCGCCGAGATGCCGATCCCCGTGTCGGCCACCTCCAGACGCAAAAAACCCGCGCGCGAACTCGTTCCCAGCCCCACCGTGATCCGGCCGCCTTCGCGATTGAACTTCACCGCGTTGGAAAGAAGGTTGAGCACCACCTGGCGCAGGCGCTGCCGATCCGCCAGGACGCAGTGGGCGCTCTCCGCCAGCTCCGGCAGAAGAGTGATGCTGATGAGATGTTCGCCCGTGAGCGGACGAATGAGATCGGAGGTCTCGCGCACGAGCTGGCGCAGCGAGATCGCCTCGGTGCTGAGCGCCAGGTTGCCGGCCTCGATGCGCGCGATGTCCATCACCTCGTTGACCATGTCCAGCAGATGGCCTCCGGCGCGGATGATCTGGTCGACGCTCTCGCGCTGGCTGGCCCCGAGTTCTTCGATCTCCAGAAGCTGGCTGAAGCCGAGGATGGCGTTGAGCGGCGTGCGCAGCTCGTGGCTCATGCGCGAGAGGAATTCGTTCTTGGCGTTGTTGGCCTGCATGGCCTCGCGTTGCGCCTTGCGCACGGTGTCTTCGGCTTGCTGGCGCTCGAGCGCCTCGGCCAGCACGTTGGCGATGGATTGGACGAAGTAGAGATCGTCGGAGTTAAACGGGCGCCGCTTGCACGAGTGCACGCTCAGGACGCCAAAAGGCTGGGCCTCCCCGTTGACCACCGTGCAAAGCCCGCTCACCGCGCCCAACGCCAGCAGGCGCGCCGGCGGCTCGAACCGCGTCTCCGCCGCCAGATCCTCGAACACCAGCGCGTCGTGCCCGCGCAACACCGCGCCCTCCAGCGTATTTGCCTCGCTGTTGGAAACGCGCTGGTCGAACCGGTCGCTCGGCCAGCCAAATCCCGCCCGCATCACGAGATCGTCGGGCCCCGACGGGTCGCCGGGGGCGGGCCGTTTTAACTCCAGCACCTCGCAGAGTTCGACGCCCAGCGTGCGCGCGATTGTTTCCACCGCTTCGCGCATCAGGGTATCGGCCGAGGCGCCCATGAGCGCGTGGTGCCCGAAGTTGGCCACGATCTCCTGCCGCAAGGCGCGCGAATGATTCTCGGAGTTGGCTTGGGCGAGCTCGGCGGTGCGTTCGCGGACGCGGTCTTCGAGCGCGTCGTGGGCGGCGCGCAAGACCTGCTGGACCTGGCGCCGGTCGGAGATATCGCGGCAAAGGGCCAGCACGCGGACGCCGTCCGGGGTGTCGATCGCGGAGGCGTTGAGCTCGACGGGCTGGAGGCGCCCGCTCGCATGGCGGTAATCGATTTCCAGATCGCGCACGGATTCTCCGGCGCCGCACGCGGCGAGCCGGGCGGCGCAACGCGCGCGGTCGGCGAGGGCGGTCCATTCCAGGCAACAACGCCCGGCGACTTGTGCGAGGGCAGTGTGCCCGCTCAGGCGCACGTATTCGGCGTTGGCGTCGACGAGGCGGCCATCGGGATCCAGGATGGCGTACCCGGTGTGGGTGATCTCGACCAGGGTGCGATAACTGTCTTCGACCTGCTTGAGGTCGGAGTCGTCCCGCATCTGGCAGAGGTTGAAGCCCGGGACGAAGTGGAGGTTGAGACGGCAACTCGCCATGCGCCGGGCGCCGTCCGCCCGCAACGCGACGCAGTGGCGAAATTGATGGCCCGGCGCGAGCAATCCCGCCCACAGGACGAAAGCCTCCGCTTCGTTCTCGGCGGCGGGCAGGGAAATGAACCGGTCGAGCCGCCGGCCGACGATCTCGTCGGCCGGGGCGCCGATCAAGGCGGCAGCCGCGGCGTTGGCCTCGACGCAGCAGCCGTCGTCGTCGAAGACGATCAGGGCATCGAGGGCAAGCTCCACGATGGCGCGGTACCGGTCGTCCGCCGGATGGCCGGGTGTGTCCCTATTGAAAAACGAACGATGGGGCTCAGCGCGGACCATAAACAAGCGACCGCCGGTTAAACCGCCGGCAAGCGGTTTCTACCCGGAAACGACTTCACTCATCTTGAAGATCGGGAGGAAGAGCGCGATGACGATGCCGCCGACGATCACGCCCAGGATCACGATGAGGATGGGCTCCAGGAGAGAGGTGAGCGCGGCGAGGGTGGCCTCGATTTCCTCGTCCCAGAAGTCGGCCATTTTCTCGAGCATCTCGTCGATCTTGCCGGTGGATTCGCCGGCGGCGACCATGCGGAGCATCATGGGCGGGAAGATGGTTTTCTTGGAGAGGGCGACGGAGAGGTTGTCGCCTTTTTCCACGTCGCTGCTGACGCCCTTGATGGATTGCTCGATGACGGTGTTGCCGGAGCTGCCGCCGACGATCTCGAGCGTCTCAAGAATAGGCACGCCGCTGCGGATCAACTGCGAGAAGGTGCGCGCAAACCGGCTCATGCAGATCTTGTGGATCAGGCCGCCGAAGATCGGGAGCTTGAGCTGCCAGCGGTTCCAGAGCTCGTGACCGACCTTGGTCTTCATGAAGCCTTTCAAGCCGAAGAACACGGCGACAAGGCTGATGATGATGACCCACCAGTAACCGCGCATGAACTCGCTCAGATCGACGAGCAACTGCGTGGGCCCAGGCAACTCCTTGCCGAAATCCTTGAAGATGTCGGCGAAGACGGGCACGACGCGCACGATGAGGAAGGTCGTGATGATCACGGCGATGGAGATGACCGCGACGGGATACGTCATCGCCGACTTGATCTTCTTGCGCAGACGCGCGCTGGCCTCGAGGAAGCCGGCGAGCCGGTCGAGGATGTCGGCGAGCAAACCGCCCGTCTCACCGGCCTTGACCATGCTAATGTAGAGGCGATTGAAGATGAGGGGGTGTTTGGCGAGGGAGGCGTTGAAACTCTCGCCGCCCTGCACGCGGGAGGTGAGGTCGCCGATGACGCCGCGGAGGTTTTTTTGGCGTTTGGGATCGGCGGACTCGTACAGGGCGGTCATGGCGCCGACGAGCGGGATGCCGGCGTCGATCATGGTCGCGAGCTGGCGGGTGAAAAGCACCAGGTCGGTCTCCTTGACGGTGGTGATTTTCTTGCGCTTACTGGCGGCGCCTTTCTGGCTGATGGTGAGGACCATCAAGCCGCGGCTCATGAGGCTCGTGATGGCGTTTTCTTCGTTCAGGGCGTCCTGAACTCCGGAAGTGATCTTGCCCTGATTGTCCCGGACTTGGTAAGCGTAGGTGTACATGGGCGTTGGTGGAAACGGATTGGCTGCCCGAGTTCTTGAGCAACTCGCGCGCCACGGAATCGGATTCCGCCAAAGCCCGGTTGAGCACGCAGCTGTGACGATGCTCGCTGCGGCAAATGCCGTCTTTTCCCCGCCTCAAGGAAAACGGCGCAACCCGCCGTCGGCGAGCTATGAAGAATGCAGGGATGCCAGCGACGGCGTGGACTCATCCTCAATCTGCGCAAACAGGGAGGTCACGATCGCCCGAGTGCGCTCCGATTGAAGAATTTCTTCCAGGCTCGCTTTTAGCTCCTCGGGGTTTGCGCAATTGGCATCCATCGATTCGTCTGCAGATGCGACTTCCACGCGCACCGGATAGATCATCACGCCGTGCCGAAGGCTGAGGATATCAACGGAGTAGTTGCTCAAAGCCGGCGCCACGATGCGAAACAGGTGGTACACCCAATCGTTCTTTCCCTTTTCGGTGATAACGTGCCCGGTCAACCTGCCTGAGGTCAGCTTCTCCAGCGCGCTCGCCTGACTGCGAAGAATCGAGACCGGCGTCTCAATTTTTGCCGCGATCGGCAAAGTGCCCCACAAGCTCTCGATGCTCATAAATCAGGTGGTCAACTGCAACACGATGGGAAGGTGGTCAGAGATTTTCCGGTCGGGACCAAGACCGCGTGGCGACAGCAACGAAGTCTCCCCGATTGAATCTACCACATGTAAATCCTGATCGCGGAAGTGCGCAAGCAAAGACGGTCGCAACAACACCTGGTCAAGGGTGTGCCAGAAGTAGCTGGCAAAGCTGTCCGGCCCTAAATAATACGTGCCGAGAGCAGGCGCGGTGTGGTCTCCCATTGATTTCCACATCGGATTGTAGAAATAGGGGCACGCCTCCTGATCGACCGTCCGCCAACCTCCCTGGGCGATGCGCCGGTCCATCACCGCGTGAAAGATGTCGCTGTCGATCATCGCCGTCTCAAATGGATCCATGTTGAAGTCGCCAATGACGATCGTTCTATCGTGGCCTGACTGGTTCTCCACTTCGCGGATGCGCCGGGCGGTGCGACCTGCCGCCGACGCTTGATCCTCCGGTTTCCTCGAGTTCTTGCTGGGCAGATGAACCCCAACCAACGTCAGGGGCAACCCGAACTGCGGTCGATACTCCTTGATTGAATAACGCGGGTGATCTGTAATCGAGCGGAAGACCGTTTCTGGGAAGGTAGAGTAAAAGCGCACCCTATGCTCGAACGGAAGACCCCGCACGCCGATCACCTCGTACAACGCGCGGCCCGTCAGGCGATTATAGGCGCCGATCAATTCCGCCGCCTTGAACCCCTGTTCGCCTAGCAACATGATTTCGATGCCGCGGCTCGCCATCAATTCCGCGACTAGGCTCGCGTTGGTTCTTTGGAAGATGTTCCAGAACGCGATCTTCGGCATTGGGAGCAAATTGTGGCAATCCACGTTGGCGGTCGAGTCCGTTTCAGTCGTTTGGTAAAAAGTGGGGCCGTTTTTTGGACGCGCGTCAGTTCATCGAATTCCCTCAATGCAACCTGTCGATGAATTTGATGATCTGGGCGGCGGCCTGTTTCGGTGGGATGGGTATGATCGGGAAAGCAGGGTGGACCTCTCGGCGAGCGCGGTAGTCGTGGGCGGAGGGTTGTTGTTCGTGGATCCGATCCCGCTGAGGGAGGCGGCGCTCGAGGAGTTGCTGGCGGCGGCGGGAGCGCCGGCGGCTGGCGTGTTCCTCACGAACGCTAACCACGTGCGGGCTTCGGAGCACTTTGGCCGGCGGCTGGGGGTTGCGGTGTTTTCGTTGGGGGCGGCGC
>CAXUAZ010000052.1:0-20545 GCA_964249195.1 uncultured Chthoniobacterales bacterium
GGGCGGGGGTGGCCGCGGGTTGCGGGGCCGTGCGGAGCTTGAAAATGAGCACCTTGTCCGCCGTGCTCATGCGGGCGAGCGGGAAGGGGGATTCCTTGCCGTTGACGAGGAACACCGCGGAGGGTCCGTCCATGCGCAGGAATTCACCCTGCCAGGTGCGGTTGAGATCATCCGTCCAGACGCGGACGGCCGCCATGGCAGCCGTGCCCGTCAGGAGCAGGCCCGCGGCCACCAGCCATGCTGCGACCCACCGTTGGCCGTGAAGTTTCATGTCTCTCGGTTTTTACCTGAAGACGGCAATTCGGCAAGCAAAGAACGGTGGAGTCACGCGCCCGGCGGGAATAACCCCACGCAGTGCCGGTGCCAATCGCTGGCAAACCGTCCCGCCGGATCGTACTTTTCTTTCAACCGCAAAAACTCGCGGATGCGCGGGTGGCACGTCTCGACCTGCTCGCGAGTCGCCCAGCGATGATACGTCAGATAGTAACTTCCGGCGTGACGGATGGCGAGATCGATCAGGCCGCGAAAAACGTCTTGCGCGCGGTTCAACCCGGCCGGCGTGTGCTGGACGCAAAGGTTGAAGATGACGCACGCCCACGGTTCGCGCGCCCAGGCGAGGAAGCTCTCCTCATCGCGCTCGACCAGGCGGATCGTGCCATAGATCACCGGCAGTTCGCCGCGGCGCAGCCACTCCGCCGCCTCCGTCATGAAGGCGCCAAGGGCCTCGCGCGGGACATAGATCTCGGTGATCATTTCGCTTCCGGGATGGGGAGCGCCGGTTTGTCGGTCGATGTCCGCGTGGTATCCTTCGCGGTAGGCGGCGAGCTGGTGGGTGTCGCTCCAGTAGCGCTGGCCGTTGGTCGAGAGGTAATACGCGGAGTAACGTTCAAAGGCTTGGGCGCGGTCCGTGTGCGCGAGCAGGAGGAGGGTCCGCCAGTCGTCGTCCGACAGGCGACGCTGCTCGTCGGGCGCCGGCTGGCGGTCGGGCGCCCGGCGGTAGGAGGAAAATACGCCCCGGCGCAGGAAGGCCGGCGAACGCTCGTCGATGGAATACTGAAAATCGCCGAAGAGCCACTCGCGGGTGTCGCGTTCCGCGGGGACGCGCAGGAGTTCATCCAGGTTGAGGATCTCGACGCGCCGTTCCACCCGCACGCGCGGCATGAGGCGCAAGGTGACATCGGCGATGATCCCAAAAAGGCCGTACCCGCCGATGGCCAGGGAGAAGAGTTCGCGGTTTTCCGTGCGGCTGCAGCGGCGCACTTCGCCTTGGGCGTCGACCAGGGTGAATGCTTCCACGTCTTCGATGATGGGGCGCATGCGCAAGCCGCGGCCGTGCACGTTGGCGGAGAGCGCGCCGCCCAGCGACAAGTTGTCCGCGCCGGTTTGCTTCTGGCGGATGCCCCAGCGTGAGGGGCCCGGGGCTTGCAGCGCGGCGCACTGGTCGATCACCGCCGGCCATTGGATTCCGGCGTCGGCCCATAACCAGCCGCGCTCCTGGTCAAGCGAATGCGCCGTCGCGTGTTTGCTCAGGTCTAGGAGCCACGTTTCGGCGCCGAATTGTTGCCCACCCATGGCGTGGCGGCCGCCGCAAACGGAGATCTGCGCCCCGGCGTGGCCGGCGGCGCGCACGAGTTCGACGATCGCCGGCAACCCGACTGGCTCCAGGAGACGCGCGACGCGCGTCTCGTTCAGACGCGAGTGAATGTCGTTGACGACCAGCGCGTTCATCCGGCTGCAAGATGAACCAGCGCGACCGACTCGCCAATGGCAAGCGGCGCTGATTGCAAGCCGCGGGGCGCAAGGAAGCGACTCCGCAGCTCTTCGGGCGAGCTCAGCGCGGCCAGCCTCCAACCATGCCGCGCGGCAAACGAGCCGATCTCCGAGCGCTCCAGCCCCCAGCGGAACGGCTCACCACGCCAACGCAGCCACCAGTCGATCAGGGGCGTCGCGTTATGAAAGGCGAGGGACCGGCCCGGACGCGCCTCCATGAAGCTGAACGCAAATCGGCTCCCGGGCGCGCTGACCGAAGCCAACTCTTCAAACAGGCGCTCGACCCGCCCCGGCGCAAGATACATCAGCAGACCCTCCGCGACGAACATCGTGGGCTGCGCGGAGTCGAAGTTGGCCAGGGCGCGCAAGGCAGCCGGCGCCGACTCGTGCATGAGATCGACCGGCGCAAGGGTCACGTCGGCTGCCAGGGTTCTCCGCTTGGCCGCTTGCGTCTCCGGATGATCCAACTCAAAGCAGGCCGCTCGGTTGCGCAGCCGCCAGGCGAGGGTATCCAGCCCGGCGCCGAGCACAACGATCTGCGAGCAGCCCGCCGCCAGCGCTTCCTGCGCATGCGCGTCGAGGAGTTGCTTGCGCGCGAGCCAATGAACCAGCGCTCCCGGGAGGACGAACCGCTCCAGCCTCAGCAGCGCCGCTCGGAAAGTCGGGTGATCCAATCCGCGTTCAAACCACCCGGGCGACCCGTCGGCGGTCCGCAGCAACCGGCGGCTCAAGTCCGCACTGTCCCCGAGAAGCAGCGGCCGGAGGGACGGCGTCCTGTCCGCAAGCAAAATGCCGCGCGCAATCAGTTTGGAGGTTTCGCTGGCGCGGCCGGTCTTCACGAGGCGTGCCCTATGTTCCGATGGCGGCGATCAGCGCTTCGGCGATGCGGTCCGCCTGCGCGTCGATCTTCTCCTGCTCGCGGCCTTCGATCAGCAAACGCACCTTGGGCTCCGTGCCGGAGTAGCGCAGCAACACGCGCCCTTTGCCCTGCAACGCCTTCGTTGTTTCCTCGATCAGCGCACTCACCTCCGGCAGGTCCTCGAGCGGGGTGCGGCGCGCGACTTTCAGGTTGCGCTGCGCCTGCGGGTACTTGCTCAGGCACGTCTTCAGCTCGCTGAGCGATTTGCCCGTATCCATCATCGCGCGCAGGATTTGCAACGCCGTGATGATCCCGTCGCCCGTCGTGGTGAAATCGCGGAAGATCATGTGCCCGCTCTGCTCGCCCCCGAGATTGAGCCCGCTCTTGACCATCTCCTCGATCACGTAACGGTCGCCCACCTGCGTGCGGATCACCTTCCCGCCGGCGGCCCCGACGCATTCCTCCAAGCCAAAGTTACTCATGACGGTCGCCGCCATCGTGTTGTGCGCGAGCTTGCCCTGGCGCAGGTATTCGCAGGCCATGATCGCCATGATCTCGTCGCCGTCGACGACTTCGCCCCGGTCGTCGCAGAGGAGCACGCGGTCGGCGTCGCCGTCGTGCGTGATGCCGATCTGCGCGCCCGTCTGCCGGACGAGGAGCTGGATCTCCTCCGGGTGCGTGCTGCCGCAATCGCGGTTGATGTTCGTGCCGTCAGGGTTGTTGTGAAACGTGTAAACGTCCGCGCCGAGTTCGCGCAGGATGCACGGGGTCGACTTGTAGGCGGCGCCGTTGCCGGCGTCGACCGCGATGCGCAGCTTGTCGAGCGTGACCCCGCGCGGGAAACTGCCCTTGGCAAATTCCACGTAGCGCCCGAGGGCGTCGTCGATGCGTTGCGCGCGGCCGATCTTGCCGGCGGTCGGGCGGATGTTCTCGATCTCGCCGCTGAAGACCAGGTCCTCGATGCGGCGCTCAATGGAGTCGTCGAGCTTGTAGCCGTCGTAGTGGAAAAACTTGATCCCGTTGTCCTCGTAGGAGTTGTGCGAGGCGGTGAGCACGATGCCGGCGTCGCAACGCAGCGACCGCGTGATGTAGGCCACGCCCGGCGTCGGGAGCGGCCCGAGCTGGAGGACATCCACCCCGAGCGACATCAACCCGGCGGCGAGCGCGTCCTCGAGCATGTACCCGCTCTGGCGGGTGTCCTTGCCCAGCGCGATGGTGGGCCGCGGATTCGCCCGGCCCTGACCGCGGCCGAGGCCGGTGATGACGTGCGCGGCGGCGCGACCGAGTTTCAAGGCGGTCTCCGCGGTGACGGGTTCGACGTTGGCCATGCCTCGGACGCCGTCCGTGCCGAAGATGCGTTTGCGGTCAGAGGCGGCGGGGGATTGGCTCATAAAGATCGCGGGAAAATTGGTGAGCCACCTTGCGGCAGTCGCGGGTCGGAAGGCAAGCGCAAGGATTTATCGCTTGGCGCTTGAACCGGCGGGCGGATTCACGGATGTTAGCAGGGTGAAGCTCTCCAAGCGCGGTGAATACGCCCTTCGGGCGCTAATCGACCTTGGAATCGCCCAGGAACTCGGGCGGCCCTTGTTGCAGATCGGCGAGCTCGCGGAGAAGGAGAAGCTGCCCGAGAAATTTCTCGAGCAGATCCTCGTGCAGCTCAAGCTCGGTGGGTTCGTCGAAAGCCGACGGGGCAAGCGCGGCGGTTACACGCTGGCGCGACCGATGAAGGAGATCAGTTTTGGCGCGGTGGTCCGGTCGATTGACGGCCCGCTGGCGCCGATCGCGTGCGTCAGCCAGACGGCGTATGCGCGATGTACGTGTCCGGATGAAGAGCACTGCGGTCTGCGCATGTTGATGCTCGATGTGCGCAACGCGATTGCCAACGTGCTGGACCGTTACACGCTGGCCGACACCGTGGAGGTGACCCTGAGGAGTCTGCAACGGGATAATGCGACGTTCCATCTGGATTCAAGCGCCTTCCTCCCGCCGGGCATCGCGCCTGCGTGAGTCGTCTATGATGTTCGGTTGGTGGGTTGTTGGGCGCGCATTTCCTGCCAGGAACTGAGCAGGAAACAGCCAACCGCCACGCAGATGCAACTATCCGCCACGTTGAACGACGGCCATGGATTGGCCCCGGGCACGTGCAGATCGAACTGGAGAAAGTCGATGACGTGATGGTGCACGAAGCGGTCGGTGAGATTGCCCAGGATCCCGGCGATCAACAAGCTGAAGCCGACCTGCGGCAGCGGCTGGCCGAAGCCATTCTGGCGGCCGAGGAAAGCAATGACGATGAGCGCGACGATGGAGAGCGCGATGAAGAACATGTTGCTATCATGGAACATCCCCCAGGCCGCGCCGGTGTTAGTCACATAGACGAGATCGAAAAACCCGGAGATGACGGGGATCTGTTGGCGAGGATAGATGTACGTCTGGACCAAATACTTGGTGAGTTGATCGAGCAGATAGAGAGGCAGCGTGACTAACATCAGCAGCCGCGGCATCGAGAACGCACTCATGTCCCCATCTTCTCGACCACCACGCCCTCACAGCGGTCGCACAACCCTGGGTGAGTCTCACTCTGACCCACCGCCGGGCGATGGCGCCAGCAGCGTTCGCAGCGTTTGTTCTCCGTCGCCTTCAGGACAACGCTGGATTGCTGCCCGCGCACGAACGTCAGGTCACTCAAGATAAAGAACTCCTCCAGTTCCTCCTCGCGACCATCGAGGGTTGCAAACATCTCCGGGTCAGCTAACTCAAAGGTCACGTGCGCCTCGAGAGCGTTGCCGATCAGCTTTTCCTGCCGCGCCTGCTCGATTGCCTGCGAAATCGCGGCGCGCAGACCCAGCAGTTCCTCGATCTGCGCCGTGAGCTCCGGCTTGCGATACTTCTCTTCCACCTCGGGAAACAAGGTTAGATGAATCGAGTCCGTCTTGCCGAAAAATCCCCACGCCTCTTCCGCGGTGAACGGACAAAGCGGCGCCAGCAGACGGCACAACGCGTCGAACACGCGGTGCATCACCGTCTGCGTCGCCCGGCGGCGCGGCGAATTCTCCGCGTCGCAATACATGCGATCCTTCGTGATGTCGACGTAGAGGCTGCTCAGGTCCACGGCGCAGAATTGATTGAGCGTGTGGTAAACCTTGTGGAACTCAAACGCTTCATAAGCCTGGCGGCACGTCGCGATGACTTCCTGCAAACGATTGAGCACCCAGGCGTCGACAAAAGGTAACTCTTCGTCGGCGACCATGTCCCGGCTCGCGTCGAAGTCGCCCAGGTTTGCAAGGAGGATGCGCAGGGTGTTGCGCACGCGGCGATACGTCTCCGCCAGCCGCGCGAACATCTCTTCGCCAAACGGCACCTCATCCGCGTAGTTCACGCTGCTGACCCACAGGCGCAGAATATCGGCGCCATGCTTGTTGACAAAATGCTCGGCCTCGGTCGGCTTCGTGTACTGACCCTGCGCTGACTTCGAGATCTTTTTGCGGGTGTCGACATCCACGACAAACCCGTGCGTGAGGCACTCCTTGTACGGCGAACGTCCGTTCATCGCGACCGATGTGATCAGCGACGATTGAAACCACCCGCGATGCTGGTCGGTCGCTTCCAGATACAGATCGGCCGGGCCATCGACGCCGAGCATTTTTTTAACCACCGCCTCGTGGCTCACGCCGGAGTCGATCCACACGTCGATCGTGTCGTTGCGGCGGGTGACGCCCTTGGGCAATTTGAGCGCCTTGGCGATGGAATCATCCGCGGGATCGAACCAGATGTTCGTCCCATTTTTCTCGACGAGATCGGCGACCTTGTTGATCCAATCCACGCGCAGGATCGGCACGCCGGCGGCATCGTAGAACACCGGGAGCGGCACGCCCCAGCTGCGCTGGCGCGAGATGCACCAATCCGGCCGCGTCTCGACCGTCCCGTAGATGCGGTTGCGGCCCCAGGGCGGCAGCCATTTTACCTCGTCGATCGCTTTCAGCGCCGCGGGCCGCAGCTCATCCATGCGGATGAAGAATTGCTCCACCGCGCGGAAAATGATCGGCGTCTTCGACCGCCAGCAGTGCGGGTAGGTGTGATGGATCGTGCCCTCGCCAGCGAGCATTCCGCGTTGCTTGAGCAGCGTGATCACGTCGGGGTTGGCGTCGAACACGTACTTGCCGACCCACTCCGGCACACCGCATTCCTCGGTGAATTTGCCGTCGTCGTCGACCGGCGAGAGGACGTCGAGCCCGTACTTGCGGCCGACCGCGTAATCGTCGTTGCCGTGCCCGGGCGCGGTGTGCACGCAGCCGGTGCCGGCCTCCAGGGTCACGAACTCGCCCAGGATCAATTGCGAATCGCGCTCCAGGAAAGGATGCCGCGCCTTCCAACCCTCCAACTCCGACCCCAGGAACGTCGTCGCGCTCTCCTCCGCCTCGCGGCTCGTGTCGCGGATGTACCCGGTCGCCTTGCAGAAGGAATCGACGAGCGCGTTGGCCAGCACGAGCGTCTCGGTTGCGCCGGTCTGCGGATGGCGAAACGCGCGCGCGCCATAGCTGAAGCCGGGATTCACCGTGATGGCGAGATTCGCGGGCAGCGTCCACGGCGTGGTCGTCCAGATCACGACGCTCGCCTTGCCCGCGAGCGGGCCGCTGACGAGCGGAAATTTAACGTAAATCGCCGGGGCGTCCTCCTCCTGGTACTCGACCTCCGCCTCGGCCAGCGCGGTGCCGGCCCCGGTGCTCCAGAAGACGGGTTTCTTGCTCTGGTAGACGAGCCCATGATCCACCATGGTCGCGAACGAACGCAGGATCGTCGCCTCGTACGCGGGATCGAGCGTCAGGTAAGGGTGCTCCCAATCGCCAAACACCCCGAGCCGCTTGAATTGAGCGCGCTGGATGTCGATGTACTTGCGGGCGAGCGCCTCGCTCTTTTGCCGGACCTCGACCGGGCTCAGGCCTCGCGTTTCCTTGACAACCTTGAACTCGATCGGCAACCCGTGGCAATCCCACCCGGGCAGAAACGGCGCCCGAAAACCCGCCATCGTCTTGGATTTGACCACGAGGTCCTTGAGAATCTTGTTGAGCGCCGTGCCCATGTGGACGTCGCCATTGGCAAAGGGCGGGCCGTCGTGGAGCAAATAGAGCGGGTCGTTTTTGTGGGCGGCCTGGATTTTTCCGTAGAGGTCGGCGTCTTCCCAGCGTTTGAGGGTTTCGGGTTCGCGCGCCACGAGGTTCGCCTTCATGGGGAACTCGGTCTTGGGGAGGTTGAGCGTTTCTTTGTAGCTGGTGCTCATATCGGCGCGGAAAATAGGGAAGAAGGAAAGTGGATGGGCAGTCTACCATGCGCCGGCCGTTTGCCCAGCGCGGCGTTTGGGATGTCTCGCACGGAGGTCACGGAGGCACGGAGAAGGAAAGGCAGAAGCCATCTTCACCCTCCGTGCTCTCCGCGTCCTCCGTGCGAGATCCGTTCCCCTCACGCGTACACCAGCAGGTGGATCGTGTCGGGGAGGGCGTCGGCGACCTGGCGGATGATGTTGCCGCGCAGGAGGTTGATCAATCCGCTGCGCTGCGGCGCGCCCAGCAACAGGCGCGATGCGCCCACCGTCGCGGCGAAATCAACAATCGTGTCCGCCGGCGAATCGCTCACCGCGTAGCCGGGCAGGATCGTCACGCCCCCGGCATTCGCGCGGGCGTAGCCGAAGATCACCTTCGCCTCGTCGTCGTCGCGCCACTTGCGCTTGCGATCCTCGCTGGTGAGCACCAGTTGCTCGCGCACAAAAAGAAGGTACAACGGACGCTTGCTCTCCCGCGCCTCTTCCAACGCGAAATCGAGCGTCTTGCCAATGCCGCGCACCGCGCAGAGCAACGGCGGATTGATCGCCATGTCGGCGTCCGCAGTGGGGAAAACGGTTTCGTCCGCCCGGCGTTCTCCCGGGATCGGCAGAGGGGTCGCAACGGGGCCTGCCTTTGCCTTGCGTTTCGCGATCCGTTCGCCCAGGACGCCGCGCAGGATGAGGCCGCCAGCGAGCAGCGTCACCAGCAGCACACCCGCGTGCGGTTCCTCGATGTAAACGCCGATCACCATCACCAGCACCAGGATGAAGACGCCGCGCTGCGCCTCCTCCCGGGCGAGCGCGCGCATGATCAACCCGATCGCCAGCACCGTCACCGCGAAGATGCGCGCCGCCGGTTTGTCCGCCAGGAGCGAGAACTCGATCACCGCCATCACGATGAACGTCAGGAACATCAACCCGCGTTCCCACCGCTTGAGCCCGAGTTGCCGATCGGTGGAGCTGGCGCCGAGATTGGTCGCAATCGCGCCGACCACGCCCACCGCATAGAGCTCGGCCAACCCGGAAAGGTCGCTGACCACCAGCACGAGCGAAAGCGGGATCAGCGTGGAAACCACGATGCCCCACGTCGGCACGCCGAAGCCGTTGAGCTTGCGGAAGATCGACGGCAACTCGTTGTCGCGCGCCATCAGGTATTCCGTGCTGATGAGCGCGCCCAACGCGGTGTTCACCGCCGAGAGCAGCAGCACGCCGAAGACGATGCTGACGACGATCCCCATGACGTGCCCGGCCGCCGGGGAGTGGAACGCCTGGCTCACGAACGTGTCGCCCATGTAGCGCAGCATGTAATCGCGCACGCCCGGGATGCCCGCGGCGTCTACCCCGGGGTGGCGCCCGTCGATGGTCGCGTCGAGGGCATCGTGCGTCGTGATGTGGAGCGCAGGCAACGCGTGCATCGCCAGCCCGAGCAGCGCCGTGAAAAACACGACCTCGCCCATGATCCAGAGGATCGCCGGGGTGGACGTGTGGGAGACGCTCGGCTTGTCCGCCGGTGAGTCGTGATTGAGTTTCATCACGCCCGTCGCGTTGGCCACCGCTTCGACCCCGGATAGGGCGAGCACGATGCTCACGAAGGCGGTCCAGTTGGGCATGAAACCGCCGTGGAGGGGCTGGAGATTATGCCACGCCTCCCCGAGGTGCGGCACGCTGAAGACGCCCAGCAGGACCACGACGATCGCCGTGGGGATCGAGACCGCAAACGCCAGCCCGCCCGTGTGTTTGGGGCCGAACCAGTTCAACGCGCCGATCACCGCAATCGCCAGCGCCGCGAATTTCTCCGGGTGGGGCACGCCGAGGTATTGGAACGCCGAGAGCGAACTCAAGGCCGCCGTCACGATGTAATCGGCGATCAGGAGGAACGCGCCGACGATGGAGATGATCTCCGAGCGGTGCCGCACGCTGGCGTACACGCCGCCGCCGTCAGGATAATGCTTGCAGATGACGATGTAATTGACCGCCACCAAGGTGGTCAACGCGCACATGGCGGCGATGATCCAGAACGAGCTGTACCCGGAGAACGCGAACGCAAGACCGATGACGTAGGCCTTGCTGGTGCCCCAATCGCCGTAAAGGATCGCGGCGGAGCGTTTGGCGTCCAGATTGCGCGGGCGCTGCGTTTCGATGCCTGCTACCATGGGAGTGGCGCCCGCGGTCCGAAGCGGGGCCGGCGCACTTTTACGGGCGGCTTCCGCAGAATGCAACCCTTCGCGTGCTACCCGCGCTCGGACAACGGCATTGCATCGGCCTCGATGGAGCTATACTGGCGGGATGAAACACTGGCTGGTGAAGTCCGAGGCGGGAACCTACTCGTGGGAACAGTTTTGCGTCGATCAGAAGACGGACTGGACCGGGGTGCGTAATTTCCAGGCGCGCAATTTTTTGCGGGAGATGAAGCCGGGCGACCGGGTGCTATATTACCACAGCGGCGAGCAGAAGGCCGTCGTCGGGACGGCCGAGGTGACCGGGACGGCCTTTGTGGATCCCACTTCGGGGGAGGGCGATTGGTCGGCGGTGGAGCTCGAGCCGCGCAAGCCGCTGAAGAACCCGGTGACGTTGAAGGCAATCAAGGCGGACGCGCAGTTTGGGGAGATCGGGTTGATCAAGCGCTCCCGGCTCTCGGTGATGCCGGTCTCAAGAGAGCATTATGCGGCGATCGTGAAGCTGGGCGGGGGTCTTTAGGTCCCTTTTGTCCTTTGGGTCCTTTAGGTCCCTTTCTGAAGAATGGACGCAATGGACGCGATGGACGCGATGGACAGAAAAGGCGGCTCAGAAGTCGTCGCTCTCCACCATTCTTTGGAAGAGCCCGGGCTCGTTGCGGAGATTTTCGAAGGTGCCGTCCTGCACGATTCTCCCCTCGTCCAGCACAATGATCCGGTCGCAATCCTTGATCGTTGACAACCGGTGCGCGATGAACACCGCCGTCCGCCCGGGCAATACCCGGCTGAACGCCTCCTGCACCATCCGCTCGCTCACCGTGTCGAGCGCACTCGTCGCCTCGTCGAAAATCAAATAATCCGGCTCGTGCAACATCGCCCGGGCGATCGCCAGCCGCTGGCGCTGGCCCCCTGATAAACGCGCCCCGCCTTCGCCGATCACCGTGTCCAACCCCTCGGGCAACCCCTCGATGAACCCCCAAATGCTCGCCAGCTCACACACTTCCCGGATCCGCTCAGGCGTCGCGCCGGGGTGGACGATTAACAAGTTCTCGCGGATCGACGTCTGAAAAAAGTACGGGTCCTGCGGCACCACGCCAAACCGCTGGCGCACGTCCGTCGTCCGGCAATCGCGCAGGTCGGTCGGGCCGAAAAACACCGAGCCGTCATCCGGGTCGTACAGACGCAGGAGCAGCTTGGCCAACGTGCTCTTGCCCGACCCGCTCGGGCCGACCAGCGCGATCCGCTGGCCGAAAGGGATCGTCAGGTTGATGCGCCGCAGTACAGGCTCCTTGTCGCCATAGGAAAAATCCAGGTCGCGCAGCGAAAGGGTCGCCTTCTCCGGTAGGGGGACGGGTTTGAGCGGCTCAGGCGTGCTGCTGTCCGTTTCCAACACCTTGTTGAGCCGGTTGAGACTCGCCTGCGCCCGGCCGCGGCTGACCCCCACCTGGAAGATCAACTGCACCGGCCCCTGCAGGACGCCGAACGCCGCCAGGTAGGTCCAGAGTTCGCCTTGGGTCAGATGCCCGTTGATGAACCGGCCCGCCGCCACCACGCACACCAGCACAAAGCTGAGGATGCCCACGAGTTCCTGCCGCATGTTCACGTGGTGCGTTTTTACGTCCCGGTCGTAGACCTTCTCGCGCAATACCTCCGCGCTTTGCTCGAAGGCGGCGCTCATCTTCTCCTCGATCGCGTACATTTTCACGTCGCGATTGCCGCGGAAGATGTCGGCCACCCGGCCAATGACGAGCCCCTCGGTGTTCTGGAAATCCTCCACGAGGCGGCGCAGGCGGCTGTGGCCGCTGTTGGCGCTCAAGACGGTCATCGTCACGCACACGAGCATGATCGCCGTCATGCCCCAATCCCAGAACGACAGCCAGGCGACCGAGACCAGGAACGCGCAGATCGCGTTGGGCACGTTCATCGCCAGATTATGATAAAACGAGCTGATCTCAGCCAGCGGCGAGCCCATCACGTAGGTAAACAGCTCCCCGCTCGAGTGCCGCCCGTGGAAACGCAGGCACAAGCCGTTGATGTGCCGGAAGAACCGCGACCGCAGCTCCATCGTGATCGTTTCCCGCACGTTGGTAAAAATCCGGTAGCTGGCGTACCAGGCCAACATGCGCAGGACGAGGGAGACGAACAGATACCCGCTCATCAACATCGCGAGCCGGCCGTAGCGCGCCCCATTGGTCAGACCCGGGGCGATCAACACGTCGTCCAACAAATACTTCGGCGCGACGGCTTGCATGGCGATCGCGACGCCGGGCAGGCCGTTGAGGATCAAGCACAACGCGATGGGCCAACGGTAGGTCCAGACGTGTTCGGCGATCAGGCTCCAGAGGTTCGCCGGGGCCGGACGGACGCCGGTCGGCGAAGGGCCGGCGGGGTGGGCCGAGCGCGCGGCGCGGATTTGCTCGACGGAAGAAAAAGCGGCGGTGGCTTGCATGGTGTGCGTTTGATTCCAGACGAGTCTGGAGCCCCGGACTATTCAACAAAGCCTCTGGAACTTTTCGGATTCGTCATCTCAGGGACAACGGAGGTGCAAAAATCGCGCGACAGACTGCTTTATCATCGCCGCAAGGCCACCGCGCAATGCAAATACGTCATATAGAACCCCTGATGACCTTACTGACGACCGAATTCCGCTGGGCGACTGGCATTGAGTGCTCCTTCATTCCCCATCTCGGGATCGACCAGTACCGCTGGACCCAGCATGACCGGCGCTGGCGTGAGGATTTTACCCTGGTCGCGCAGGATCTCGGGTGCCGCTGGCTGCGCTACGCCCTGCCATGGCATGAGATTGAGGCGGCGCGGGGGCAGTACGATTGGACGTGGTTCGACGAAAGGCTCGCGCACGCGGAAGCGCTCGGGATCCGCCTGTTGCTCGACCTCGTTCACTTCGGCGTGCCGGCGTGGCTGCCGGATGCTTTTGCCGATGTGGACTTTCCGCCCGCGCTGGAGCGATTCGCGCGGGCGTTTGGTCAACGGTACGCGGGCCGGGTGCAGACGGTCTGCCCGGTAAACGAGCCGCTGATCACCGCGCTCTTCTGCGGCGACATCGGGTTGTGGCCGCCCTATGGACGAGGTCTGCGGAGCTATTCGACGGTCCTGACGCGGGTGGCCCAGGCGATCAGCCGCTCGATTCGCGTGCTGCGCGAGACGATGCCCAGGGTGGAGATCTTGATTTCCGACTCGCTGGAGGTGGCCGTCACGCACGAGGATTCCGACGAGACGACGAGCCCGTTCTTAAAAGAGTCGTTGCGAGCCGACGTGGCGCGCCGGATGCAGCGGCGGCACATCGTGCTCGACGTGGTGTTGGGCCGGGTAAACGGGCGGCATCCGCTGTTTTCCTGGCTGTTGTCCAATGGGATGTCTGAGTACGACCTGCGCTGGTTCGAGCGCAATCCGCAGACGATCGACGTGGTGGGCCTGGATTACTACGAGCATACGGAGGTCGAGCTGTATACGACGCCCGAGGGTTATTACCGCCAGCGCGAACTCCGCCCTCCGGTCGGGCTGTACCAGGCGGCGCAGGATTATTGGACCCGCTACCGCATCCCCCTCATGATCACCGAGACGAGCGTCGCCGGCGCGGACGACACGAAGATCGCGTGGCTGGACAAAAGCGTCCATGATGTGCGCCGCCTGCGGGCGGACGGCTTTCCGGTGATCGGCTACACGTGGTGGCCGGTCATCGATCACATCGATTGGGACGGCGCCCTGCTGCACCAAACCGGGCACATCCACCCGGTCGGCATCTACCGGCTGACGCGCGAGCGTTCCGGCGCGCTGACCCGTTCGCCCACCGGCTTGCGCGACGCCTACCAGCGTCTCATCAACCACGGCGACGCGGCGGCCGGAGACTTGATCATGCCGGAGGAGCCGGTGCGGTCCGAGTCTGTGGAAACATTGGTGAGCGCCGGGTGGGGTGGTCCGCTGAAGGCGCCGATCATTGCCCTGTCCCGGGTGCCTTGGGAGGGCCTTTGGCAGCGTCCGCAGCAGCTCCTCGGGCGTTTGTCCAGGCGCCGCCGGGTCCTGTACATCGAGACCCCGCGCTGGATCGAGACGGCGGACGAACCGCGCACCGGTCTCAACTTCCATCCGCACATCCCCAACCTGGCGAGCGTCACGCTCCATCTGCCGCTCGCGATGCAGGGGGATCGGGAACTCGTCAAAGGCACGTGCCTTCGTCTGGTCACCGAGCTTCTGGCCCGGCCGCCGCTTGCCGGTTGCTTCGACTCGCCGGTCCTATGGGCGGATGACTTTGCGGCGGCGGAGATCTTCCGGGGCCATCTGGGCGAGAGGGCGCTGGTCCTCGATTGTTTCGCCGAGCCGCCGGGTCCGGCGCTGATTGCCAGTGCGACCGTGGCGTTTGCGGCGGGGCGTCAGGTCGAGGAGACGCTTCGGGCGGGGTGTGCGCGAGTCCATTTCGCGCTGAACGGGGTGCACGTGCCGGCGTTTTCCCGGGCGCGGCGGGGCAAGCTGGCGATCCCGCACGATCTGCAATTTGTCCCGGCGCCGGTGCTGGGTTACTTCGGCGCCATCGACGACCGGCTGGATTACGATCTGATCGCCGCGCTGGCCGCCGCGAGCGACGCCTGGAGCGTCGTGATGGTGGGGCCGGTGAGCGAGCCGGAGCGGCTGCCCCGGCGCAATAATCTATTTTGGCTCGGGCGCCGCCCGTATCTGGAGATGGCGGATTACGCGCAAGGGTTTCGGGTGGGGCTGGTGCCGTTTCTCGTCAACGAACGCACGCGCTACGAACGCCCGGTGAAGGTCGGCGAATACCTGCGCAGCGGCCGGCCAGTGGTTTCCACCGCATTGGAAGAAGTGCGGGACGAATATCGGGGCGCGGTCCGGATGGCGGGCAACCACGAGGAATTTATCGCGCAATGCCATGAGGCGTTGGAGGACCGCAGCCGCGCCGGCGCCGAGATGAGCGTGCGCCGAGGATGGCAACGATTGGCCCGGGACATCGAGCGCTGGATCAGCGATTAGCCAACCTTGGAGGGGCACGCTCCGTCGTGCCCCATACTGGATTGCCGGTCGGGGCGCCCCGTGCGTCAATCCGACAAATGGGGCACGACGGAGCATGCCCCTCCAAAGGGGGTTGGACTAACGCCCGTACCCTTCCAACAACGCGAGCATCTCTCGCGTGGCCGACTCCAGTCCGACGAACACCGCCCGGCTCACGATGGAATGCCCGATGTTCAATTCCCGCAGATGCCGCACTGAGAACAGGCTGACGACGTTCCGGTAATTGAGCCCGTGCCCGGCGTTTACCTGCAAACCCAGGTCACCGGCGAGCTCCGCCGCGTATTCCAATCTTCCCAATTCGATCGCCTGTTTTTCGCCCGAGGCATTGGCAAACGCGCCGGTGTGCAGCTCGATCACCGGCGCCCCGAGTTCCCGCGCCGCGCGCACCTGGGCCGCATCCGGATCGATAAACAAGCTCACCTTGATGCCTGCGGCGCTCAGCCGCTCCACGGTTGGCGCGAGTTCCGCCCGCAATCCGTGCGCGTCGAGCCCTCCTTCGGTCGTAATCTCCTGCCGCCCCTCGGGCACAAGGCAGACATCCTCCGGTCGGGTGGCCAGCGCGATCTCGAGGATCTCCGCCGTGTTCCCCATTTCGAGGTTCAGCTTGGTCCCGATGCCCTCCCGCAGCCGCGCCAGATCCCGATCCTGCAAATGCCGCCGGTCGGCGCGCAGATGCACGGTGATCGATCGCGCTCCGGCCTGTTCGCAGATCAACGCCGCCGCGAGCAAATCCGGCTCAACGTTCTCCGCCTCGGGCGTAAGCGCGTACCGCGCCTGCCGCAAGGTGGCGACATGATCGATGTTGACGCCGAGAGAGAGGCTCAATCCGGTACCTTTTCTTGCCCCAGGTGTTGCACGAGCAAAAGCTGGGCTAGGTCCTCGCGGCTGATGCCTTGGCTTTCCGCCACCCGTCCAAGCCGTTCCAAAGCCCAGAGGGGAAGCAGAACGCTCAATGAAGGCAGCTCGTTCGCCACCTTGTTTTTATCGATGGATGCTTGCTGTAGAGAAAGCTTTTCACCCGGCGACAACTGTCCCGGGTGCACGAGGACCATGCTGCTCCAATCAATATGGTCGTCAATGTCTTCTCCCGCCTCGACCTTGCGGTCGAACTCTTCGGTTGTGATCGGAATCGGGCGTTTAGTTTCTGGGAGGCTGAGCGCGCTCATAGGATTCTATTTGCTGCGGGTTTGATCGATAGACCGAGATGATGCGGCGAACGGATCCACGATAGGTGATAATCGCCGTCCAGTAAACCGCACCGATTTTTCCAATAACAATATAGCGTATTTCGCCGTTCACCACCGCGGCATATCCTTCCCCGAACGAACCGCGCCAGAGGGCTTGAGCTTCCACGAAGTCGATCCCGTGCTTTGCTTTGCTCCGGGCGCTTTTCTGTGGGTCGTACTCAAAGCTGAAGCCCATGACAACGTCGTTTCTCGAAGAATCGAAAGGAGGGCAAGAAGAAACCGATCAGCTCAATGCCGGAAGTGCCGCACCCCGGTGAAGATCATCGCCATCCCGCGCTCGTCCGCGGCGGCGATCACCTCCGCGTCGCGCACGCTGCCGCCGGGCTGGATCGCGCACGTCGCGCCGGCTTCCGCGGCGGCGATCAATCCGTCCGGGAACGGGAAAAACGCGTCGCTCGCCACCGCGCTTCCCGCTAGCGATAACCCCGCGTCCTTCGCCTTCCACACCGCGATGCGGGCGGAGTCCACTCGCGACATTTGCCCCGCCCCGATCCCCAAGGTGCGATCCTCGCCCGCGAACACGATGGCGTTGCTCTTGACGTGCTTGACCACCCGCCAGCCAAACAACATCGCCCGGCGCTCCGCCTCCGTCGGCGGCCGTTTGGTGACGACCCGCGCCGTCGTTTCGTCGAACGGCGCCCGGTCGCGATCTTGCACCAGCACGCCTCCGATCACCGACCGCACATCCCGCTGCTCCCCGCTCAACGACCCGAGTTGGCGCATGAGTCGCAGGTTCTTCTTGCGCTGGAGCAACGCCCGGGCGTCCGGCTCGAAATCCGGCGCGATGATCACCTCACTAAAAATCTCGCTCAAATCCCGCGCCAACGGCTCCGTCAGCGGCCGGTTGACGATGATGATCCCCCCAAAGGGCGCCTGCTTGTCCGTCGCAAACGCCTTGTCCCACGCTTCCCGCAGGTCGGGGTCGGACCCCACGCCGCACGGGTTCGTGTGCTTCAAGATGGCCACCGTCGGCTCCGGCAGGTCGGCGATCAACTGCGCGGCGGCGGTGATGTCCAGGATGTTGTTAAAGGAAAGTTCCTTGCCGTGGAGCTTCTGGAAATGCTCGGCAAAGTCGCCGTAGAGCGACGCCTCCTGGTGCGGGTTCTCGCCGTAGCGCAGCCGCGCCGCGAGCGGCAGCGAGAGATCGTACGAGCCTCCGTCGTGTTGAAGGTACCGGGCGATGGCGCCGTCGTAAGCGCTCGTCGCCGCAAACGTCTTGACCGCGAGCCGCTCGCGCAATTCCAGCGTCGTCTCACCGCCGCCGGAGCGGAGCGCGTCGATCACCGCGGAATAATCCGCCGGATCAGTCACCACCGTCACCGAGCGGAAATTCTTGGCCGCGCTGCGCAGCATGGCCGGCCCGCCGATGTCGATCTGCTCGATCACCTCCTCAAACGTCGCGCCGCTCTTCGCCGCGGTGGCTTCAAAGGGATAAAGGTTCACCACGACGAGATCGATCGGCGCGATGCCATGATCCCGCGCCTGCCGTTCGTGCTCCGGATCGCCGCGCAGGTACAGCAACCCGCCGTGCACCAGCGGGTGCAACGTTTTCACCCGGCCCGACAACATCTCCGGAAATCCGGTGTAATCCGAAACGTCCCGCACGGGCACGCGCGCCTCCCGCAGTGCCTGCGCCGTGCCTCCCGTGGAAAGCAGCTCGATCCCAAACTCCTCAACTAGCGCCTTCGCGAACGGCGCTAGACCTGTCTTATCCGAAACGGATAGCAGCGCCCGGACGATCTTCATGGGTTGTCTCCCGGATCGGGGGCGGTCGGCTCTTCGCGCACGGGCGGGGGAGTATTGGGAACCGGCATTTGCACGATCTCCTCGAGTCCCGCCGCCGCCCCGGACCATCGCACCACGGCGCTAGCCCCCACTGCCGCCAGCAGCCCTATGGCCAAAAGCAACGCCCAGCCGCGGCCGCGCGGAGCGGTTCGTGGATCGGCAGGGATTTCGTTCATTAAGAGAGAGGCTCACTTGTATGCGCCAAAGTCTCCGGCAGCGCAATGCCGGCGTGAAGCGCGACAAAAACCGACGTGCCGGGCTTGCGACTTGCTGTAATCTTCTTCACCCGCGCATGAACGATCTCCCGTCTCCCTCAATCCGCATCCTGCGCGCGCTTGCCGCCGCCGCGCTCCTCCCTTTGCATCTCGGCGCCGCCACGGCCCCGGCGTTGACGACCCTCCGCACGCTCAACAGCGCGGTCGAAGGCGTGGTCACCGACGCGCCGCTCACCCAGGGCGCCGACGGCCTGTACTACGGCGCGGCCCGCGAGGGCGGCAGCAATAACTCCGGAACCGTCTTCCGCATCGCCCGCGACGGCACGTCCTTCCAGGTGTTGACGAACTTCCCCGGGACCAGCAGCGGCGCGAACCCGGAAGGCGGTCTCGTGCAGGCCCGCAACGGTTTCTTCTACGGCACCACGTATTCCGGCGGAGCGAACGGCTACGGGACGCTCTATCAATTAACGCCCGACGGCAACCTGACCATCCTCGGCGGTTTTTCCAACGGCAATCCCGGCGGCAATCCCTCGGGTAAGCTGCTCCTCGGGCTCGACGGTTACCTTTATGGGACGGCGTCGTTTGGCGGCACGCTGAACTTTGGCACGGTCTTTCGCAGCAGCGCGCCCGATGGCGCCACCGCGGTTCTGACGACCTTCGCGGGCGGCGCCGACGGGGCGTATCCCGAAAGCGACCTGATCCAAGCCACGGACGGCAACTTCTACGGCACCACGACCCGCGGCGGCACGGCCGACGTGGGGACGGTTTTCCGCGTCGCCGCCAGCGGGGCGCGGACGATTCTCTACAGCTTCACCGGCGACGTGGACGGCGCCGAGCCACTGCGCGGCGTGGTTCAGGCAAACGACGGAAAACTGTACGGCATCGCGCGCACCGGCGGCTCGTTGGGCGGCGGGATTCTTTACCAGATTACGACCGCCGGAGCGTTCACGGTCCTGTACAGCTTCACGCCCTCCGGCGCCAACCCGTACAATTCCTACGGCGACCTGACGCTTGGCTCCGACGGCAACCTCTATGGCGTCACCTATCAAGGCGGCACGTCCGGCGCGGGCACGATCTTCCGCTCGACGCTCAACGGTTCGGTCGCCGTCCTCTACAACTTCACCGGCGGGGGTGACGGCGGCTACCCGCGCGGCGGTTTGACCCTCGGCAGCGACGGCGCATTTTACGGCACGACCTCCGGGTTGAACGGGAACTTCAGCACCGTCTTCCGCCTGGATCTCGGCCTCGACGCGCCGACGCCGATCATCACCGCCCTCAGCCCGGCGGAAGCCGCCACCGGCGACACCGTGGTCTTGCGCGGAGACCATTTCATCGATGCCAACTCGGTGACGTTCACCGGCGCCAATAACACGCAAATCGCGGCGACGAGCTTCACGGTTCGTTCCCGTACGTACCTGGAGGCGGTGGTGCCGGCGGGCGCCGTGGCCGGCCCGGTCACCGTGACCACCCACGGCAAGAGCGCCGTCTCGAACACGGCGGTGGCGATCATCGACAACACCACGCCGCCCCCGGCCGTCCTGCCGACCGTGACGCTCAGCGTCAAGGATGCGATTGCGTCGGAGGCCGGCAAGAACAAGGGCAAGTTCAAGATCTCGCGCACGGGCGACGTGACGAACGATCTAATCGTGCTCTTCAAGGTCAAGAGCGAAAGCACGGCCACACGCGGGTCGGATTACAACTTCGCGATCCAGGGCGTGGCGTTGCCTACGGCGGTCAACTCGGTGACGATCCCGGCGGGCGCCGCGAGCACTGGCCTTGCGGTGGTGGCGATCGACGACGACATCCAAGAGAGCGACGAGACGGTCATCCTGAAGCTCAAGCCCGGTCTCAATTACACGCTCGGCAGCCCCACCAAGGGCACGGTGAGCATCGCCGACGACGACTAAGACGAGTTTACCGTAATAAACGGGACAATACCGTGCAGCGGGAGCGGGTTTCAACGCAAAGGCGCAAAGACGCAAAGGTCTCGCAAAGCGGTGATTGCTTTTCAACCTCCACCCATTCCTTTTCCTCTCTGCGAGATCTTTGCGCCTCCGCGCCTCTGCGTTGAAATCCGCTCCCTTACTCATACCCACTTCACGAATAATCTGGATATTGAAAAAGGACCGCCTCCAAACGGG
>CAXUAZ010000053.1:0-6023 GCA_964249195.1 uncultured Chthoniobacterales bacterium
CAGGGCGACGATGCGGTCGAGGTCCGGACCGGCGGCTTGCGCGCGGGCGTGGGCGCGGGCGGATCGTCGGAAGCGGAGGGCGGGCGCACCGCGTGGATCTCGCCGCTGGCGACGGCCTCGAGATATTCGTCGACCATGTCCTCGGCCTCGCCGGGATCGACCCCAAGATTCTCGGCCATGTCGATGAACGTGTCGCGACGGTCGTCGCTCATCGAGTCTTCGTCCAACCCGGAAAGGCGCAGCATGCGGCGGAAGTCCTCGGCCGGGGACGAATGGCGCACGCGTTTGGTCCGCGGCATCTCCTTCAAAGGCTCCGGCGGGGGCGGGGGCGGAGCGATCACTTCCCGTTGCGAACCAGTCCGCCCCAGCGCTTCTTCGATCGTGGTCTTGATGTCCTCGGCGCCGAGCCCCAGGTTGCGGCCGGTGCGCAGGAGATTTTGTTCCCCTTCCTTGCTCAGGACCTTCTCGGAGAGGGCAAAATCGATGAACTTCTGGAACTCCGTGAGGGCGCCCTGCCGGCGGCGTTCCCACAGGACGCCGTCGATCTGGGCGCGCCGCTCCTCATTGAGCAACTCGGCGCGCGCTTCGGCGATGCAGCGGGGAGCCGCGTCGATGCCGGCCCGCAGGAGCTGCGCGATCGGGTTGCTCGGCTGGTTCTTGAGCGGGAGTTTCTTCTGCCACCAAACCAGGAGCTGACGGCTATGCTCCTCGATCAACTCCCGGCTCGGGCGGGAATCGAGCGTCAGGCAGAGGCGCTCGTAGTAATCCTCGGAGGTATAACTCTCCCAACCGTCCCATTTGCGGGGATCGTCGGGAATCGGAGAGGGGAGCATGGGAAAGGCGAAGGCAGAAGGATGAAGGCAGAAGGATGAAGGCAGAAGGATGAAGGCAGAAGGATGAAAATTACGGGGCGGAGATCAAATGTTCCTCCCTTCCGCCTTCATCCTTCTGCCTTCTGCTTTTTCTCATTCGACCTTGATCAACGACAGATTCGCCGTCGCGGCCGCGATCTCATCATCCGACAGGCCCGTGTTGCGCTGGATCGTCACCCGGCTCTGCTTGCCGAAGGCGTCCACGATCACCTCCAACACCTGGTTCGCGTTGTACCGATAGGTTAACTCCACCGGCGCGCCTTTGGGCAAAAACGGCGGCAGATCGATCGCGCACAGACCCAACGGGGTACACTCCGCGGGAAGGGTGCTCTCGCCTTCCACCACGCGCACCACCACCTTCGCCATGTTCGCCTGCGCCGTGCCGAAGTTGTTCTTAAACTCGGCCGGGATCGACGTCATCTTTTTGATCATCGGGAAGACGTATTCCTCCAGCAACTCGTCGTTCCAGAGCACCACGCCCAACGTGTGCGAAGTGATGTTCGTCACCTGAATCAAGCCGCCGTCGCGGTTGGAAAATTGTTCGCGCGTCTCGGCCGGCACCGTCTGCTGGCCGGACTTTTCTTCCTCCGACAGGATCGAGAGCATCCCCTGGATCGCCGCGCCCACCGCCACCGCCTCGTCCGGGCTCACCTGATCGGCCACCGGCACACTCGAAATCTCGGCCACCATCTCGCGCACCATCGGCATCCGCGTCATGCCGCCGACCAGCAGGATGCGATCGATCTCGCTCCAGTTCATGTGCGCTTCCTGCATCACGATCTCGCAAATCGTCTTGGTCTTCTCCACCAGATGCGCGCTGATCTTCTCGAAGTCGTCCCGCGTCAGCTCGATCTTGATGCTCTTGCCGTTGTGCGAATGCACGATCGTCGTCCGCGGGCGGCTGGAAAGCTGAATCTTCGCGGCCAGCGCGCGGCTTTGCAACTCCTGGTAGCTTTGAAGGTCGAGCAGTGGATTTTCGCCGTGCAAGCGGTCAAATTCCTCGGCCACAAGGTTCACGATGATGTCGTCCCAATCCTTGCCGCCCAAGCGGTGATCGCCGTTGGTCGCCAGCATCTTGATGCTGCGATCTTCGATCCGCATGATGGTCACGTCGAACGTGCCGCCGCCCAGATCGAACACGAACACCGTCTGGTTGACGTCCAGCTTGTCCATCCCGTAGGAAAGGGACGCGGCGGTGGGCTCGTTGATGATCTGGAGGACGTTGAACCCGGCGAGCTGCCCCGCGTGGATCGTCGCGGTGCGCTCGGAATCGTTGAAATAGGCGGGAACGGTAATGACGGCGTCGGTCACCTCCATGCCGAGGTATTTCTCGGCGTCGTTCTTGAGTTTTTTGAGGACGAGGGCGGACAGTTCCTCCGCGGAGAAGATCTTGCCGGCAAATTCCCGGTGGAATTCGTCCTTGCTCTTGCCCATCTCGCGCTTGACGAAATCGACGATTTTCTCCGGCTCGGCCACCGAGTTTTGCTTGGCGTAGGTGCCGACGATGGCGTTGGAGCCGTCGAAGAGGATCACGGAAGGGGTGATGCGTTCGCTCTCCGCGTTGGGGATGATCTGCGGCTTCCCGTAGGCATCGATGTGCGCGATGGCGGAAAACGTGGTGCCAAGGTCGATGCCGACCGCTTTGCGCGTGCTCATAAAATGGAGAAATTACACGGTTGGACTAGCGCGGCGAAGCTTCAATTTCCGATTCTCCGGGTTCGGGGAGGATGGGTTCAATCAGGACGGTTTCGCGGGCGGATTCCGGCAGCGGGTCCGGGGCGGGGGCGGTCCAGCGGCGGACGACCACGTCCTCGGGACGCACCGAACGTTCGTGCCAGAAAAACCCCGGCCGAACCGAGCGCTCGATCAATGAATCGTCTGCCGGCGTCGCGGCGGGTGCAACCGACACGGCGCGATGCACTTTCTTGTCGATCGGCGCGCCGACCGGCGTCTGGACGATGGTGACATCCATGCGCAAGAACACCTCGAGGATGTGATGGAGATTGTTTTCGAGGTTGCCGTAGATGCGTTTGAGGAAGGCGGCTTCGTCACTTCCGGGGTCGGTCTCGGCGACCGCCTGGAGGCGTTCGCCGGTCTGGGCGTGGACGGCGGTGAAGTCGTCGAAGAGCGTCACCAGATCGCGGATGAAGGGTTTCTGGAGGGCGTCGAAGAGGAAGTTGTCCTTGTAGGTCTTGAGTTCGGCGTGGAGGGCGTCGAAGAGCTTGACGTTGCCGGATTCGACGGTGGCCAGGCGCTTCATCTGTTCGGCCAGGGAGTCGAGCGCGTGGGGGTTGGCTTTTTGTTCGCTGAGGGTTTTGTGGAGGGCAGTGATCAGCCGGTTGTTGTCGGAGCCCGCGCGCTTGATGACCTCGAGTTCAAGGGCGAGGGGACGGACCATTTCGCCCAACCCGAGGAGGATATCGGCGCGCTCGGATTTTGCCGGCGCGGCGCCCTTGGGGGAATCGAACTGGCTGGACAACTGTTTCATCGTGTCCTCGAAGTCGATGTCGTGGGCGGAGGATTCGTCGGACATGCTGGGGGACTTCGATAGCGGTTTTCAGGCCAAAGGGCGGAAAATGGCGGATTTTCTCTGGAGAGGGAAGTTTTCCGGGGAGACTGCAAAGGGACTTAAAGGACCGAAGGGACACAAGGGACGGAAAGCAAATTTCGGCGGCTTTTGTCCTTTCAGTCCTTTCTGTCCCTTTGGTCCCTTGCCTTTTAGATGGACCACCCCTCCGGGCCCGTCTCCGTTTCCGCCTTCACGGCTGTTTGCAGATTCCGCAGTTCCAGAAACACCCGCTCTCCCGGCTTCAAATCGAACCGATCGGCCTCGCGCCGCGTCAGCTCGGCTTCGATGGCGTCCCCGCTGTCTCCGCGCGTGAGTTCCACCCGGGCCAGCGGTCCGGCCGTGTGCACCCGGCGCACCTCGGCTTCGATCGTCGCCAGATCGCCCGCCGCCCGGTGAATGATCACGTTATGCCGGCGTACGTACGCCACGAGCGGCCGGGTGTGGCTGGGTGGCTCCGACCGCGCGCCCACCGGGGGCGGCGGCGCCGAGAGGCGGTTCACATCCCCTAGAAATTCAAATACAAACGGCGTCGCCGGCCGGTCGTACACCTCTTGCGGCGTGCCGGCCTGCTCGATGCGCCCTTTGTTCATGACCACCACCCGGTCGGCCACTTCGAGCGCCTCCTCCTGATCGTGCGTGACCAGGATCGTCGTGACCGCCACGGTCTCCTGCACGCCGCGCAGCCAGCGCCGCAATTCCTTGCGCACCTTGGCGTCGAGCGCCCCAAAGGGCTCATCGAGCAGCAACAGCCGCGGCTGGATCGCCAGCGCCCGGGCAAACGCCACGCGCTGCCGTTGCCCGCCGGAGAGCTGCGTCGGGTAACGCCGGTCCAGCCCCGGGAGCTGCATCAGGTCGATCAAATCGCCGACCCGCTTGCGGATCTCCGCCTCGGGCGGCCGGTTGCTCCGGCGGCGCACGCGCAGGCCGAAGGCGATGTTTTCGAAGACCGTCATGTGCCGGAAGAGCGCGTACTGTTGAAACACGAACCCGATGTTGCGCTCGCCGACCGGCCGCTGGCTCACGTCCTGGCCGTCAAAGAAGAGGCTGCCGGCGCCGGCGTCGGCAAATTCCAGGCCCGCGATGATCCGCAGCAGCGTGGTCTTGCCGCTCCCGGAGGGCCCGAGGAGCGCGATCAATTCGCGGTCGGCTACGTCGAGGTTTACATCCGAAAGCGCGGCGAACGAGCCGAACGATTTCGAGAGATGGGAGACTTGAAGGCGCATGGGCTCGGGGTGGTTAGAAGGGACGGGGCGCCTTTGGGCGGCGGAGCGGGCAGTTCAACGCAAAGGCGCAAAGGCGCAAAGACTCGCAAAAGGAAAGACGGAAGATGGGTTAGGAAGGAAGATCCGCGTCCGTTGGGATAACTCCGCACGGCGACGAAAAGCAAGGCAAGACAACTTTCCCATCCTCTGTCCCTTTTTTGCGAGTCTTCGCGCCTTTGCGTTGAATTCCATCAAGCGTCCTGGTGTCGACGCGCCTCGGCGAATTGTTTGAGCACCAGGGTCACCAGCGCCAGCCCCGCCAGGAGCGACGCCACCGCGAAGGCCGCGGTGAACTGGTATTCGTTATAAAGGATCTCCACGTGGAGCGGGATCGTGTTGGTCTGCCCGCGGATGTGCCCGCTGACCACCGACACCGCGCCGAACTCGCCCATCGCCCGAGCGTTGCACAGGATGACCCCGTAGAGCAGGCCCCACTTGATGTTCGGCAGCGTCACGCGCCAGAACATCTTCCACGGGCTGGCGCCAAGCGAGAGGGCGGCGTGTTCGTCGTCGACGCCCTGCGTCTCCATGAGCGGGATCAGCTCGCGGGCGACGAAGGGGAAGGTCACGAAGATCGTCGAGAGCACGATGCCGGGGGTGGCGAAGATGATTTTCCAATCGTGCTCCATGAGCCACGGCCCGATCCACCCCTGGCGGCCGAAGACGAGCACGTAAATGAGCCCGGCCACCACCGGCGACACGGCAAACGGCAGGTCGATCAACGTGATGAGCAAGCTGCGCCCGGGGAACCGGAATTTGGCGATGGCCCACGCGGCCGCGACGCCGAAGACGGTATTGCACGGGACGGCGATCGCGGCGGTGAGGAGGGTCAGTTTGACCGCCGACCACGCCACCGGCTCGCGGAGCGCCGTCAGGTACACGCCCACGCCCTTACGCAGCGCCTCGGTGAACACGGCCGCCAGCGGGATGAAGAGCAGCAGGAACAGGAAGGCGAGCGTCACGCCGATCAGCAGCGCCCGCACGCCGGGGGAGTTGCCGACTTCGGCGCGGGCGGAAGAAGCGGAAGAAGCGGAAGGATGAAGGATGAAGGATGAAGGATGAAGGGCAGAAGCCGGAAGTGACGCCGCCACGGTCTCGTTTCCTTCTGCCTTCATCCTTCTGCCTTCATCCTTCATCCTTCCCTCCCTTTCCCCGCCCAGCGTTGCAGCCCGTTGATCAACAGCAAGAGCACGAATGAAAACACCAGCAGCACGACCGCCAGCGAGGTCGCCCCGCGGTAATCGTATTGCTCGAGCCGGGTCACGATGAGCAACGGCGTGATCTCGGTCTTCATCGGCAGATTGCCCGAGATGAGCACCC
>CAXUAZ010000053.1:6033-20392 GCA_964249195.1 uncultured Chthoniobacterales bacterium
AACCAATCGTGGTTCAGTGGTGGCGCGTTCAGAAATGCGTTGACCGGCCGCGTTCATGCCAGGTGGCGGCGGGTGCCCCAGCGTTGAAGCCCATTGATCAACAGCAGCATGCCGAATGAGACGATGAGCATTGCCACCGCCAGCGAAGTCGCGCCGGCATAGTCATATTGCTCGAGCTTGATGATGATCAGCAGGGGAGTGATCTCGGTCTTCATCGGAATGTTGCCGGAGATGAACACCACCGAACCGTACTCGCCGAGCGCCCGCGCGAACGCCAGCGTGAACCCCGTCAGCACCGCCGGATAAAGCTCCGGGAACACCACCCGGCGGAACGTCGCCCAGCCGCTGGCGCCCAGGCTCAAGGCCGCTTCTTCGAGATCGCGCCCGAGTTCCTCCATGATCGGCTGCACCGTGCGCACCACGAACGGCAGCCCGATGAACGTCAACGCGATGACAACGCCCAGCGGCGAGTAAGCTGCCTTGATCCCCGGCGCCGGCACGTGCGGCAGCGGCACGCCGCCCACGGTGACCGGGTTTCCATTGAGAAACTGTCCGATCCAGCCATTGGGCGCGTAGAGCGAGGTGAGCGCGATGCCCGCGACGGCGGTGGGAAGGGCGAACGGGAGATCGACCATGGCGTCGAGCAGGTTCCGGCCGGGGAAACGGTAACGCACGAGCGTCCAGGCGACGATGAAACCAAACACCGCATTGATCGCCGCCCCGGCCAGCGACGCCCCGAAGCTCAGCTTGTAACTGGCGATCGCCCGCGGGCTGGACGCCGTCTTCCAGAACGCGGCCGCATTAGGCGGCACGGTCTCCGCGACGTAGGACGCGATCGCGCTGGGAGAGCCGCGCCGCTCCCAGAGCTCGGTGAGTTTGATCCCCGTCGGCTTGAGGAACGCGGCCGAGAGGGGAATCAGCACGATGAGGCTCAGGTAAAGCAGCGTGCATCCCATGGTGAGGCCGAAGCCGGGCAGCACGCGTCGTTTGGAGGAGCGGGTCACCTTATTTACGGCTTGTAAATGGAATCGAACACTCCGCCGTCCGCGAAGTGCGTCTTCTGCGCCTTCGCCCAGCCGCCAAAGACATCGTCGATGCTCAGGAGGTCGAGCTTTGGAAAACGGCTGGCGTACTTCGCCAGCACCGCCTCGGAGCGGGGTCGATAGTAATACTTTGCCGCCAGTTCCTGACCTTCGCCGGTGAAGAGGAATTTCAGGAACGCCTCCGCCTCGGCGCGCGTTCCGTGTTTGTCGACCACCTGATCCACGACGGCCACCGGCGCCTCCGCGAGGATCCCGGTCGACGGCACGACCGCCTCCAGCTTGCCGCCGAGCGCGGGGTCGTTCTTGATGACGTTTACCTCGCTCTCGAAGGTCAACAGCACGTCGCCGATGCCCCGTTGCGCGAAAGTGCTGGTGGCCGCGCGCCCGCCGGTGTCAAGCACGGGCACGTTCTTGAAGAGCCGGGTGACGAACTCCCGCGCCGAGGCCTCGTTGCCGCCTGGTTGCTTGAGCGCCCAGGCCCACGCGCCGAGGTAGGAGTACCGTCCGTTGCCGCTGGTCTTGGGATTGGGAATGATGACGCTCACCCCCGGCCGGACCAGGTCGCCCCAATCGTGGATCCCCTTCGGATTCCCCGCGCGCACCAGGAAGAAAATGGCGGATGAATACGGCGCGCTATTGTGCGGCAGGCGCGTGCGCCAGTCCTTGGCGACAAGTCCGGCATCGGCGAGGGCGTCGATGTCGGTTTGCTGGTTCATGGTGACGACATCCGCGGGGAGCCCGTCGAGCACCGAGCGCACCTGGGCGCTGGAGCCGCCGTGCGATTGGTTGATGGTGACGTCCTTGCCGGTTTGCGCCTTGTAAGTCTTGGCAAAGACGGGGTCGGCTTCCTTGTAAAAGTCGCGCGCGACATCGTAGGAGACGTTGAGCAGCGTGGTCTGCGCGGAAGCGCCGCCCGCGAAGAAAACGAGGGCGGCCAAGAGAAGAAGTCGCGAGTTCATAGCCTAGTTCCCAAATAGAGATTCCGAGGCTAATGCCACGCCTGCCGCCGAACAACGGAAAATTTCCGGCCGGCGGTTGCCTTCCATAGGTCCCATCCGCCCGGGAACCAGCCCCCTCCTAAATCTCAAACGCAAACGCGTGCTCCACCTTCTGCGCGTCCCGGGATTGTACTGGCCTCGCCAATCGCTTTGCCAGATCCCGCGCCTGCACCCGCAACTCCGGCACGGCCGTCGTCTCCATCAGCCGGCCTTTTTGCGGGCTACCGATCGTAAATAACCGGCCGCTCACCCGGCCGTCGACATCACGCAGGGCGCCGTCTTCCACCACGTCGAAGCCTAGCAACAGCGCATCCGGCCGGGCGAGGCCGCGGCCAAATAGCTCCGTCACCAGCGGGTCGCCGAGCCGATGGTAATTGCACTCCGGGCCCGTGCAGTTCACCACGTACTCCACCCGCAGAGTCTTGCGCTCCTCGCTGCCCTGCTCGCGAAAGACCGCCTCCAATGCGCTGCCGCCGTCGACCTCCGCGATCCGCTCGAGCCGGCCGCAGTGGCTCACCAGCCGGCCGTCGCGCTCCATCTCTTCCTTCGCCGCCAACACCTCCGGCGCGGCCCGGTGCCGATGCGGCTCCCAGCGGGCCCGCAGATGCCGCAGAAACCGCCGCCGCTCCGCTAGATCGAGCTCCCGCCAAAATTCCTGGGTGAGCGGCCGCATCGAGTCCACCACCGCCCGCCAATCCGCCCCGACGGCCTCCGCCCGCTCCAGCTCCTCGCGAAAAACGCGCAGCATGCGTCGACAGCTCGTCGGCAGCTCACCGGCTCGCAGGAAGGGCGGGTACGGCGCCAGCCCCGCCCGGTGCGGTTGGGGAAAAAGCCCGTGCCGCGAGATCACGTGCAACACTCCCCCGCGCTTGCGGCCCCGGAGGGTCAGCAACAGGTCCAGCCCGGTCAGCCCTGAGCCGAGGATCAGCGCGTCTCCCTCGCCCGCCAGCCGGTTGGCCGTCTCCGCCGACCACGGAGAATACAAATAGCGCGGGCTGCGATGAAACCGCGGATCGCGTAACCGCGGATCCCCTGGCGGGAACACCCCCAACGCGAGCACCGTCCTATCCGCCCGCAGCCGGCGCCCGTCCGCGAACGAAATGCGCAGGCCGCCTTCGACCGATTCCAAATCCACCGCCTCACCGGCGATCTGCCGCAGCCGTCCGCCGCTGCGAGCCGTGGCGTCCTGGAGAAGCGACGCCACGTAGCGTCCGTAGAGCAGGCGCGAGACGAAGTCGCCCGCCTCCACCTTGGCCAGACCGAAGTCGGCGACTTCCTCCGGGTGCTCCCCGAGCCACCGCAGGAAATCGTCGACCCGATCCGGGAAGGCGCCCATTTTGCCGGCGGGCACGTTAAGCAAATGGCGCTTGCAACACGAGTTGTAGGCCACGCCGCGCCCAAAGGCCGAAGGCTCCTTTTCAATGAGCGCGATGCTCCCGCCGCCGCCCCCGTCGACGAGGTGAATGGCCGTCAGCGCGCCGCTAAAGCCGCCGCCGATGATGGCGATATCGTAACAAGGTTCGAATGTTGCGGTGGGAGCGTCCATGCGAGGGTATGGTCAAGACAGACAGGAGATTCACCTGAAAATTTGTGTTTGCAAAGTCTACTTGGAGTGTAGAGTTGGGTAATCTCTAGTACAACGCTAGAGAATAAAGAACCCCATCCCCATGAAATCAATCATTCCCATCCCGGCGCTCGCGCTGCTCGCGCTCGTTGCTCCCGTCGTCTCCTCTCACGCCGAGACGAAGCTGCTCAACGTCTCCTACGATCCGACGCGCGAACTTTACCAGGAGTACAACACCGCGTTCGCCAAGCATTACAAGGCCTCGGGCGGCGGTGACATCACTATCCAGCAGAGCCACGGCGGCAGCGGCAAGCAGGCGCGCTCGGTGATCGACGGCCTCCAGGCCGATGTCGTAACCCTCGCACTCGCGGCCGACATCGACGCGCTGGCGGACAACGGCGCCCTGGTGGCGAAGGATTGGCAGAAACGCCTGCCCAACAACAGCACGCCGTACACGTCGACCATCGTATTCCTGGTGCGCAAAGGGAACCCTAAGGGGATCAAGGATTGGGACGATCTGATCAAGCCCGGCGTGGCCGTGATCACCCCCAACCCGAAGACGAGCGGCGGCGCGCGCTGGAATTATCTCGGCGCGTGGGGTTACGCGCTCAAGAAGGCGGGCGGCGACGAGGCCAAGGCCAAGGAGTTCGTCACCAAGTTGTATAAGAACGTTCCCGTGCTGGACACCGGCGCGCGCGGCTCGACCGTGACGTTCGTCGAACGCGGCCAGGGGGACGTGTTGATCGCATGGGAAAACGAGGCGTTTCTCTCGATCAAGGAGCTCGGGCCGGGCAAGTTCGACATCGTGACGCCGAGCGTGAGCGTGCTGGCCGAGCCGCCGGTGGCGGTGGTCGACAAGGTGGTCGAGAAGGATGGCAACCGCAAAGCCGCCGAGGAATATCTGAAGTATTTGTACAGCGACGAAGGCCAGGAGATCGCCGCGCACAATTATTATCGCCCGCGTTCGGAGGCGGTGGCGGCGAAGTACGCGTCGACGTTCCCGAAGATCAAGTTGTTTACGATCGACGACACCTTTGGCGGCTGGACGAAGGCGCAGAAGACGCACTTCGCGGACGGCGGGGTCTTCGATCAGATTTATCAACCTTAATAAGTTTCAACAACTCTCCTGGGGGGGAGAAAACGCCGGCCCGGCAGGTTGGGCAGGGAGCAAGGGAGTCCCAACCGCCGGCGCCGGTCACCCCTCCGAGACGGAAAGGCGAAGGCAGAAGGCGAAGGCGAATAGAATCCCGACGCGACGCTTCATCCTTCTGCCTTCTGCCTTCGCCTTTTTTCCCCTCGCTGTCCGCTGGCGCCTGTCACATCATGCGATCCGTCTACCAACCTGCGCGCTTGAACGTGCCGCGTCCGCTGCGCGCGGGCCCGGAATGCGGCGGGAGCAGACGCCTGGAAATGCCCGCCGCCGACAATCCCATCGATCAACTGCTTGCCCCCCTCCTCGCGCGGACGGGCATCCCGGACGCGCGGCTGCATTATTCGCCGGTCGGTGATTTTCATCACGGCGCGTGCCGGTACAAACTGCCGCGTTTTGTCTTTCATGGGCCGGTCGGCGGCGGCAATCCGATTCGGCTCGGGCTTTTCGCGGCGATCCACGGCGACGAACCGGAAACGGCGGCCGCCCTTTGCGATTTCGTGCTCGCCCTCGACGCCAACCCGGATTTGGCATACGGTTATGAACTTTACGCCTACCCGGTGTGCAATCCGAGCGGCCTGGAGGATGGCACCCGCCATTCGCGCGCCGGGCTCGATCTCAATCGTGAATTCTGGCACGGCAGTTCGCAGCCGGAGGTTTACTATTTGGAACGCGAGCTTGGCGTCCAACAATTCGCCGGCCTCGTCGCGCTCCACGCCGACGACACCGTGGATGGCGCCTACGCCTTCGTCCGCGCCGCCACGTTGACTCAACATCTCGCCAAGCCGGCGCTGCTGGCGGCCGGTGCGCATTTGCCGTTGGCGAGCGGTGAGATCATCGATGGTTTTCCGGCGCAAGCGGGGTTGGTGAAGGAGTGCTACGACGGAGTCTTGAGCAACCCGGCCGAGTTGAAGCCGGCGCCGTTCGAGATCATTTTCGAGACGCCCCAGCGCGAGCCCGCCGCGAAGCAAATCGCGGGCGCCGTGGCCGCGCTGAAAACAATCCTGCGCGAGTACCGCCAGATGATGGCGTACGGCCAGGATCTATAAAGGATTTAGACAGAATCGCTGGACCCGTCCATTGCGTCCATCGCGTCCATCCTACTTCAGCCCCAGCGCCGCCCTCGCGCTGACCACTTCCTGCGCCGGCAGCGGGAAACTTTCCGATTTGGCGACCACCGCCTGGCCTTCATCGGACAACAGGAAGTTGATTACCTCCCGCTCGCCCGGCTCCGCCGCTCCGATCGATGGCCGCGCGAGATAAGCATAGAAATAACGCTCCAGCGGGTAGCTTCCCTCTTCGAGCGTGGCGCGATCCGTCCCCAACGCGGGGCTGCCCTTGCGCACCTCGATTGGCAGCGCCCGCACCGAATCGGGCCGCGCGGTTTGCAACGACGTAAACCCGATCGCCGCCGGGTCGCCCGCCACCTTCTCCTCGACCCCGCCATGACCGCCCATGCCGCCCACGATCATATCCTTGCGAAACGCCCGTCCGCCAAGCACCTCCTTTTTGAAGGTGCGCGTCGTGCCCCACCCGGCGCCGCCGCCGTAGACGACGATCGGCCCGGGCTCCCCGCCAAGCTGCGCCCAATCGCGGATGGATTTGCGTTCATCCGGCGGCGCCTCGTCTTCATAGATCGCCGCCAACTGCGCGAGGGTGATCTGCTTGAGCGGATTCGCCGCGTTGACCAGGATCTCGATGGCATCCTGCGCGACGGGAATTTCGATGATCGAAAATCCATTTGAGCGTTGGAATTTCTCCTTGTCCTCCGGGCTCAGCGCGATGCTCGTGAACCCGAGGTGCAGCTTCCCGGCGAGTAGGCTTTCGGCGACGGTCGCGCTGTCAGGCAACTCGGTGGGCGGGAACTTGAGTTTCGTGCGTTTTTCGAGCGCCTTGACCGCGGGCACGACAAAGTTGCAAGTGCCCGACGCCTCGATGCTTTCGCTCGGCGCGGTGAGGAGATCATCCGCCGGCCGGTAGAGCGGGTAGGCCGGGTCGGCGTGGGCCAGCGACGCGAGCAGCCCGAGCAGCGCGGCGATCCGAAGAAGGTGAATGCTCATGATGGAATGCCTTGGCGCCGGCCGACCAGAATCTTATAGAACGACCGCGACCGGATCTCGTCGAGCGTCAATCCCGTCGCGAGCGCCTCTTCTTCGGTGATCGCCCCGCAGGCGATCCCACGCAGGAAAAAGTTCAGCAACCCCTGACCCGTCGCCGCATCATCGAACACATCGCCGAACAGCGAGGCCAGCGCGGCCTTTTCAACAAACGTCTTCAACCGCCCCGAAGCCGCCGCGAGCCCTTCGAGGAAGAACGAGTACACCGCCGCATACCGCATGACGAACTGCGCCGGATGCAGATCCCATCCTTCGTAGATCCCGTTGCGCAGCGAATGCAGCGTGTCGTTGAACGCGAGTCGCCACGCGCCGTGCACCGCATCGCGATTCTCCTGCAATTGCGCTGCGGTGAGCCCTTCGCCGCGATGCGGCCCGACGGGCAGGATGTTCGTCGCGCCATCGGAAATATGCACCCCCGTCCCGGCCAGCGAACAAACCATCGCGGTCCGCGCAAAATCGCACGCCGGATGCCCCATCGCCTGATACGCCGCCGTGATCCCAAACGACGCCGTATAATCATACACACCGAAGTGCACGCTCCCGCAACGTCCCTCCGCCGCCTCGACAAACCCGAGAATGGGACAGCGCCCGTCGCGGTCGATGATCGATTGCGGCATCTCGACCATCAGCTCGAGGCGCAGCGCGCCAAACGGCAGCCCCAGCTTCTGCTCCAACGCCACGCACACCTTTGCCGCCGCCGAGACGTGCGCCGCGATCTGCACCTTGGGTAGGGTAATCACAAAATTGTGCGGAATCTTCCCGCCCGTTTCTTTCACCAGCGCGGAGATGAATAGATCGAGCGTGCGGATGCTCCGGTCGCGCAGGTCTTCGTTGAAGGGTTTGATGCGGATGCCGATGAAGGGCGGCAGCGTCCCGGCGGCAAATCCGGCGGCCACTTCCTTCGCGCTGGAGACGGCGTGGCCATCTTCCTCTTCATCGACGCGGTTGCCGTAGCCGTCTTCAAAATCGAGCCGGAAATCCTCGACCGCTTCGCGCTCCAGCTTGGCCACCACGCGGGCGTACAGCGTCTCGGCGAAATCGGGCGTCCATTTCGCGCCCAGGACCGCGGTCAACGCGGCGGCATCGGGCGCATGGTCGCGCAAGGAGCGGAGCGCGACGGCGCCGAGTTTGCGGGGGGCGTCCGCCTTGAAGAGGTGCGCCCCGCCGTACACCACATGCACGGGTTGGCGCCGGTTGGACTCGCCGGGATAGAGCGACAGGAACGCCTGGTTGGCCGCGCTGAGTTCAGCGACGATCGGGTCGATCTCGGCGGAGGTTAATGTGGTGGTCATGATGGTAGAGGTCCTCGCGCAAAGGTCGCTAAGCCGCAAAGGAAAGGCAGCAGAATTTAGACAGGATGAACAGGATTTACAGGATAGCGGAATCAGAAGCTAAACTCCCCTTCTGCTCCCCTTGGCGGCTTTGCGGCCTTTGCGCGAGGACCTTCCGGCGCGTCGCTCACGGCATCCGGTTCACGTCTTTATAATAGATGTACCGTGCAGGCTCCGGCCGGGCCGCGATGAACCATTGCGGGCAGTACGGCGCGATCCAGATGGCGTCGCCGGCCGCAATCGGATGCCAATCCTCGTCGAGCCGGTAGATGCCGGCGCCGCTTAAGAACAGGATCCCGTGCTCCATGATGTGCGTCTCGACAAAGGGCAGCGTCGCCCCGGGATCGTAGGTGAAAATGTTCACGGCCATGTCGAACCCCGCATCGTCCGGCAGGAGCAACTTGAGCCGCGCGTGCGGATCGCCCAGGAACGGCGCCTCCGCGATTTCGCTCTCCTGCCCGCTGAGGATGGCCGGCGCCGCCACGCCCTCGATCGGCGCATAACGCTTGCGGAAGACGAGCACGCGCGTGGGATCGTGCGCGGCAAACTCGTAGTGGGCGCCCGCCGGAACGTACGCGAAACCTCCCGCCGTCAACGCCCTTCCGTTCACGCTTCCACTGCCGCTTAGCAGGTAAAAGAACCACGCGTTTTCCCCCGTCGCGCCTCGCCCGCCCGCGCCCGCCGGGCAATCGATGACCAACTGCGTGACCTGCGCCCGCATGGCCTTCGAGATGATGACGTGCGCGGTGCAAGCGCTCCAGCCGGGCAGAACGCTCGGCACCCAGCCGTCGGGAGCGATCAGCGCGTAGTTGCGACGGACGGTGGTGCGAGTAAAGCCAAGGCGGGAATACATAACGAAGGTGCGATCCTGGCAGAGTTCGCGCCTCACGGCAACCCTCCGCGCGCAGTGATCCAAAAACCCCCTCCAGGGCTGGGACCGCCATTAATGCGTCGGGGCCACGAAGCGACCGCTCGGTTCGCCGGTCAACGCGCCGTGGTCGAAGATCGTCCGGCCGCGCAACAAGGTGCGGGTGATCCGGCCGCGCAACGTCCGACCCACGTACGGGCTGTGCCGATGGCGATAATGCAGGTCCTCTGCCCGGATCTCGGCGCCTGCTTCGGGATCGACCAACACCAGGTCGGCATCGAAGCCGGCCGCAATCCGCCCCTTCGCGAAAACCCCGAAGCGTTCCGCCGGCGCGCGCGCGAGCAGCGCGGGGTCGAGCCCCAGGTCGAGCAGCAGCGCAAGCAGATGCTGGCAGCCGGAGATTCCGCCCCAAACCTTGAAGAAATTGGGATCGGTCTTCATCGACATCGGAGACGGCGAATGGTCGGAGCCAATCGTGTCGATTTCACCGCGACGAACCGCTTCCAGAAGCGCCAACCGCTCCGCTTCGGAACGCAATGGCGGCGCGCATTTGGCGATCGGCCCGAGACGCTCCACGTCGTCGCCGGTGAGCGTCAGATAATGCGGGCACGTCTCGCTGCTGACGTCGATCTTTCTCTTGGCCTGCGCGATCAACGCGGCGCCTTCCGCGCTGCTCACGTGGACCACGTGCAGCCTGCAACCCGTCTCCCCCGCCAGCTCCAGCGCGAGGCGGATCGCCTCGACTTCCATCGACACCGGGCGCGACGCAAGATAGTCGCGCGCGGTCGAGCCGTGCGCCAATTCCGGGTGATCGATCTCGGCGTGCACGGCGACCAGCATCCCGAGTGCGGCGGCGCGTTTCATTCCCGCTTTGAGCGTGGCGGCATCGGCCTTGGGAAAATCGTCGATGCCGCTGTTGGACATGAACGCCTTCAGCCCGATCGCGCCGCAATCGCGCAGCGCCTCGACGTGCTCCACGTTGCCCGGGATCAACCCGCCCCACAGCGCGAAATCGACAAACGACTGGCGTTCCATGGCCTCGCGTTTGAGCGCGAAGCTGGCGGCGTCGCACACGGGCGGCGCGGAGTTGAGCGGCATGTCGAAGAACGTGGTCGTCCCGCCCGCGGCGCACGCGCGCGAACCCGTGGCGATGCCTTCCCAATCGGTGCGCCCTGGCTCGTTGAAATGCACGTGCGCGTCGATTGCGCCGGGCAACGCGAGCAGGCCGGACGCGTCGATTTCCTCGCGCGCGGAGCCTTCCTCCAGCGCGACGATTTTGCCGTCTGCGATGCCGATGGCGGGGGCGTTGATCGCGTGGCGGATGAGCAGATCGAAGTCAGGCATATTCAGCGAGAGCCAAAATAAAATCACACAATACCGTGATGGCTTTTCGCGCGTCTTCCTCGGAGACGGCCTCATCGGGATGATGGCTGAGACCACCTTTGCAACGGACGAAGAGCATGGCCACCGGACAGAGCGTGGACATTGGCGCGGCATCGTGTCCCGCTCCACTTGGAAGCGCGGGGGCAGCCGGCTCGCACTTGATCGCGCAGTCGTGCATCAACTTGGTAAGTCGCGGATCGCAGATCACGCTATCGGTTTGCTGCACAGTGGTCCAATGCACGGCGACGTTGCGTCGGCGTCCGATCGCTTGAGCCTGCGCTGGCAGATCCTCCACGGCATCGAGGCGCTGGGCATCAGCCAGATGGCGGATGTCCACGCTGAGAACGGCTCGCTCAGGAATCACGTTGCTGGCTCCTGGCTTGATCTCGATCTGGCCCACGGTCGCGGTGACACCGCATTGCTCGACCTTCAGGATGAACTCGGCGGCGGCGCAAAGGGCATCGCGACGCATGTCCATCGGCGTGGTGCCCGCATGGCCGGCGTGTCCGGCAAACTCTACCCGGGCACGGGTTTGCCCGGCGATTCCGCTCACCACGCCAAGCGATACTCCCGCTGCTTCCAGCACCGGCCCCTGCTCGATATGCACCTCGGCGTACCCGAGCAATTCGGCCGGGTCGCGGCGCGCAGCTTCAATGCCCTTTTCCTGGACCGTGGCAAGATCACGTTGAGAGAGCGTTCCCGCCATGGCGCGGCTGCCGAGGTAGGCGGTCTGATAGCGGACGCCTTCCTCATCGGAAAATCCGATGATTTCTACGTGGAATGGCAACTTCACGCCACGCAGCTCCTGTACGGCGGCGAGCCCGGCCATCACGCCGAGCGGCCCGTCGTACTTGCCGGCGTTGATGACGGTATCGAGGTGGGAGCCGATCAGGAGAGTCTTGGCGCGGGGGTTTGCGGAAGGCAGTCGTCCGATGAGGTTAAAGGCGACGTCCTCGCGCACTTCGAGGCCGGCCTCGCGCATCCACCCGCCGACGAGCGCATTGGCGCGCGCCATGGCGGGCGAGTGGAAGGTGCGCGTGAGCCGGCCCTCCTCATCGCTGACGGCGCCCAACTCGGCGCAACGCCGCATCAACTCCCGCGATAAGTGCTGTAAGCCCATGGACTGCAAAGCAGCGGCACGTGATAACTCGCCTGTGGATCACTGATGCGAAACCGCACCGGCACGCGATCGAGAAACTCGCTCTCGCCGAAATAATCGCCGACGTGAAAAATGAGTTCGTATTCGCCGGCCACGACCTCCGCGTCGACGAGCAGTGGAGAGTCCGTGCGTCCGTCGGCGTTGGTGACGACGCTCTGGAGCAACGTCCCCGCCGGCAGGGCGCACAGTTCAATCCGCACGCCCGCCGCCGGCTTGCCGCGGACGGTGTCCAAAACATGGGTGCTCAATTTAGCGCTCATAAATCACAGAAGGGCCTCGCGCAAAGGTCGCAAAGCCGCAAAGTAGGGAAGGCAGATTCTTTGACAGAATTACAGAATTTAACAGAATTAAGGAGAGACAGAATCCCTTTAAAAAATTCTGTTAAATTCTGTCAAATTTCCCTTCTGTCCCCTTTGCGGCTTTGCGGCCTTTGCGCGAGGCACTCATTCGATCAGGTCCTGCAATCGCAGCTCCGCAATTTTATAGATCTCGAGCAACGCGGTGTTTCGCTCCTGGTTCGGCGTGTTGCGCAGGCGGCGCGGGAACGCCTCCAGGATCGCCTCCTTCTTGTTGCGCCGCGCGCAGATCACGAACGGAAACCCGAAGCGCTCCTTGTACTCCGCGTTGTAAGCCGCAAACCGTTCCCGCTCCTCCGGCGTAAGGTCCATCAAGCCGGCGGCCGTCTGTTCGCCCTGCGACTCTGGCGTCAACGCGGCGCGGCCCACGAGATCAGGGTGCGCGCGGATCAACGCCAACTGATCGGCGGCCTTCGCGCAACGCACCGTCTCGCACATCATCGCGTGTAATTCCTCCACGCTGTGAATCGGACGCTCGCCCGCCGTGTGCTCCGCCACCCACGGCGAATGCTCGAAGACCGCGCCGAACACCGCCACAAATTCATCGGCGCTCATCGAATTCACACTCGCGAGATCGAGCCGCGACGACGTTGATTTATCCTTTGGATTCAAGACCGCACAGGCTAACTATGGCTTGTGCCTGCGAGCAACCAGAAACCTACGCTCCTCAACCATCAATACGGGAAGTCACGCGTGCGCGTGCTCAAGATCCTGCGCGATGGCGCCACTCATACCGTCAAGGAACTCACCGTCTCCGTGCGCCTGAGCGGCGACTTCGAGACGTCGTACACCGCGGGCGACAACCGCCTCGTCGTCCTCACCGACACGATGAAAAACACGGTCAACGCCCTCGCGAAAGATCTGCTCGGTCGGGAAACCGAGCGTTTCGCCGTGGCCCTCGCGCGCCATTTCCTCGCCCAATACCCGCAGGTGAAGCGGACCTCCATCGAAACCAGCGAGCGCGTCTGGAACCGGCTCACCGTCGACGGCGCCCCGCACCCGCACAGCTTCCGCGGCACGGACGCCGCCCGCCCAACGTGCAGCGTCGTCGCGAAGGCAGACACGCTGGAGGTGGAATCCGGCATTGCCGATCTGCTCATCCTGAAATCCACCGGCTCCGGCTTCGAGGGCTACCCGAAGGATGAATTCACCACCCTGCCCGAGACCAAGGACCGCATCTTCGCGACCTCGCTCGATGCGCGGTGGACCTGGTCTTCCCAGCCCGCCGACCATTCGTCCGCCAACGCCGCCATCATCGAGGCGATGCTCGCGGCGTTCGCGCAAAACTACAGCCCGAGCGTGCAGACCTCTCTTTACCAAATGGGCGAGGCCGCGCTGGCCGTGTGCCCGGAGATCAGCCAGATCCATCTGGCGATGCCCAACAAGCATTACATCCCGATCAACCTCGCGCCGTTCGGCCGGGAAAACGCGAATGAAGTATTCCTGCCTACCGACGAACCCGCCGGGCAGATCGAGGCCACGCTGGCCCGCGCATGATCGAAGACGAGACAGTGCGCGAACTGTTGGCCGCCCGCGATCGCGGCGAGAGTTGCGCGCTGGTCACGCTGGTGGCGGTCCGCGGGAGCGTCCCGCGGGCGCCCGGCGCCAAGATGATCGTCTACGCGGCGGAGAACGAGACTTCCGGGACGATCGGCGGCGGCAAATTCGAGGCGCTGGTGATCGACGAGGCGCGCGCCCGGTTGAAGGCTCGGGCGGCTGAGCCGCTGCTCAAGACGTACCCGTTGCACGAGGGTGCGCCGGATTCGTTTGGGGCGGTGTGCGGCGGCGAGGCCACGGTGTTGATCGAGCCGCCGGGAAAAGTGGAGTCGTTGTTTATCGTGGGCGGCGGCCATTGCTCGCGGGCGTTGGCGCAATTAGCCAAGAGCCTCGGGTGGCACGTCACGGTCATCGAAGATCGACCGGATGTGCTCGCCGGCGCCCCGGCAAATGCCCGCATGAGCGAGGTCCCGGCGCCGGAGTTCATCGCGGGCCGCGCGTGGCAGGCGGATGAGGCGCTGGTGCTCGTGAGCCGCAACGTGGATATCGATCGCGAGGCGCTCTACGCGGCGCTCACAGGCGCGGGCGGGATGGGTTATCTCGGCATGATGGGCAGCCGGCGCAAGGTGCGGCTGGTGTTCGACGAATTGCGCGGGCGCGGCATCCCGGACGAGGCATTTGCCCGGGTGCACGCGCCGTTGGGACTCGATGTCGGCGCGGACAGCCCGGCGGAGATTGCGATCAGCATCCTGGCGCAGGCAATGCAGGTCCTGCGCGGACGGACTGGGGAGCGCATGAGCGGGTTGAAGTAGGCGAACATTCCCGCCGTTGTGCGGAATGATACCATCTTCAGTAATTATCTGGCTGGCCATTTAAAGCCGTCATGTTGAGCG
>CAXUAZ010000054.1:0-15065 GCA_964249195.1 uncultured Chthoniobacterales bacterium
CCACCACCGCGTCGGCCGCCGCCGCGGCGTCTCGGGCGTGGGCCGGCGTCGCAATGCCAAAACCCACCGCCACCGGGAGCACCACGCGCCTGCGGATCGCGGCGATTCTTCAGCGCCAGGCCAGCGGGGCAGTGTAACATTTCATTCGGCCACGCGATCTTACTCGTCCTTCACGAAGTCGTGCAGTCAACCAAGATCCTCCCCCGAGTTGATCGCGTGGCCGATCTCAGTGTTACATTGCGCTAGGCTCCGCGCACCGATTTGACCGCCTCGACCAACGGGCGCACGAAATCGGCGACGCGTTGCTCCAGATCCGCGCTGGCGCCGCACTGGCCGATCTGGCGCACGATCGCGCTGCCCACCACCACGGCGTCGGCCGCCGCGGCGGCTTCTCGCGCGTGGGCCGGCGTCGCAATGCCAAAACCCACCGCCACCGGGAGTTCCGTGTGCCGGCGGATCGCGGCGACTCGTTCCTGCACGCTCGCCGACAGGCTCTGCTGTTCGCCGGTCACCCCCTCGCGAGACACGTAATAAATAAATCCCTCGCCGCGCGCGGCAATCTCCGCCACGCGGTCCGGCGGAGTCGTCGGCGCAATCAAACGGATGTTCTTCAACCCGGCCGGCTTCGCCCCAAGCTCCGGGTTGCGCGCCGCCTCGTCGGGCGGAAGATCCAGGATCAGGACGCCGTCAACGCCGCTCTCGAGCGCCTCGTTGAGAAACCGCTCAAACCCAAAAGCGTAGATGGGGTTCAGATATGTGTAGAGCACCACCGGGATCTGGCTGCGCTCGCGCAACTCCCGGATGCAGCGCAGCACGCCGGACACCGTCGCGCCCGTCGCAAGGGCTCGGCCCGCGGCAGCCTGGTTGACCGTCCCGTCGGCTAGCGGATCGGAGAACGGCACGCCCAACTCCAGAATATCTGCGCCGGCCGATTCGATCGCGGCGGCGAGGGTCAACGTGCGCGCCAGATCTGGGTCGCCAGCCGAAATGTACGCCACGAAACCCTTCTCGCCGGCCGTTTTCAGCCGGGCAAAAACGGCGTCGATGCGATTCGGGGAGGGGTTCGGCATGGCGGGCCGCTACAAACCGCTGTTTGCCCGGGGAATGCAAGCCCCGGCCTGAAAATGCTGGCAAAGTTCGCTCTTACAAAGTAAAACTTACCGTTTTCATCTCCGGCCATGTCCTTGCTTCACCGTCTCAAGCTTGCGTTATTTACTCTGGCGGCGGTGTGTTTTGCCGGCCTCGGCAGCCATGCGGACGTCGCGGTCCAGGCGCTGAATGCGGACGTGAGCGTGGTCACGGGCAACAGCGGCGCGGAGGCTGTCCAACCCGACGGCAAGCTCCTGGTCGCCGCTTCGTCCGCGGACGCGAACGGCAACTGGCTGACCTCCCTGCAACGTTTCACGCCCGATGGCGCTGCGGATTCCAGCTTCGACGCTGCCGCATTGCAAGTCCGGGGATTGGACGAACTTGCCGCGCTGCCCGACGGCCAGATCGTGGCTGTGGGCCGCTTCGGCGCAAATCCGAATGCCAATGTGGACGAAGACGACGATGACGCCGTCTTGGCGCCGGACCCGGAGACCGTGCTGCGCCTCAACGCCGATGGCAGCGCGGACCCCGGCTTCCAGGCTGCCGCCTTGCCGTTGGATTGGGTGCAGTCGATCAACATCCTGGCGGATGGCGGCGCGCTAATCGCCGGTTACGTGGACTCCACGGACTCCGACGGCAATGTCCAGAACACGTTTAACCTCGTCCGGTTGACCGCCGCCGGGCAGATCGACCCGGCGTTCCACGCCAGTTTCCCCCTTGAGACGTGGACGTGGATCGAAACGGTCATCCTCCAGCCGGATGGGCGGATCGTGCTGGACGCACAAAACGTTGGCAACGCGGAGAGCTCGCTCTCCCGCCTCAACGCCGATGGTTCGGTGGATGCCGCGTTTACCTCTGGCCTTCCCGCCGGACGCGAGATCGACGCATTGACCCTTCTCGCCGATGGCCGCCTGCTCGTCGCGAGCACGACCACCGACGATGAAGATGAGAGCGAAACGATCACCCGCCTCAACGCGGATGGCAGCGTGGACGCCGGATTCAACGTGACCTTGCCGGGATCGGTCGACTCCTTGCTCGCGCTTGGCGACGGCTCGGTGCTGGCGACCGGAGATTTCGCGGGCGACAACGACAATTACTCCATCCGTCGGATCGACTCCGCCGGGAACGTGACGACGGTGTTCGACCCCGCATCGACCGATCAGCTGCAAGATGTCACCGGCTTGGCGGGCGGTGGGTTCGCGGCCACTTTCTCGGCGGCGGCGGCGGATGGGTCGCATTCAGGACTGGTCAGGTTGTTTGACGGCGCCGCGACCTCTCTCTGCGAAGCGGCGCTGGGGGAGGGGCTCTTTGGCTTCTCCATGCTCGCGCGGCCCGCGGGCGGCGTTTACGTCAATGCGTCGAACTTCCCGGTTCCGCCGGCGGGCGTCACGTTCAGCCCTCCTCCGGCGCCCGGCAGCTCGACGGTCAAGGCGGGTCCCACCGTGCGGATTGACGTGCTGCGCGCGGCGGGCTACGCCGGCGCCACCAGGAAAGCGAAGTTCTTGCTGACGAGGACGGGCGATGTCTCGAAAGATTTGCGGGTGGCTTATCAAGTGAAGGGCTCAGCGGTGGGCGGGCGAGATTACCTGCCGTTGCGCGGGGTCAAGATCATCAAGGCCGGTCGCGCCACGGCCAGGATCAAAGTGCGCCCGATGGGCGCGCGCTACGGCCCGGTGCGGCCGGGCGGGGCTTCGGTGAAGCTCGTCCTGCTGGAGAAGCGGAAGTACTCGGTGGGCTTGCCGGCGACGGCAAAGGTGCAATTGCTCAATCACCCTGGAGTGAAGCTCAAGCCTTGAGGTTGGCGGTTCGTGTGAATTTGTCAGCCGCGCTTTTTTCTAAAAAATGAAGTTTTCAGGCGAGGCCCGACCCTCTAGGCTGCCGGATTCCATGATCTGTCTCCGTCTCGTTCGCGCCCGCCTTCCCTTGGCGGCCAAGTCTTCCCTCAGCGTCCTGGCCGCCGCGGCCGCGCTGTTCTCGGTCAGCGCCCGCGCCGCCGATTCGGCGTTGCCGGGCACGCTCGACACCAGCTTCGCCCCGGTGCTGCAGCAGGTGACGCTCTACGCGGTGGCCGTCGACAGCCAGGGGCGCGTGGCGTACGGCGGCGACAGCCACACGTTCGCGCGGTTCACGCCCAACGGAGCGCCGGACACCGGTTTCACTTTCTCCGAGTTCGGCGCGAGCAACCGCATCGTCTACGGGCTGGCGATCGACCGCGAGGATCGCGTGTACACGGTGGGCGGTTTCGATCCCAGCAATTCCAACAAGAAGTCGGTCAACATCACCCGCTTCTTCGCGAACGGCAGCCGGATCAACCGCGGGTTCGACGCCGGAACGGGAGCCAACCAAGCGATCGTCGCCGTGCTTCTGCAGCCGACCGACGCCAATGTGGATGACGACAAGGTCATCATCGGGGGCCTTTTCACCAGGTATGACGGGTCAGTGCGCAACCGCCTCACGCGACTCAATGCCAGCGGGTCCCTCGACGACAGCTTCGACGGCGATCTGAACGTGGATGGCGAAGTCTACGCGCTCGCCTTGCAGAAAGATGCGGCCACGGGCGCGGCCAACGGGCAGATCGTGTTTGGCGGCGGCTTCGGCAACGTCAACGGCGCCGGCCATGCGCGGCTCGCGCGGCTGAATTATGACGGCAGCGTCGACGAGTCGTTTACGCCGAGCGTGGACAATTCCGTGTTTGCGATCGACGTGCAGCCGGATGGCAAGATCGTGATCGGCGGCCAGTTTGCGGTGGTCGACGGCCATCAGGCAAACGGCCTCGCCCGTCTCAACCAGGATGGAACGTTCGACGAAACGTTCAGCGCGGCGATCTCCGAAAATCAGAATCAGGGCGTCCCGCCAACCGCCGTGTACGCGCTGCGGTTGCAAGCGGACGGACGGGTCGTCGTGGCGGGCAATTTCCTGAAGATCAACGACGTAAAACGGCAATTCATGGGCCGGTTGAATTCAGATGGCAGCGTGGATCTTTCCTTCGATCCGGGCGGCATCATCGTGAATCGCGCGGAGGCGCTCGCCATCCAGACCGACAACAAGATCCTGGTGGCCGAGGTGGTCAGCAAACGCATCGACAACAAGTATCCGAACGTGATCAAGCGCGTGTACGGCGATCCCGTTCCCCCGCCGATTCCAACGGTGAGCCTCCTGGGCTTGCACGATGCGGTGGAAGGCGGCGCGAAGGGACTCTTCCGGGTTTATCGCAGCGATGCGGCCGGATTGGCCAGCCCGCTGACGGTGTACTACGGAACGAAGACGCAAGGCACGCGGCCCATCCCCGGCGTGGATTACGAGGGTCTTCCCGGGGTCGTCACGATCCCGGCGGGCGCGACGTCGGCGAAGATTCGAGTGGTTCCTAAGAACAGTGCGCTGAAGAAGAACGGCGAGCGGCTCAAGTTGAAGCTCGCGCCCAATGCCGCCTACGAGATCGAAGGCGCCGGGACGGGTACGATTCGGTTCGAGGACGCGCCGGCGGATTAGGCGGCCACGTGATCGAGGCTCAAGGCGCGGGCGTCAATTTGGATTGCGCTTGTTTCACTGAATCCGCGTCAGCGTTGAGGTCGATCACTTTCAGATACTCCGCGCGGGCGCCTGCGGCGTCGTCGGCCGCGAGCAGGTTGCCGCGGTTGAGGTGCGCGTAAGAGTCGTTCGGGTTCAACTCGATAGCCTTGTTGTAATCGGCCAGCGCCTTGCCGTTCTCCTGGAGCCGCGTGTACACGAATCCGCGGTATTTGTACGCTTGTGCGTCACCGGGCTTGGTCTGCACCAGCGCGTTGTAATCGGCCAGCGCCTTCTGGTAATCGCTCTTTTTGATGTACGCGTAAGCTCGCTGGCCCAGCGCCTTCGGATCGCCCGGCGTCACGGCGAGCGCCTGGGTGAAATCCGCAATCGCGGCGTCCGGATCGCCCTTCGTCAGGTACGCGGAGCCGCGCTGACGCAAGGCGGCGCCGTCCTTCGCGTTTGCTTTAATGACGGCGGAATATTGGGCGATCACCTTGTCGATGTTGCCCGACTGCGTGTAGGCGCTGGCGCGGCGTTCCAAGGCGGCATCGTTGCTGGGATCTTCCTCCAGCACCGCGTCGAAGTCGGCGATGGCCTTGTCGTAATCCTTCGCGCCGAGATACAGGCTGCCGCGCCGCAGGAGGGCGTTGACGTTCTTGGGCGCGAGGAGGATCGCCTGGGACCAATCGGCCAGGGCCTCGGGGATCTTCTTGAGGGTCGTGTAGACCTCGGCCCGCTCGGCGTACGGCTTGGGGTCCTTCGGGTTCAAGCGGATCACTTCCGCGTAACCTTCCAGGGCTTTATCGGGTTGGTTGAGCTTGAGGTAGGCATCCGCGCGGCGGTCGAGCGCGGAGACATCGGCCGGTTTGGCTTTGAGCAGGGCGTCGTAATCCTCAACCGCCTGGGCAAACTGGCCCGTGCGCAGGTATGCAAAGGCGCGCTGGCGACGCGCTTCCACGTCGCCCGGCTTGGCGGCTATGACGGCCGAGTAATCCTCCGCCGCGCCCTTGAAATCGCCCAACGCGACGCGTGCATTGGCGCGTCCGAGATGGCTGGCGACGTCGTCAGGCGCCAGCTTCAACGCGCTGGTGTAACTGTCGATCGCCTTGGCGGGCTCGCGCTTTTTGTTGAGGGCGATGCCGCGATTGCGGAAGTTGGCGGCGTCCGATGGATCGAGCCGGATGGCCTCGTCGAAGTCCTTGATGGCTTCATCGAGTTTGCCGGCGCGGAAATCTTCGACGCCGCGCCGGGCGGCATCGTTGTCCTTGTCGCTCTGGGCGCGAGCCGCCACGGAGGCGCCGAGCAGGGTCAATCCAAGTAGCGAGACGGAAAATGCAGTGCGATTCATCGTGATTCCAGATACCCTCTTCACCCGAGCCCCACTTACCATCCGACCTTTCCCAGCGCAATGCCCATTCTGACCTTATCCGAACTCCGTGCGCTGGTGACGGAAAAACGCGAGGTCTCCGACGCTGCGGCCCACGCCATGGTCGACCTGCTGGCGACCAAGACCACCAAAGACGGCAAGCCGTATCTGGAAGTCCATTTCATCGACGCCCGCGACAAGGTGATGCTGCGGGCCTGGAGCGACGCCCCGGTGTACGCGCTCTGCGCGGACCTGGAGAAAGGGCACGCGGTGGAGGTTTCGGGCGATTTCTCGCATCACGCATCGTTCGGGCTGGACGCGCGGAGGTGGACGTTTCGCCGGTTGACGAACAGCGAGGCCGCGGCGCTCGTGGCCGGGCCGAAGGAAGTGCGCGAGCGGCAGGAAACGGATTTTCAATTTATCGCGGAGACGACGCAGACGTTTCGCGATCCGCGGCTGCGGATTCTCTGCGAGATGTTTCTGGTCGAGTTCGGGGAGCGCTTCAAGCGCGCAGCGGCGGCGAGGACGTATCATCACGCGCGGCGCGGCGGGCTCGTGGAGCACACGGCGCAGATGATGCGGGCGGGGGAGGCGTTGGCGGGGATTTATCCGCGGCTCAATCGCGATCTCTTACTGGCGGGCGCGTTGTTCCACGACTCCGGGAAACTATGGGAGAACCACGTGCCGGCGGAGGGGTTTGGCATCGAGCACAGTGAGCGCGGGGAGATGCTTGGGCACATCACAATGGGGGTGGAGATCGTCAACGGGCTGTGGCGCGAGATGAAGAAGAACGACAGCTACCTCGCGTGGAAGACGCTGGAGCCGGCGTCGGAGGCGGTGCGGCTGCACCTGTTGCACCTGGTGGCGAGTCATCACGGGGAAATGGCGTTTGGATCGCCCGTGGTGCCCAAGACGCCGGAGGCGGCGGCGCTGCATTACATCGATAATCTGGACGCGAAAATGGAGATGCTCTTCAACGCGTACGCGACGGCCGGGAAGGTGGCGCCGAATGTCTATGATCGGGTGCGGCCGTTGACGGGGAATATCATCGAGCCGCTGAAGCCGTTCACGTCCAAAGATGACGCGGGCGGGGAGTGGTTGCTGGATGTGGCCGGGTAATCACCTGGAGGGGCACGCTCCGTCGTGCCCGTTTGTTGGATCGGACCGCGGGACGCCCCGAGCCCAATCCAAATCATGGGGCACGACGGAGCGTGCCCCTCCAGGTGTTTTGGAGCGCTAGCGCTTGGCGGCTTTGGCGGCGGCCACGATCGCCGCGAAATCGCGCGGATCCAGGCTCGCGCCGCCGACCAGCGCGCCGTCGATGTCCGGTTTGGCCAGCAGGTCCGCCGCATTGGCCGGTTTCACGCTGCCGCCGTATTGGATGCGGACCCGCTCGGCGACTTCCGCATCGCTCAACTCCGCCACCTGCGCCCGGATGAACGCGTGAACATCCTGCGCCTGTTCGGGCGTCGCGTTGCGGCCAGTGCCGATCGCCCACACCGGCTCGTAGGCGATCACGGTGTCTTGAATTTGTTTGGTGTCGAGGTCCGCGAGGCCCGCGCGGAGTTGGGTTGAAATCACCGCCTCGACCCGCCCGGCGTCCCGCTGCTCCAACGTCTCGCCGACGCAGAAGATAGGCTTGATCGTCGCCTCATGCGCAGCGCGAATTTTTTCGTTGATGACGGCATCCGTCTCGCCGAAAAGCTGGCGGCGTTCGCTGTGCCCGAGCACCACAAAACGCACGGAAAGTTCGCGCAACATCCCGGCGCTGATCTCGCCGGTAAACGCACCGGATTTCTGCGCGTGCATGTTCTGCGCGCCTAGCTTGAGGGAGTACGCCTCGAGGATGATCTGCGCCGCGCGACCCAGGGCGGTGAACGGCGGGATCAGGACGACATCCACCTCGGTGTCGTCGCCCGTCTCTGCGAGGAACGTCTTGATGTACGTTTCCGTCTCGGCGACGGTCATGTTCATCTTCCAATTGGCGGCGACAATCGGCTTGCGCATGGAATTTTTTAAGCGTGTTCGCTGAGGGCGGCGACTCCCGGCAGATCCTTGCCTTCGATCAATTCGAGCGACGCGCCGCCGCCCGTGGAGATGAATGTCATCTTGTCCGCAAGCCCCGCCTGCTTGACCGCGGTGACGGAATCGCCGCCGCCGATGATCGTCGTGGCGCTGCTTGCGGCCAGCGCCTCGGCCAGGCTGAACGTGCCGCGGGCAAAATCAGGGATCTCGAAGATGCCGACGGGGCCGTTCCACAGGACGGTCTTCGCCTTGGCGATCTCGGTTTTGAAAAGCTCGATGGTCTGCGCGCCGATGTCGACGGCTTCGTACCCGTCGCTGATGCCGCGTTCGACGGTGAGTTTGGCGGTGTTGCGCGCGGTAATCGTGCCGGGCTTGATCTCCCGGGTCTCGATATTGTCCACCGGGAGGATGAAGTTGACGCCCTTTTCTTTCGCCATCGCGAGGAGTTCCTTGGCGAGGTCCAGCTTGTCGTTCTCGACGCGGCTGTCGCCGATGGAGATGCCGAGCGCCTTGTAAAAGGTGTACGCCATCGCACCGCCGATCAGGAAGGTATCGGCCTTTTGCATGAGCGCCTTGATCACGCCGATCTTGTCCGAAACCTTCGAGCCGCCCAGGATCACGACGAACGGTTTCGCGGGGCTCGCGAGTTCGCCTTGGAGGTACTTGAGTTCCTTCTCCATGAGGAGGCCCATCGCGGACTCCGGAATGAACTTCGCGACCCCGGCGGTGGAGGCATGGGCGCGGTGGGCGGTGCCGAACGCGTCGTTGATGTAGACGTCGCCGAGTTTTGCGAGTTTCTTGGAAAACTCGGGGTCGTTGGCTTCTTCCTCGGCGTGGAAGCGCAGGTTCTCGAGGAGCAGCACGTCGCCGGACTTCATGGCGCCAACGAGATTCTCGGCCGCCTCGCCCACGCAATCCGGGCTGAAAGCCACGGGGCGCGCGAGGAGTTCGGCGAGGCGTTCGGCAACGGGCTTGAGCGAGTATTTGGAGACCGGCTTGCCCTTGGGCCGGCCGAAGTGCGCCATGAGGACGGTCTTCGCGCCGCGGTCGATCAGGTATTGGATCGTCGGGAGCGTTTCGCGGATGCGGGTGTCGTCCGTGATGACGACCTTGCCGTCCTTTTCCTCGGTCGGGACGTTAAAGTCGACCCGGAGCAGGACACGGCGATCGGTGACGTTGACTTCGGAGAGGGTGCGTTTGGGCATCGGGCGAGAAAAAAGGGACCTAAAGGACAGAAGGGACCTAAAGGACGAAAGGGTTGCCGGAGACTTACGTCCCTTGGGTCCTTTTTTGGATTGCTTAGCGGGCGAGCAACTCGAGCATGGCGACGCAACGGTTGCTGTAGCCCCACTCGTTGTCGTACCAACCGACGATCTTCACGAATTTGTCGCCGAGCGTCAGCGTGCATTCGCTGTCGAAGATGCACGAGTGCGGGTTATCCACGATGTCCTGCAGCACGAGCGGCTCGTCGCTGAACTCCAGGATGCCCGTCAGCTTCTCGGTCGCTGCGGCGGCCTTGAAGGCCGCGTTGATGCTCGCCACATCGGCCGACTTCTTGAGCGACGCCGTGAAGTCGGTCACCGATCCGCAAGGCGTCGGCACGCGGAACGAGCCGCCGTTGAGCTTGCCTTTGAGTTCGGGGATCACCTCGCCAATCGCCTTGGCGGCGCCGGTCGAGCTCGGGATGATGTTGATCGCCGCCGCCCGCGCGCGCCGCAGATCCTCGTGCGGAAGATCCAGGATGCGCTGGTCATTCGTGTAACTATGGATCGTCGTCATGAACCCGGCTTCGATCCCGAAGGAATCGTTGAGCACCTTGGCCATCGGGGCGAGGCAGTTGGTCGTGCAGCTCGCGTTGGAGACAACGTCGTGCTTGGCCGGGTCATACGTTTCGTCGTTGACGCCCAGACAGATCGTGGCGTCCGGGTTCTTGGCCGGGGCGCTGATGAGCACCTTCTTCGCGCCGCCCTTGGTGATGTGCAGCTCCGCCTTGTCGCGGCTGGTGAAGAAACCGGTCGACTCGCAGACGGCGACCACCCCGAGCGAACCCCACGGCAAGGCCCCGGGATCGCGTTCCTTGAGGATTTTGATCTTGTGTCCGCGGACGATGATATTCTCTGCGTCGTGGCCGATCTCGCCGTCGAACTTGCCGTGGGCGCTGTCCCACTTGAGGAGGTGGGCGAGGGTCTTGGTGTCGGTGAGATCGTTAATGGCGGCGACTTGCTCAACCTGGGCTTGGGTCATGGCGCGCAGGACGTTGCGTCCGATGCGGCCGAACCCGTTGATTCCAAATTTTGGCATGGCGTGAGTGGTGATGGGTTACTGAATGACGGAAGGGTAGAGACTATTCGGGAGGGCGCCGGGCGAGTCAAACGCTTTCCCGCCCCGCGGGCGAGCGATGCTTGCCCGAGACTCATTTGCAGGGAAGGTGAAGCCCGATGGATATCGCCGAAGAGTTTAGCGAATTGGTGCAGACGCTCAACGCCGCCGGCGTCCCGTATGCCATTTGCGGCGGTTTCGCGGTGATTATCCACGGCTTTCCTCGGGCGACGCAAGACCTCGACGTGCTCGTGCGCGAGGAAGACCTGCCCGAGATCAAGGCGCTCGCGCAATCTCTCGGATTTGACGTGGATTCCGGCTCGTTCACTTTCAAGCCTGGGGAACCAGGAGAAACACGCTTCCATCGCCTCATCAAGGTCATCGGCCACGAGTTCCTCGCCCTGGACCTGCTGGCGGTGACGCCGCTTCGCGAAGAGGTCTTCGCCAGCCGGATGCAAACCGAGTGGGAAGGAATCGAGATCAGCCTCGTTGGACGAGAAGGTTTGCGCCGTTTGAAACTCGATAGCGGCCGCCCCAAAGACCTGGAGGATTTGCGCAAACTTGGATTGGATGCGACGTGACCCGAATGACGGCCGAAGAGTGGGAACACCAGAAGGACGTGTGCCGGGGCATCTCGCCCGACATGTCGTCTGCGGCAGTCGCTCAGCGTATCCGCATAGCCGCCGGTCTCTTTCGCCTCACGCGGCGTCTTTCTCGTTTCGGCCGGATTTTGCCTCGACAACCGGACGAATCCCGCGAGGCATTCGTGGCGCGACTCCTGCACACGGTCAATCACCCGCAACCGGCGCCGTTGTACGGATCAAACCAGCCTTATGCCCCGGCCGGCGCTTCTGTCAGGCCGGAGGGATAATCGGGCGCGAGGATCACGCCGCCTTCCGGCTCGCGGACCGGGGTCTTCGGCGGAGGCGGCATCGGCGTGGCGGCGTCCAGCCCTGTCTTGGGCGGGTTGGACATGCGGCCGGTCTCGATCAACTCGCGCACCTGCAAGCCACTCAACGTCTCATACTCGAGCAACGCCTCCGCGATCGCGTTAAGCTTCTCGCGGTTTGCACTGATGATCTCCGTCGCTTTTTGATACGCGTCGTCGCAGAATTTCTTTACCTCAACGTCGATCTCCTGGGCGGTCGCCTCGCTGTAATCACGCCCGCGGCCGATGTCGCGGCCGAGGAACACGGGCTCGTCCTGCTCGCCATAGTTCACCATGCCGAGCTTCTCGCTCATCCCGAGATGGCACACCATCGAACGGGTCATTTGCGTCGCCTGCCGAATGTCGCCGTACGCGCCGCTGGTCACGTCGCCGAAGACAATCTCCTCCGCCACGCGCCCGCCCATGATCACCACAAGACGGTCGAGCTTTTCCTTTTTGCCTTCGTTGTATTTATCCTCGGTGGGCAGGAACATCGTGGAACCCAAGGATGGGCCACGTGGGATGATCGTCACCTTGTGCAGGGGATCGGTGTGCGGCAGGAGGACGTTGAGCAACGCGTGCCCGGCCTCGTGGAAGGCGGTGTTGCGCTTCTCCTTCTCGCTGAGCGCCAACGACCGGCGCTCCTTGCCCCAACGCACCTTGTCGCGCGCTTCTTCAAGCTCGGAAAGCGTGATCGCCTTGAGACCCCGACGGGCGGCGAGCAAAGCGGCTTCGTTGATCACGTTCGCCAGCTCCGCGCCCGAGTAACCGGGCGTACCGCGCGCAACGGTGTCCATCTCCACGCCTTCCTCGACCTTCACCTTCTTGGCGTGCACTTTGAGGATCTGCTCGCGGCCCTTTACGTCGGGCAAGGAGACATTCACCTGCCGATCAAAACGTCCCGGGCGCAGCAACGCCGGGTCGAGCACGTCGGGGCGATTGGTCGCCGCGATAATGATGATGCCTTCCTGCGTGTCGAAGCCGTCCATCTCGACGAGGAGCGCGTTGAGCGTTTGCTCACGTTCATCGTGACCCCCGCCCACGCCATGACCGCGATGGCGGCCCACCGCGTCGATCTCGTCGATGAAGATCAGGCACGGCGCGCTTTTGCGGCCCTGCTCGAACATGTCGCGCACCCGGCTCGCGCCCACGCCGACAAACATCTCCACGAAATCCGAACCGCTGATCGAGAAAAACGGCACGTCCGCCTCGCCGGCGATGGCGCGGGCCAGCAGCGTCTTGCCGGTGCCGGGCGAACCGATCATCAACACGCCCTTGGGGATGCGCCCCCCGAGTTTCTGGAACTTCTTGGGATCCTTGAGGAACTCGACGAGTTCCTGCACCTCGTCCTTGGCCTCATCGACGCCGGCCACGTCCTTGAACGTGATCTTGTTTTTATCCCGCGCCATCATGCGCGCCTTGCTCTTGCCAAAATTCATCGCGCCCTTGCCCGCCATGCGGATCTGCTGGCGGAAGAAGAAATACAGCACCAACAGGAACAGCGCGATCGGCAGAAACCCGAGGATCGTCGTCGCCAGGACGTTCGACTCCGGGCGAATGTTCGGCACGAGGCCGGCGTCGGAAAGTTTCTTCTGGAGGTCCTTGTCGTAATCCAGCGAGAGCGTGGTGTGAAACGGCATCGCCGTCTCCGGCTTGGCGGGCAGCACCGAAGAGTAGAAGCCGCGCAGGGTCTGCGTGCTGCGGCCTTCCTCGATCACGATCTCGAGCGGGTGCTTCTCGTCCTGCACGATCTGGTTTTGCTCCAGCAGCTTGACGAACTGGTCGTAACGCTCCTCGGTCCCGTTCGTGCCCATGCCGGCGTGGGCGAACCAGTAGGCCAGGATCAGGCTGAAAAATACGAGGACGAGAATCAGCGAGCGCCAGCTAAAATTCGGGTCGGCGCCGCCGGCGCGGCCGTTCTTGCTCTCCTTTGGGGGTCGGTTATCGGCATCCATGGTCTACAGGGTGTGGGGCACTGTCGAAGCCCCGCAGGAAAGACGCTAACACGGCGATCTGGCAATAGCAACGCCATGGGTCGCAACCCGCCGCCCGCCAAAGGCGCGACTTGCGCTGCCCGCGGGAAGGCTCACCTTGGCAGTCATGAAAAAACGGCGCCTGCAGTTCTCCGCGTTCCTTGCCCTGGGTCTTTGCTGCCAAGCGCGAGCGGAGGATGCGAACGGACGATTCGAGAAACTGGCGGGCGAGTTCATCCAGACCTATCTGAGCCTGGAGCCCGAGGCCGCCTCGCAACTGGGGGATCATCGCTACGACAACCGGCTGAAGGATCACTCCAAAGAGGGCATCGAGCGCGAGACCGCGGTCGCCAAGGCGGCGCTGGAGCAGTTGAGCGGGGTGCCGCGCGCGGAGTTGAGCAAGGATAACCGGGTCGACTACGACATTCTGAAGAACAACCTGGAATCCACCGTCTTCGAATCCGAAAAGGTGCGGAGCTGGACGTGGAATCCGCTGGAATACAACCCGGGCAATTCCATTTACCTGCTGGTGGGCCGGGAGTACGCGCCACTGGCGGCGCGGTTGCGGAGCGTCGGCGGGCGGCTCGCCGGCATCCCCGCGCTCGTCGCGGCCGCGAAGGCGAATCTGCAACACCCGCCCAAGATCAACGTGGAGACCGCCTTCCTGCAAAACGAAGGCGTGATCTCGTTGATCCGCGATGATCTCGAGGGGTTCATCGACCAGGCGCCCGAGGTGAAGGACAAGCTCGCGCCGCTTCAGGCCAAAGCGATCGCGGCGCTGGAAGATTATGGCAAGTGGCTCAAGGAGGACCTACTCCCGCGGGCCGACGGCGATTTCCGGCTGGGCGACGCCAACTTTCGCGCCCGGCTGCGATATTCGCTCGAGAGCGACCTTTCCAAGGAAGAGATCCTGCGGCGCGCGCAGGCGGCGCTCAAGCAGACGCAGGACGACATGTTCAAGACCGCCGCCCCGTTGTACGCGAAGTTTTTCCCGGACAAGCCCGACGCCGACCGGAAGGCGGTCTGCAAGGCGGTGCTGGATCGCCTGGCGGAGTCGCGGCCCGACAACGACACGATCGTCCCGCGCGCCAAGGCAGACCTGGAGGAGGCGCGGGAATTTGTCGTGGCGCACGAGTTGGTGAGCGTGCCGCCGGATCCGGTGAACGTAATCGTCATGCCGGAGTTCCAACGCGGGGTCTCCATCGCGTACTGCGATGCGCCCGGCGCGCTGGCCACCAACGAGGCGACGTTCTTCGCGATCGCGCCGACACCGGCGGATTGGAACGAGAAGCGCCGGACGTCGTTCTATCGCGAGTACAACGACCACATGCTAAAGGATCTGACGGTGCACGAGGCGATGCCCGGCCATTACCTCCAGCTCACGACCGCAAATCGGCTCGAGACGCCGACGCTGGTGCGAGGTGTTTTCACGAGCGGGATGTTCGCCGAGGGTTGGGCGACGTACGCCGAGCAGTTCATGACGGAGGCGGGGTTCGGCGGGCCGGAGGAGCGCATGGAGCAGCTCAAGATGCGGCTGCGTCTGATCATCAACGCCATGCTCGACCAGGGCATCCACACGGCGGGCATGACCGAGGAGCAGGCAATGAAGTTGATGACCGAAGAAGGTTTCCAGGAGGAGGGGGAGGCGGCGGGAAAATGGCGGCGCGCCTGTCTGACGGGGGCGCAGCTCTCGACGTATTTCGTGGGCAACACCGAGGTTAACGATCTGGCGGACGCGTTGCGCGCAAAAGTGGGTCACGCGTTGTCGCCGGCCGAGGTGCGCGCGATGCACGACCGGATGATTTCCTTCGGCACGGCTGCCCCGCGATATTTGCGGGTGTTGCTGGACCTCGAC
>CAXUAZ010000054.1:15075-20383 GCA_964249195.1 uncultured Chthoniobacterales bacterium
GCGGGCGACGCTCCGTCGTCGCCGTAACTTCGTATTCCGCGCGGAAGGCACCCCGCCTGCAATCGAAAATGGGCGACGACGGAGCGTCGCCCTCCATTCGCCCGCTAACAATTCGCCAACCGCGAATCCACCAGCGTGAGCAGTTGCTGGTTGTGCCCGGAAGCCGGCTGGAGACGCAGCGATTGCAACACCGCTTCGCGCGCCAGCAGCCAGTCGCCCGTTTGCACGGCGCACAGGGCCATCCCGTTCCAGGCCCCGAAGTGGTCGGGCTTGAGCTTCACCGCCTCGCAACACAGCGCGATGCTTTCCTCCGGCAACCCCTGCAAATAAAGCACCGTCGCCTGCTTGTTGATCGCCTCCGCCCAGCCAGGATGCTCGATCATCAACCTGGAGAAAATCTCTCCCGCATCCTGCAGGTTGCCCTCGCTCATCGCATTGATCCCACGGTCCATCTCCGCGCGGGCCTCTGGACCCGCTTCGTTGAGCCAGCATTCCCATAGACCGAAGGCCGCGGCGCGCATCGTTTCCGGATTATCGGAGGCCAGACGGCGGAGAAGTTCCGCTTCGCTGAGAACGGCGTGGGATTTGGAAAGGAAGTATCCCATGGGAGAACTTGCGTGGGTCGGCCGCGCTGCCGATCATAGGGTTCTACGCCGCCCGCTGCAATCCCGATGCGATCAAACCCGACCTTTTCCGAACTCCCGCCCGCCGTTGGCGTCATCGGCGGCAGCGGCCTTTACCAAATGGAGGCGCTCACCGACGTGCGCGAGCTGAGCGTCGACACGCCCTTCGGTCCGCCCTCGGATGTCATCTTTGCGGGGAAGCTCGCCGGGCGCGACGTCTATTTCCTGCCGCGCCACGGGCGGGGCCACCGGCTGCTGCCGATGGAAATTCCGCATCGCGCTAATATCTACGCGCTGCGTTCGCTGGGGGTGCGCTGGTTGTTGAGCGTCGGGGCGGTGGGCAGCTTGCAGGATCGTTTCCCGCCGCGGCACATCGTGTTGCCCGACCAGTTTTTCGATCGGACGAGCCAGCGCGAGACGCACACCTTTTTTGGCGGTGGGATCGTCGCGCACATCGGGTTTGCGGAGCCGACGAGCGCACGGTTGCGGCGGCTGGTTTACGACGCGGCGGTCGGGTTAAATCTGACGGCGCATGACGGCGGCACGTACGTCAACATGGACGGCCCGGCGTTCTCCACCCGGGCGGAGTCCAACGCGAACCGCCAGCTCGGGTTTGACGTGATCGGCATGACCAACCTGCCCGAAGCCAAGCTGGCGCGCGAGGCGGAGATCGCGATGGCGTCGGTCGCGTTTGTGACCGATTACGATTGCTGGAAGACCGATGAAGAACCGGTGAGCGTGGAGACCGTGATCGGCCACCTGATCGCCAATGCGGAAACCGCCAAGCGAATCCTCGCCGCCGTGATCCCGCAGTTGCCGACCGTGGCGGATTGGCCCGAGCACCAGGCGCTCGACACCGCGCTGATCACGGCGCGGGACAACTGGCCGGAAGCGACCGTGGAAAAACTGCGGGCAATCTTAGGGCGGTTTGTTTGAGGAAGGCAGGCGCTTATGTTCTTTAAGTCCCTTATGTCCTTTTGGTCCCTTTCTGCCCTCGAAGGGACCCAAAGGACATAAAGCCCCCCTACGGCGCCGGTGATGCCGCGTGAGCCGTGAACTTCACCTCTTCCCGCTCCCGCTTCTGACCAAATGGCGAATCCGCCAGATCGTAGAAACTCACGTACAACATATACCCTGCGATCATCACGAAACACGCGGTCTGCACCACTTCCAGGATCCTCATGCTGATGGGCTTGCGCCGCACCGCCTCGATCAACGCCAGCAAAATGTGCCCGCCATCCAACACCGGGATCGGCAGCATGTTCAACAACGCCAGGTTCACATTCAAAATCACGCTGAACCACAACGCCAGCCGCCAACCGTAATCACTCTGGAACAACGCGTAATAGGTCCGGAAGATCATCACCGGGCCGCTGAGATGCTGCAACTTTACGTCCGACTTCGGGGAAAGGATCGCGCCCACCGTGTTCACCACCGTCGTCACGCTCGACCCCACCTGTTCCATCGGCAACGGATACACCAGATCCATCAACCCTTGTTGATCCCACGTGATCCCGTCCGTGTCCTGGCGCCATTGCACGCCGATCATCGGCGTCTCCGCGCCTTTGGGCACCTGCGGCACCAGCGTCCGCTGAAACGTCCCGGGCCCGCGGGCCACCGTCAACGCCACCGGCTTGCCCTTGCCCGCTCGCAGATAATCGCTGACCTCGAGCCGGCTCTTCAACTTCTGCCCGTCCACGTCCACGATCGCATCGCCCTTCTGGATGCCGGCCATCGCGGCCGGACTCCCGGCCAATACTCTGTCCACCTCCAAAGGCATCGCCGGGGCGGTTAGTTGCGTGTCGAGCGTTTGTTTGCCGCGCCGGATGCGCAGTTTAAGCGTCTCGCCGGCCCGCGTTTCCTCGAGATCGCCGAACGCCGTGATGCTTAATAACGGCTGACCGTCCACCGCCTCGATGAGGTCGTTGGTCTTCAATCCCGCCCGAGCCGCCGGGCTGCCATCGGCCACCTTGGCCACCATCGGCGTGGACGCGGGCTCGATCATCACCTGCCGCAGCGTCTGGCGCGTCCACCAGCCGCGGCTCTCGGCGTGGAGCGGCTTGGGATGGAGCGTCAACGTCTGGTCGCCGCGCTGCACCTTGAAAGGAATGTCCGCGCCCTCGCTGCGGACCACGTACCAGACCACGCTGTTGGTCATCCCACCAAACTTGGAAACCGGATGGCCGTCGACTTCGAGGATCTTGTCGCCGGGCAGCATGCCGGCCTCCGCCGCCGGCGAACCGGGCGCGACGTAGCCGATCGTCGTATTGACCTCCGCCTGGCTGACCGGCCGGCCCACGAAATAGACGATCACCGCGAACACCAGCGCCAGCCCCAGGCTGAAGAGCGGTCCGGCCACCGCCACGATGATTTTATCCAACGCCGAAACCGGCGGGAGCTGTTCGCGCGGCGTATCCGTCTCGCCTTCGATGACGTCCATCGGGGCCATCTGCGGCAACTTCACGAAGCCGCCCAGCGGGATCGAGCCCAGGCTGAATTGCACGCCGTTGACCGTCGTCTTCCAGATCGGCTTGCCGAACCAGATGCCGAACTCCTCGATCACCAACCCCCGCCAGCGCCCGGCCAGGAAATGGCCTAGCTCGTGGACGGCGATAATGAGATTAAAGATGAGCAGGACTTCCAGGCAAATGAGCAGGAAGTTGAGAATCTCGCGGACAGTCTCCATGAATTTCGGGGGGGTCTTTAGAGCCGCTCGGATGCCTGGCGGCGCGCTTGCGCGTCGGCTGCAAGGATAGCATCAAGCGCCGGGTTGGCAACGGGTTGGCAGCGGGCCATCACCTCTTCCACGAGCCCCCAGATGCGCGGGAAGGGGATGCGGCCCTCGAGGAATGCGGCGACGGCGACCTCGTTGGCGGCGTTGAGCGCGGCGGGCAGCGTGCAGCCCGTTTCTCCCGCGGCGCGGGCAAGGTCGAGCGCGGGGAAATCGGCCCGCCGGGGGGCCTCGAACTCCAGCGAGGCCAACCGCGCGAAATCCAGCGGGTTGAGCCCGCCCGCCACCCGGTCCGGCCACGTGACGGCGTACTGGATCGGGAAACACATGTCCGAATGGCTCAATTGCGCGAGCGTCGAGCCATCGACAAACTCGACCATGGAATGAACCACGCTCTGCGGGTGAACGATCACGTCGACCTGCGGCATGGGAACGTCGAAGAGCCAGCGGGCTTCGATCATTTCGAGTCCCTTGTTGAAGAGGGTGGCGGAGTCGATGGAGATCTTGCGCCCCATGTCCCACGTGGGGTGCTTGAGCGCCTGCGCCGGGGTGGCGGCGGCGATTTGCGCGGCGGTCCATTGTCGGAAGGGGCCGCCGGAAGCGGTCAGAATCAACCGCCGCACGGAAGCCGGGTCGCGGCCTTCGAGGCACTGGAAAATGGCGTTGTGCTCGCTGTCGACCGGCAAAATACGGACCCTCTTGCGGGCCGCCGCGCCCATCACGGCTTCACCGGCCATGACGAGGATCTCCTTGCTGGCAACGGCGAGATCGCGCCCCGCTTCGATCGCCGCCAAGGCGGGTCGGAGGCCCTCCGTGCCGACGATGGCGACCAGCACCATGTCGGCGTCGCCACTCGACGCGAGATCGATCAACCCGGCCGCGCCGGTATGAATCTCGGGGTGATAACCCGGCGCGAGGCGGCTGCGCAGTTCGGGGAGTTGCGTCTCGTCGACCAGGCACAGCGCCGCGGGGCGGAAACGATTGGCCTGCGCGGCGAGTCCCGCGGCGTTTTGGTTTGCGGCGAGGCCAACGAGTTCCACGCGGTCGGGCAAGGCGTCGGCCACTTTCGCCATGCTTTGCCCGATGGAGCCGGTGGCCCCCAGAACGATGACCCGCCTTTTCTTCATGGAGCGACCAGCACGAGCCGCAGGTAAAAGAACAGCAGGGGCGCCGTGAAAAGGAGGCTGTCGATCAGATCGAGCACCCCGCCGATGCCGGGCAGCAATTTGCCCGAATCCTTCACGCCCATCGCGCGTTTGAGGATGGACTCCGCGAGATCGCCGATCACCGCCGCGACGCTCAAGGTTAACCCAAGAATGAGCGCGTCCATCGGCCGCAGGAGGCTCAGTCTCCCGGGCAGCAACCACGTCAGCCCGAAGCTGGCCAGCAGCGAAAACGCCAGCGCGCCGCCGAAGCCTTCCCAGGTTTTGCCGGGGCTGATGTGGGGCACCATCTTGTGTTTGCCGATCAGGCTGCCGACGATGTACGCGCCCATGTCGCTGAATTTCGCGACGAAGATCAGGTAGAGCACGTAATATTGACCGGCCAACCCGCCGCCGGGGTACCGGGGCACGAGGTAGATGATCTTGGAGATGAAGTTAAAGAGCCACGGAGCGTAGAGCAGTCCGAAGACGGTGTACGCCATGGCTTCGAGCGGCGGGATATTTTCGCTGGCGTGAGTGAAGAGTTGGCGGCCGAACACGCCCAGGAGGAAGATGAGCAGGGTGGCCATCTCGAAGTTGCCCGAGGACGGCGCGCCGGTGGGGCTGTGTTCGAGCGAGTAGAAGCTGCCGACGAAGAAAATCGCGGCGCAGATCATGCCGAAGATGCGGAAGCTGGGGAGGCGGCGGTTATCGAGCATCCGGTAGAATTCCCAGAGGCCGAGCATGCCGAGGGTGGCATTGAGCAGGAAGTAAGCGACGGGCAGCCCGGAGAGCAGCACGCCAAAAAGGAC
>CAXUAZ010000055.1:0-20230 GCA_964249195.1 uncultured Chthoniobacterales bacterium
GTCTCGAGGGCCTTGATCAACTCGGAGGTTTCCAGCAGGGTCAAACCGCTGATCTGCTCAACTAACGTATTGGTGTCTGCCATAATCTAACAAATGAAGAATGAAGGTTGAACCGTGCGCGAAAATTTATCGGCACATCTCAATCTTCACCCCTCAAGTCCTTTCTCTATTGCGGCCGGAAGTCGCGACCCGAAGCCTCGGGCGTTTAAGAGCGGCAGCCGCCGCCCCGACAGGGACCATGTTTTTGTTTTGCGTGGTGATGTCCGGCGCCGCGGCTGGTATCCGATTCGCGCCGAAAAGTAGTTTAAGCGGCCGCCGCCTCGGGCGCCTGCTGTTTCTCGATGTGGGCCTGGAGCAGGCGGGCCAGCGAACTGCCGGGCTCGTTGATCGTGCGCAGCAACCGCGAAGCCGGCGCCTGCATGAGGCCGAGAAGAGTGGCCTGGAGCACTTCCTTGGAAGGAAGATCGGCCAACTCGTCGAGCTGTTTATCGGTAAAGAGGGTCTGGTCAACGACGCCGCCCTTCACCTTCAACATCTTGGACTCTGCCGCGAACGTCTTCAGGATCTTCGCCGCGGCGCTCACGTCCTTGTCGCCCGTGACGATCGCCGTCTGGCCGGAGAGATGCGCTCCCATGTCGGGAAGCCCGTGTTCTTTCGCCGCGCGGTTGAGGAACGTGTTCTTGACGACCGTGTAACGCGCGCCGGCCGCCGCCAGCTTGGTGCGCAGATCGCTGAATTGATCGACCTTCAAGCCGTGGTAATCGGTGACGATTAGAAAGGGCGACTGCTTCAGCAAGCTGAGCAGGTCCTGGACGATGGATGATTTTTCGGGTCTCACGGTAAGTGGGCGTTCTGGTTAAAAGACTAGACGTTCTGGAAAGCCGCGGCGTCGATCGCCAAACCCGGCGACATGCTTGCCGCCAGAGTGATCGATTGGATAAAACGACCCTTGGCCGAAGAAGGGCGGGCCTTGGAAACGGCTTCCATAACGGCGGTGCCGTTTTCAACGAGCGCCGCCGGAGCAAAAGATACCTTCCCCACGGGAACGGACACGTTGCCGTTCTTGTCGAGCTTGAACTCGACTCGCCCCGCTTTGACTTCCTTCACCGCCTTGGCGGTGTCGTCGGTCACGGTGCCGGTTTTCGGGTTGGGCATCAAGCCGCGAGGCCCGAGCACCTTGCCGAGTTTGCGCACCTCGCTCATGGCCGCTGGGGTGGCGATGGCCACATCGAAATCCTGAAAGCCTTCCTGGCACTTCTTGACGAGATCTTCGAACCCAACGAACTCCGCGCCGGCGTCCCGGGCGGCTTCCGCCGCCCCGCCCGTCGCAAAGACGAGCACGCGGACCTGATTGCCGCTGCCGTTGGGCAGCGGGCAGGTGCCGCGAACCATTTGGTCGGACTGCTTGGGATCCACCCCGAGGCGGAAAGACAGCGTCACCGTTTGGTCAAACTTGGGGGCGGGGAACGTCTTCAGGACGCCGACCGCGTCCGCGAAAGGATAATGCTTGTTCGAGTCGACGAGTTTGGCGGCGGCTTCGTAACGTTTGCTGCGTTTAATGGGCATATGAAGAAAAGGTAGAAGGATGAAGGATGAAGGCAGAAGGGCAGAATTTCGAAAGGGAGTGGGTAATCAGGATTTTCCTTCATCCTTCTGCCTTCATCCTTCCGCCTTTGTATTTAGTCTAGAATCTCGATCCCGGCCTGCCGCGCCGTGCCGCAAATCGTCCGAAACGCCGCTTCCTCATCGCGGGCGTTCATGTCCTTGATTTTGATTTTGACGATGTCCATGACCTGTTTCTTGGTCAATTTGCCGACCTTCGTCTTGTTCGGCTCCTTGGAACCGGCCGCGATCCCGGCCGCCTTCTTGAGGAGGATGGCCGCCGGCGGCGACTTGGTGATGAAGGTAAAGCTCTTGTCCTTATAGACGGTGATGACCACCGGCAGGATGTCCCCAGCCTGCGGCTGCGTGCGGGCGTTAAACTCCTTGCAGAACGCCATGATGTTGACTCCCTGCTGACCGAGCGCTGGACCCACGGGGGGCGCCGGATTGGCTGCTCCCGCCGGGATCTGCAGCTTGATGGATGCTACGACTTCTTTTGCCATGATCTTTTAAATAAAAATTTCCTAACCGCGCTCGACCTGCCAGTACTCGAGTTCCACCGGGGCCGTCCGACCGAAAATAGTGACCGACACGCGCAACTTGCCGCGCGCAGGGTCGATCTCCTCGACCACCCCGCTTTGATTCTGGAAGGGGCCGTCCGCCACCTTCACCGTCTCGCCGACTTCGAAGCTGACCTTCGGCTTGATCTTATCTTCCCGTTCGCGCATCTGCGCCAACAGGCTCTCTACTTCCGAGTCGCGCATGGCGACCGGGCGGTCCTTGGTTCCCGCAAATCCGATCACGCCCGGGGTATCGCGAATGAAATACCATGCGCGATCCACCAGCTTTCCCCCATCTTCGATGAGGTGCATGTTCATGATCAGGTAACCGGGATAAAATTTTCGGGTCGTCTCGGTCTTCTTGCCGCGCTTGATTTCCGACACGCGTTCGGTCGGGATCAGCACTTCGAAGATCACGTCGCCCATTTCCTCGGTCTTGATGCGACGCTTGATGCTATCGAGCACCTTCTGCTCCTGCCCGGAGAGGACATGCACTGCAAACCACTGGCCCTTCGTAATTGTTTCCGCGCTCATATTAAAGATTACAAACGGGTGATAAGGCCGACGATCGAGGAAAGAATCAGATCCCAAAACGCCACGTAGCCTCCCAGCAGCAGCATGGCGACCACCACCACGATGGTGGAATCGATGAGTTCCTTGTACTTCTTGATCCCTTTCTCCTTCGGATCCCACGGCCATTGCGCCTTGCGCAATTCGCTGGCCACCTCGTCGAAGAAAAGTCGGGTTCTGGCGATCATGCTTGGGAGACGGAAAGAACGGAAATTTGCTCAGGCCAGCAGGGACTCGAACCCTGAACCAACGGTTTTGGAGACCGCTACTCTACCAATTGAGCTACTGACCTAGGGGACGAAAGGCCGCCGATGCTCTCGCGAACGCCGGCGGCCATCAATCATATATTAATCGAGAATGTCGGAAACGCGACCCGCACCCACCGTCCTGCCGCCCTCGCGAATGGCGAAACGGATGGTCTTTTCCATCGCGATCGGGGTGCCGAGTTCGATTTCCAGCGACACGTTGTCGCCGGGCATCACCATCTCGACGCCTTCCGGCAGCTTCACGCTGCCGGTCACGTCCGTCGTGCGGAAGTAGAACTGCGGGCGGTAGTTGGTGAAGAACGGCGTGTGCCGGCCGCCTTCTTCCTTGCTCAACACGTAGACCTCAGCCTTAAACTTCTTGTGGGGCTTGATCGAGCCGGGCTTGGCGATCACCTGGCCGCGCTCGACGTCTTCCTTCTTGATGCCGCGCAGCAGGACGCCGATATTGTCGCCGGCGCGCGCCTCGTCAAGGAGCTTGCGGAACATTTCGATGTCGGTGGCGGTCGTCTTGGCGGTATTGCGAATGCCGACGATCTCGACTTCCTCCATCTTCTTGAGGATGCCGCGCTCGACCCGGCCCGTGGCCACGGTGCCGCGACCTTCGATGTTGAACACGTCCTCAACCGGCATCAGGAAAGGCTGATCGATCGGGCGCTCCGGGAGCGGAATGTATTGGTCGATCGCCTCGATGAGCTGAAGAATCTGCTTCTCGCCCTCGGCGTCGCCGTTCAGGCCCTTGAGCGCCGAACCTTTGACGATCGGGATCGTGTCGCCCGGGTACTCGTACTGGGTGAGCAAATCGCGCACTTCCATCTCCACGAGGTCGAGCAGCTCGGGGTCGTCCACCATGTCGACCTTATTCAGGAACACCACGATCGAAGGCACGCCGACCTGGCGGGCCAGGAGGATGTGCTCACGGGTCTGGGGCATCGGGCCGTCCGCGGCCGACACCACGAGGATCGCGCCGTCCATCTGGGCCGCGCCGGTGATCATGTTCTTAATGTAATCGGCGTGGCCGGGACAGTCGACGTGCGCGTAGTGGCGCTTCTCGCTTTCGTACTCGACGTGCGCGGTATTGATCGTAATGCCGCGCTCTTTTTCTTCGGGAGCGGCGTCGATCTGGTCATACGCCCTGGCCTGCGCCTTGCCCGTCTTGGCGAGCACGGTGGTGATCGCGGCGGTAAGAGTGGTCTTGCCGTGATCGACGTGGCCGATGGTGCCCACGTTCACGTGCGGTTTTGATCTGTCGAATTTATCCTTAGCCATGGCGATGTTCTTGCTCTGAAATGAAACTACAGCTGCCCGTTACGGGCAAAATCAACTGGACTGCAGCGGGTGTTGTTATGTTCGGTTTGTAAAACTCTCGGTCCTCGCGCCTGGAGCCCACAATCGGGATTGAACCGATGACCTCATCCTTACCAAGGATGTGCTCTACCAACTGAGCTATGTGGGCGGACCAGGTTCACCCCCTCAAAGCCGCGAACGGTCTCGCGGCCTCTGCCGGGGTGGGCCAGCTTTCGCTGGTTGCCGCTAAGGGAAGAAAAAGGGAAAAAGCCTCAAATCAGACGGATTCTTTGCAAAATCCGCATGACCGAGATTTTTTCCCCTTAATTTCCGAAAGAGCGCCAGCAAGCTAACGAATGCGGCCGCACTGTCAAAAAGAAAATACCGGCAGCCGCAAAAGTTTTTGGGAAGTGCGAAATTTGGCAGAATCCACTTGCCAGATTTGAGCCGGTCCTCTAGTCCTACTGGCCGCTGCGGGAACCGTTCACTGGACTCCGGCGCGCTCACTTGTTCCCCACTGATTTCGCACCCCACGTCGCACCCGGATGCAAGCGCGTCAATCGCTGACTTCGGATAACACTCTGACTGACTGATTTATGATGAAAATGCCCCTCTCATTTGCTTCTCGCTTCACGATGCTGGCGGCGGCCCTTGCCGGCGCTTTTGCGGGAAATTCCCTCGTCGCGCAGGAACCGGGGAGCATTGATCGCTCTTATACTCCCGCGGCTGCGGCGGTGTCCAACACGGGCGAAGATGCCGCTGCCTCAGTGCGGTCTCTTGTGGTGCAACCGGACGGAAAGACGATCGTGGCTGGCCGCATCAACGGCGGAACCGACGCCGGACGGCCTATTTTCGTGCGGCTGAAGGAGGATGGGCGGCTCGACCGGTCCTTTAGCAAGGCCAAGCCCGACAACAACGTCAACGCCGTGGCTCTCACCGCGCAGGGTCAGGTCCTGATTGGGGGCGCTTTTACCTCGTTTGCGAACGGAACGGCAGGGGCAGTCGCCGCCCCGCGGTTTGCCCGCTTGAATGCCGATGGCAGCATTGACGCTTCCTTCCACCCGGGCGCCGGCGCGGATGGCACGGTGCGCGCAGTTGCGGTAGAGACCGATGGCCGTTACCTGGTGGGCGGCTCGTTCTCGAGCTTTAACCGGATTTCGCTGGGCGGGTTGGCGCGTCTTCAGGTCGACGGCTCGGTCGATGCAAGCTTCAAGCCGGAAACCGGCCCCGGCGGGGCGGTGGAGGCCGTTGCGGTGCAAGCGGCCGATGGCAAGGTGGTGGCCGCGGGATCGTTTTCGTTGAATGGCAACTCCAGCCGCCTGGTCCGCTTGCATGCCAACGGCAAGATCGATTCTTCGTTCCAGGCCAACTTCGGAGTACCCGGACGCGTGCGGGCCATTGCCATCCAGAAGGACGGCAAAATCCTGATCGGCGGAGAGTTCACCAGCGTCAACGGCGTGGCGCAAAACGGCGTCGCCCGTTTGAATGTTGATGGCAGCCTCGACCGCACGTTTAACGTCGGCGCGGGCGTTGGCCGCGTTTACGCCCTGGCGGTGCATCCGGCGGATGGCCGGGTGGTGATAACCGGCGACTTTGCTTCCGTGGAAGGCTTGGCCCGGGCGGGAGTTGCCCGGCTCAACACCAACGGCAGCATTGATCGCAGTTTCAATCCGGGCACGGCCAACGCGCTTGTGCGGGCCGTCGCCTTCGAGCGCGGCGCCAGCAAGCTCGTGCTGGGCGGAGATTTCACGATGGTCGATGGCGTGGTGCGCGGCGCGGTGGCGCGGCTGCACACCGGTGAACCCGCGGTTCACGCGACCGCCAGCCTGGTTCGCGGCCCGGTTACCCGCGCAGCGGCGGCGGTCGGGGCGCCGACGCTGCAATTTGGCGATCCAACTTTCACCGCCAGCGAAAACACGGGGACGGCCATCATCGCCGTCGCGCGCACCGGAGACGCCACGGCGGCGGCGAGCGTCAACTACGCAACATCCGATGGCACCGCGACGGCCGGGTCGGATTACACGGCGACTTCCGGCACGCTGAATTGGGCGGCCGGGGATTCGAAGCCCAAGTTCTTTTCGGTCCCGCTGGCGGTCGACGGCATTGCCGAGCCCGACGAGACCGTCGGAATTACCCTGAGCGCTCCGGTTGGCGCTACCTTCGCGGGAAACGCCGCCACCCTGGCGACGACGCTGACCATCACTGACGAACAGCCTACGTTCCTGCAGTTTAGTTCCGCCAGCTATTCCGCTTCCGAAGCGGCTGGCACGGCGACGATCACCGTCACCCGCAGCGGCGGCAGCAATCGCGCGGTCACCGTTTACTACCAGACCGAGGACGACGCGACCGGACTTAATCCCGCCACGAGCGGAACAGATTACACGCCTGTTTTCGGGCAGTTGAGTTGGGCGGCGGGAGATTACTCCGCCAAGACGTTCTCCGTGCCGATCGTGATCGATTCGGTCTCGCCAGAATCCGACGAAACGGTTCTCGTGGACATCATGGACCAGAACGGGCCGGCGGCGTTGGGGCCTCGCGTTCAGGCCACCTTGACCATTGCGGACGTTGCTTCGTCAACGGTCCAGTTTAGCGGTCCGAACTTCACCGCCCGTGAGGCCACGGGAGCGGCGACGGTCATCGTCACTCGCAGCGGTGGCGATGGCGGCGCCATCTCGGTCGATTATCAGACCTTTGACGGCGATGCCGTGGGCACCACGAGCTTCAATCAGAATGCGAACGCGGATTACATCATTGCGGCCGGCACCCTCAGCTGGGCTCAGGATGATTTTTCTCCCAAGACCATCTCGATCGTCCTCAACACGAATCCGCCGACTCCAAAGCCCGACATCTCCTTCATTGTCGCTTTGGGAAATGCCGTTGGGAACTCTGTCGTCGGACCGCAAAATCAGACGACGGTCACCATCACTGAAAGCGAGCCTTCCACGATCAACTTCAGCGCCAGCACCTATCTGGCCAGTGAGTTGCAGGGAACGGTGCGCATCACAGCGACCCGCACCGGCGGCGGTTTCGGGGCGGCCTCGGTGGATTATTCGATCGGCAGCGGCACGGCGCAGGCGGGCAACGACTTCACGGCGGTCAGCGGCACATTGACGTGGGCGGCCGGAGACTTTTCTCCGAAGAACTTCACGGTTCCAATCACCAATGATCACGTGGCCGAACAGGACGAAGTTGCCATTCTGACCCTTTCCAACCCGGGTGGACTTGCCGTTCTCGGCACGATCAGCCAGGCCACGCTGACGATCACAGATCAGCCGCCCGCGAGCGTGCAGTTCGTCACCACGAACTCATCGGTTAACGAAAACGCGGGCGCGGCTACGGTGACGGTTACACGCACGGGCAGCGGCAAAGGCGCGGTTTCCGTGGATTATTCGACGGCCGATGGCACCGCCACCGCGAACTCCGATTATACGTCAGTCGCTGGCACGATCACGTTTGCCGACGGCGACTTCACGCCTCAGACGATTACCGTCCCGATCCTGGCGGATACGGTCAATGAAAGTACGGAAACCTTGACCGTCAATCTGAGCAACGTGGTCGGCGAGGCAGTGATCGGTTCTCCGTCGCAGCTTACCTTAAGCATTATCAACACTCCGACGACGGCGTTGCAGTTCAGTTCAACGACGTATACGGCAAGTGAGAATTCACCGGCGGGCGCCACGATCACCGTGACGCGGTCCGGCGATCTCAGCAGCGCCGTTTCGGTGGATTACACCACGTCGGACGGCACGGCCACGGCAGGCAGTGATTACGTTGCGGCGACCGGCACGTTGACTTGGGCGGTCGGCGATTCACAACCCAAGACATTCGTCGTCCCGATCATCGCGGACAATCTCCCCGAGTCTCCGGAAACCGTGCAGCTCAGCCTGACGCGGCCAGTGGGCCCCGTCCTCATCGTGGGCGGCAGCGCAACCTTGACGATCACCGATAATCCGACGGCAACGCTGCAGTTCACGCAGGCGACATACAGCGGCACAGAGCAGAGTCCGTTCGGGTCGATCACGGTGGCGGTTTCCCGCGTCGGCAATTCCGTGGGCGCCGTGTCTGTTAATTACAGTCTGAAGGGCATTACGGCCATCCCGGGCATCGCGGCCAATACCGGAGCCGACTACCTCGACACGGCAGGCACGCTCAACTGGGCGGATGGTGACACTGCGCCGAAGACGTTTGTCGTGACAATCTTCAACGACGATGTGCCAGAGTCGGACGAGACGCTCCAGGCCATTCTGAGCGCTCCGCTCGGCGCCGCGGTCCTCGGGAGCCCGGCCGTGGCGACGCTCACCATCCACGATGACGATGCTGCTTCCAACCTGCAGTTCAGCGCCACCAATTACACGGTGAGTGAAGGGGCGGGATTTGGCGTTGTCACGGTCAACCGCTCCGGCAGCAACGTCGGCAGTGTGAGCGTCGACTACGTGACCACCGATGGCACCGCGACGGCCAACTCGGATTATACACCATTGGTCGGCACCCTGACCTGGGCGGCTGGCGATCTGAGTCCGAAGAGCTTCCGGATCCCGATCATCAACGATACGTCGATGGAATCGGCGGAGACGGTGCTCCTCACGCTTGGAAATCCGACAAACGGCGCCGTGGTCGGCACGCGGTCGACGGCGACGTTGACGATCATCGATGACGACCAGCCGAGCACCGTGCAATTCAGCGCGGCGACGTACAACTCGCCGGCCGGCAGCACGCAAGCCACCCTCACCGTCACCCGCCTCGGCGGCGCCGGCGGTGCGTTGACGGTCAACTACGCGACGGCGAATGGCACGGCGGTCGCTGGCGTGGATTATTCGGCGACGTCCGGGACGTTGAGCTTCGCGGCAGGCGATGCGACGGCCAAGACGATCCTGGTGCCGATTCTCAACGATAGCGCGTCTTCAACAGTGAAGAACTTTACCGTCGCGCTGAGTGCGCCTGCCGGCACGACGCTGGGAACGGTCCCCACGGCAACGGTCACGATCCTGGGCCAGTCGACGCCGGTTGTGACGGTGGTGGCCAAGCAGCCGGCGGTGACGGAAGGATTGGGCAAGGGCAAGTTCATCATCACCCGCACGGGCGGCGATATCAATGCGGACCTGATCGTGCGTTTCCAATTCAAGGGAAGCGCAAAGGCTGGAATTGATTTCCCGGGTGTGGGCAAGAAGGTGACGATCCCGGCCGGCAAATCGTCGGTGAAGGTGAAGATCACCCCGCTCGATGATAACATCGCGGAGTCCGACGAAAAGGCGAAGCTGATCCTGACGCCTACGGCTGACTACACGGTCGGCAGCCCGTCGGTGGCGGTGATCGTTGTCCACGACACGACGAACGAGTAAGGTTAGATAATTAAAAGTGCCTAGAGGCGGCAGCGATTTCGATCGTTGCCGCCTTTGTCGCGTTTACGGCGCTTGTGGGCTGTCAGCGCGCTCTGTTTTAACCAAACTGGACCGTGGAGGATAGTCGCGCCTTCAATCGCACACGGCTTGCCTAGCCAGCTTCCGTCGCTGAGTCTGGTTCAATAAACGTTCACGCGCGAACCCTCGTGATTTATCGATGTCTGCTTTTCATGGGTGCTCTCCTGCCCACCCATCTGCGAGCTGTGGAGGTTTCGCCCAATCCCGAGCCATTCAGGATTTTTGATCATTCTCTGCCATATCGCGCCCACTGGGGCTCCTTCATCGTCGGCGTTGAAGCAACCGGAGAAGATCAGCGGGTTGCCAACCGGTTGCGGATTTTTGATGAGGCGGGCCGGGTGCTCAAGGAAATCAATGCATCCTATATCGAGGCGGTGGATTACCCGAGTCTCGCGGGACGTGCCGGTCTGGCGCAACTCCAGGTGACCACTGCGCCCGACAACAACTTGGTTTCCGAACGGGCCACCTATTGTTTTGCGTCTCGAGGCACATTGCACAACATCCTGGCTATCCCTGGCAATATCGACGGCCTCCGCGATCTGGATCACGACGGCAGGCCAGAACTTCTTTTAAATAATCCTGCTCCTTTCGAGTATGTGGGCGGTCTCTGTCATGCGGCTTATCCGCCGATCTTCCTGATTCTCCGGTGGAACGGAAAGCACTATCATTTCGCCAACCAGCGTTTTCCGGCGGCGGTGTTGGCGCAGGTAAGGAAGAAGAAAAAAGCGTTTCGCGCAGATTTGCAGGCGTTCCACGATCCGCGGGGCTCGTTGTCGTGGGATTATTTGGTTGGAGATGCCATCGGCATCTACGCGGACCTGGCATCCATCGGCCGACGGGAAGCGGCCCGCCGCTGGTTGCTGGCGCGTTTGCCATCCCGATTTGTGCGCAAGCAATTTCGGGAGATTCTTCCCGAGGTAGAGGCGCATATGGCCAAATTCCCTTTGGCGGTGACCACAAATCAACGCAGCATCATCAATGCTCCTGCTGGATGATCGCTCTTCGAAGAGGGTGATGAACCAGGGGGGCGTCCCGCCAACTGCTTTGGAGGGATGGCCTCCGTGCCGTCCCATTGATCAATGCCGTTCTGAATCATGGGCCGAACTATTCATTGCGCTCGATACCGCTCGATTACGCGGCGGATCGCGACGGCCTTGCCTGATTCCGGGTCTACATCCACCATGGCGCCGCAGAGTTGCACGTCGCCGCGCGCCACGGGAAACGGCGCCGGCACGCTGCTCAAGAATCGCGAGACGATCGCGTCAATGTCGCGCCCGAGGATCGATTCGCACGGTCCGCACATCCCGGCGTCGCAGAGAAACGCCGTGCCGCCGGGGAAGATCTGCTCGTCCGCGGTTTGGACGTGGGTGTGGGTGCCCACCACCGCGCTGACCCGCCCGTCCAGGAACCGGCCCAGGGCGATCTTCTCGCTGGTGGTTTCCGCGTGTGCGTCGACGAAAATGACGGGAGTCTCCTCGCGCAGCCGGGTCACCTCGGCGTCCACCGCGAGAAACGGATTTTCCAACGCCGGCCCCATGTAGGTCCGGCCCTGCACGTTCAGCACGGCGACTTTGCCTTTGGGCGTCTCGAGCACGATGGACCCGGCGCCCGGCGCTCCCGGCGGATAATTCACCGGCCGCAGCAGCCGCGGCTCCGTGTCGATGTAGGCGAAGATTTCTTTCTGATCCCAGATGTGGTCGCCCGTGGTGATCACCGCCGCTCCAGCCCGCAGCAGATCGATGCTGATCTTGGGCGTGATCCCGCGTCCGTTAGCCGCGTTCTCGCCGTTGACGATCGTGAAATCGATCCCATGTTGCTCGCGCAGCCCCGGCAGGAGCTCGATGACGGCGCGGCGCCCCGGTTCACCCACGATGTCGCCCAGGAATAAAATTCTCAACATGCGCGGGCAGACTACGCGCCGCCTTGCCGCGCTGGCAATCGTCGTCTTTGCCGGCCTTTGCCGCGCCGAGAACCTGAGCCCGCTCGGCGAGTGGCCGGATTGGAAAAAGCTCGAGGCATATCAGGAGACAATCACCCACGACGACTTCGTGCGGCTGCTGACCACCGTGTACGCGCCTCACGGCGGCTGGGCGCCGTTCATCCGGGTCGACGACGATTCGGCAACGATCCGCACCTCCAACGTGCCGTTGCTCGACCTTTACACCTTGCGTTTTGCGAAGCCGGGGTACGCCCGGGCGCCGATGGGATCGTGGCGAGATATCGGCAGTTTTAACGTCGCGACGACGGCCGATAAGCCGTTTGGTGGGCTGATCACCATCGCGCTCGATCCTGGACACCTCGGCGGCCGGTGGGCGCGCATGGAGGAACGCTCGTTCCAAGTGGGCGCCGCGCCGCCCGTGCAGGAGGGCGACATGACCCTGCGAACCGCCGCGGTGCTCAAGCCGCGGCTGGAGGCGCTGGGCGCCAAAGTGGTCATGCTGCGCACGAGCGATGAGCCGGCGACGCCGTTGCGCCCGCCGGAGTTGATGGATCTTGCGCGCCAGATGCTTTTGGAACAGGGAGCCTCGAACCCGCTCCTTGGTTACCGTGGTCCCACCGACCCGCAGAGGAGCATGACCGTCCGATGGCAGAGTGAAGCGTTATTTGCCCGGGCGGAAATCCGGGCGCGCGCCCGGCAGGTCCGGGAAGCGCACGCGGATCTCGTAATTTGCCTGCACTTCAACGCGGAGCATTGGGGCGACGAGAAGAACCCGACGCTCGTGCCCAAAAATCATCTTCACGTGTTGATCAATGGCGGTTACGAGCCGGACGAGATTGAGCGCGACGACGTCCGATTCGAGATGCTCTGCAAGTTGCTGGACGGCTCGCACGAGGTGGAGCTTGCCGCCGGGGAAGCGGTTGCCACCTCCCTGGCGATCGCCACGGGCTTGCCGCCTTATATCTACACGGGCGAGAACGCGGTGCGCGCGGGAAGCGGCGGCTACCTGTGGGCGCGCAATCTCCTCGCTAACCGCGTGTATCCCTGCCCGGTGATCTACGTCGAGCCTTATGTCATGAACAGCCCGGAGGTGTTCGCGCGGGTTCAGGCGGGCGATTACGACGGGGTGCGGCCGGTCGCCGGGGCGCAGCGCCAGAGCATTTTCCGCGAGTACGCTGACGGCGTGGCCGCCGGGATGCTGGAGTACGCAAAGAAGGCGCGAGGGGGCGGGATTCAGTGAAGCGGCGGGCGCTGGTGGTCGGTTGCGGATTCGTCGGTGAGGCGGCGGTGGATTTGCTGCACGCGGGCGGCTGGGAAGTGATGGGCTGGACGGCTTCAGAAGCGTCGGCGGCCCGGCTTTCCGCAGTGAAACCGTATGCAGTCAGCGCGCAGGATATCCTGGGTGCCCTACCGGACCTTGCACCGGATGCAGTGGTCGATTGCGTCAGCTCGGGACGGGGCGGGGTGGAGGCATATCGACGCGTTTACCTGGAAGGCGCACAGGCGCTTCTCGCGGCGTTTCCACGGGCGCGATTGATCTTTACGAGCAGCACCTCCGTTTACGCGCAGACGGACGGCTCGTGGGTCGATGAACGATCCCCGGCCGAACCGGAGCGCGAGACCGGGCGCATTCTGCGGGAGACGGAGGAGATCGTGCTTGCCTCTCCGGGCGGCGCCGTGCTGCGTTTGGCGGGGTTGTATGGCCCGGGGCGTTCCACGCTGGTCGGGAAGGCGCGTGCCGGCGCCACGCGCGTGGAGGGGGACGGTCTGCGTTGGATGAATTTCTGCCATCGCGACGACGCGGCTGCTGCCATTGCGATGACGGCGGACCGGGACCTCTGCGGCCTCTTCAACGTCGCGGACGATTCCCCAATTCAGCAGGGTGAGTGCGTCCGCGCGCTTGCGGTGCTCTTCGGCCAGGCGCCGCCGGAAACCGTGCCGCCTGACCTGGATCGCAAACGCGGCTGGACCAGCAAACGCGTCTCTAACGCTCGCTTCCGCTCGCTTGGCTGGAAGCCAGCGCATCCGTCTTTCCTGCGCGAAGCGCCTGCCATCGGCGATGGGTAATATTTAAGGTGCGCTGCGGGGGTTGCTTATCTTTCCATTCGCCGGAACATTCCATTTACCATGAAACAAATTCGCCTGAGCGGTCGGGAAGCGGCCGTGGTCCGTTGCATCGGGTTCGGCGTGCCTCTCACGGGCGCGGAGATCATGGAAAACACGCGCCTCGGCGCGGAGGATCTCGTCGATATTCTTAACGGTCTGATGGAGGCCGGCTACGCCGAGAGCACCCCCTACGCGGAGACCACCACGGTCGAAAAGCTGGAGGCAACCGAGTTTGAGGTCAACAGCGCCTACGTCCACGAGCTCAAAGCCGCCCTCGGGCTGCACAAGCGTTAGGGATGATCCTGCTCGTCCCTTACGAGGTGCGTACGCTGACCGCACGGGTGCCGTGGGCCAATTACCTGCTCATCGCGCTCAATCTCGTCTTCGCGTACGTGCTTTTCACCGACCGGCTGCCGGAGGAATGGCTGTATCAGATGGTGCTCGATGGCTGGTACCTCAAGCCGCTGATCGGACACCAATTCCTGCACGGCGGCTTCGAGCATCTGATTGGGAACATGGTTTTTCTCTGGGTTTTCGGGAATGCCATCGCCGGGGTGATGAACAACTTCCTCTACCTGGCGCTGTATCTCCTCCTTGGCGTGGCGGCGGGTGGCGCGCACTTGCTCATGAGCGGAGCGCCGGCGATTGGCGCGAGCGGCGCGATCAGCGGCATCATCGGTTTCTATGTGGCGGTATATCCGCTCAACCGGATCCACTGTTTTTACTTGTTCTTGATCCGCTGGGGGCTGTTCGACGCGTCTGGATACCTGCTCGTCATCGCGTGGTTTCTGCTCAACCTGCTGGGGGCATTCATCCCGGGAGGGCACATCGCCTACTGGGCGCACATCGGCGGCGCGGTGGCGGGCTTCATCGCCGGGCTGGCGTTCTTGCAATTGAGCCTGGCGGACCTGGGAGACTACGATAACCCCACCAGCCTGGATCATTTCACCGGGCGCGCCGCGCGGCTTTAACCCTTGCGCCGAACCACCGCTGAAAGTTCGCGGGCGAAGGCCGTCGCGGCGTCGGAGGCATTGGCGGGGCCGGTCAGGATCATCTCGAGCGTTTGCTGCCCGAGATTGCGCTGGCCGGAGAGCGCCGCCTCGATGCGGAGATTGCGGTTCACCGGGCTCTTGGGCAATTCGTAGCCGGTTTTATCCTGCCACACGGCGTAGAAGACATAGAGGTGCTGGCGATTGTGCACGAACTCGTATTGCTCGACCGGGATGTCGATCCCGATGGGGGTGGGGTACGTTGTTGTGGTGGCGCCTCCGAGTTGGGTCAACCCGGTGGAGGGCAGGCAGACGGTGGGTTGATGCATCGTCGCCAACGTGGCCGAGGTGCGTCCCGGCTCCCAGCGGAAGAAATACATGACGCACGCCGGACCATCGGCCCCGGCGCGACGCCAACGCGACGATTGGCCGGCATCGTACCGGAGAAGCGAGCGCGTGACGTCGTCGATCGGGGTGGCGCGGAAGTCCAGCGCGTCGGAGGGCGGCGCGACCGTCCACGTGGGCATCACCCGCCGATGCAGCTCGTGCAAACGGTACCAGGCGGACGTGCCGGTTTCGACCAGGAGGATCCACGCCAGGACGGTCAACGCGACGGCCGTTGGCAACGGGCGGCCCGGGAGCGGGTTCGCGGCGGGATGCGAAACCGAGGGCCGATCGAGGATTTTACCCAAGGCCAACAGGCCGGCGAAGACGATCAGCAGCACCGCCATCCCGGCGGCATCATGGTAATGGGCGAGCGCCGCGATCCCGCGAGTGGCGGCGATCCAGACCAGGAGGCCGCTGCGGAATACGTTGGCAACCATGGCGATGGCGATGCCGCCCAACAGGAGAGCCGTCCGCCGCGGCCAGGAGAGCCGGGAGAGTTCCCCGAGCATCAGCGCGCCCATGAGGACCGTCTGCAAAGAACGAATCCCGCTGCAAGCTTCGTTGACTCCCACCACCTGATCGCGGACCCGTATGAGGTTGCCCTGCGGAACGGCAGGGACGCCGAGCAGGCCGAGACAATTGCTGGCCACCGAAGCCACCGAGCGCATGAGCGTTTGCACGAGCGCCTGTTCGGGGCCGCTGGGCCAGGGCACCGCCAGCAGCAGGAACCCGATGGGAAAAGCAAAGTGACGCACCCACGGCCAGCCGCCGCTCCATCCGGCCACCGCCAGCGACAGGATCGTCAGCGCGCCGGCATGCAGCCAGAAGAGCATCCGCCAATCGCCATTGGGCTCTTCGATGAGCCGCAGCGGCGCGAGAATCAACAAACAGACGCTTGCCACCCCAAGCAACCATCTCCGGCCAATCGGGGCGCCGGGCTCCGGCCGATCGCGCCAGCGCAATGCAAACAGCGCCAACGCCAACGGCGGCACAAACCACCCGTATTGGTATTGATCGTTGACGCTCCACTCGACGCTCAGCCTTTGCCAAAGCACGAACCAGCCCGCCAGCATGGCGCCAGCCGTCAGCCAGACTGCGCCAGGAATACGGCGGGGCGTTGTGCGTGCCGCAAGTTGAGAAGTTTGAAGAGTCGCGTCCGTATCGGAAGCATGCAAGAGCGGCTGGAAAAGATCAACTCGCTCCTTGGCATGGCTTGATCAATGCACGCATGCTATAGAATTGCCCCAGTCGCGTGCGGTTGGTTCGCAAAACCAAAATTTCCCCTTTTGATGAGATCCTCCGGTTCGCCGCGCAATACCGTCTCTGGCTCCGGCCGTTTGGCGGGTGTCGACACGCGAGTTTCCTTCTTCGCTCACGCGGCGATTCTCAGCAGCGCCGCCGTCGTTGTTTTCCTGGCGGCCGGCCCGCCGCAGGGATCGCTCGGCATCTTCCTTGCCCTTGCCGGGCTCACGCTGCTTGCCTTTCCCCCGGCGGTGCAGGTCTCGGGGAAACTTTGGACGGCGGCCGGCGCCTTGGTCGCGTGCAGCGCGCTCGCGTTGCTTCCAGCGGGCTGGTTCCCAACCGCGCTGTGGCGAATCCAACTCGCACACTCCCCGATCATTGCCCTCGCTCCCACGGTCTCTCCGTCGCCTTGGGAAACGGCATTCTGGATGGCGATCGTCCTTGTCTCGGTTTGCATCGGGTTGTTTCTGCTGTCTCATCCGCTCCGCTCGGCGAGGATGATCTCCCTCGCGGCGGGGGCTGCGTTGACCTGTTCGATTTATGCCGCCGCGGCGATTGTCGCAAAGGTATCCGGTTGGAAGTACCCCTTCAGCGGATCGGCGACCTTCGGCTTTTTTCCGAATCGCAATCACACGGCGGCCTTTCTCGTGACGGGAACTTTGCTTGCCTTGGGTGTTCTCGGGGTGGCTTACCGCCGCCGGCACTGGATCGCCGGCGGAATCGCAACCGCATCGATGACCCTTTGCGCCGCCGGGCTCGGCATATTCTCGGAGTCGCGCGGAGGAGTGATTTTTGCCGCCATCGGCGCGGCCTTGTGGATCATCGGTCTCGGTCGGACGCATCTTGATCGCCGCCTGGTGATCTACGCCGGGACCTTCGCGGCGCTGGTAGGGATTGGATTTTTTTTCTTTGGCGGCGTCGCCCGGGATCGACTGCTGGCGACATTTCATCAAACGCCGGCGGCGCACCCCCCTTCCGCGGGCGCCGAAGCGGCGGACGACGGACCAACGTTCGACGCGCGGGTAGTGGTGTATCAGGACGCCATTCGCATGGCTCGCAATTTTCCCTGGACGGGGTCTGGGCTCGGCACGTTTGCATTGATCTTCCCTCAGTATGAGAAAGCCGCCCTGTCTGATGCCACTTCCATTCACCCGGAAAGCGATTGGTTGATGTGGGCGGATGAGGCCGGCGTCCCCGCGGCAATCTGTGCGGCGGTCGCCCTGTGGTTGCTCTTTCGCAACGTGACCGGCCGGCGGGAACATGCCTACTGGCCGCTTCGCTGGGGCTGCATGGTTGCCGTGACCGCTGCGCTCCTGCACGGGATCGTGGACGTGCCGGTGCATCGAGTGGCTTTGGGCTGGTGGATTCTCGCGCTGGCGGGGCTCGCTTTCCAGACGGAGCGCGGTGGAAGAAGCCCGCGCTTTGGCGCCCAGCGCGCCGTGTTCCTGCTGGCGGGCCTGCTGGCGATCGGGCTTGGCGCGGAACTGATCCGCGCCGAATGGTTTGGGGGCAAACCGCTGGCCCCGTTTGTGTCCCAGATCGCACTGGCAAAAGCCGAAAAGGCGGTTGAGGCGAGGCATTACGATCAAGCGTACGCCGCAGTGTACGAAGGATTGCAGCGGGCGCCAATGTCAGCGCTTTTGTACTACGAGGCGGGCAATATTTTGTTGGCTTACGATGGGACGGAAGCGCAGGTGAACGAGGCTTTTGAGGCCGAACGGCGACTGAGCCCCAACTGGCCCGGCATACCCCGTCAACAAGCGGCGGCATGGAGTCGAGTCAGCGGCGAACAGACTGCGAAACTTTGGACCGAGGTATTGGACCGACAGCATCGCCTGGATCTCGCGGACCGTTCGGGGGACGCGCCTACGTTGAATCTTTACCGTGATCTCCTCAATGAGACCGCCAATCGGCCTGATCTGCAACGGCTGCTCGTGCGGGAACGCTCAAGAGGGACTGCCTACGGGCTGCTCGTCGCTGAGTCTGCCGTGCCAGAAGTCGCACGCGAATGCGTTGCTCACGAGGTGATCGACGAACAATTTCTTAACGCGCTGAATTCCAGCGAGAGGGTTCGATTCCTGAAGACGTTCATAAGCCGGGGAGACCACAATGCCCTCATGCAATTCCTAGGTGCGCACCCTGCTTGGAAAGAGTTTGCGCCCGCAACGCCGTAAGAACTACGCTGATCCCGGCATTTGGTTGGCAGTCTTGAGAGGGCGTTAGAGCATATAAAGTAAAGCTATAGCCGATCGACCATCCGAAGTCAGGGACGACACAGAGGTCGTCCCTCCAAATATTTGGAGGGATGGGCTCCGCCCCGTATACTTTTTAATGGCCGTCCCCGTGAGTTGCTGACGGCTACAATTCAATTTAATACGCTCTAGCTCGGAAATTTCGCACGGAGCACACGGAGGACACGGAGAAAGAAACAAACTTATCCGATCCTCCGCGTGCTCCGTGCGAGACCTTTGCTAACTACGCCCAGGCCGCCGATCGAAATCATGCTTGCGGCAACTCGGTGCGAGTTGGCTTCTCGGGAAAACAAAAAACCCGGTGGAGAAACTCCACCGGGCTCTTGGAGACGATGACGCGGTTAGTTTAGGCAGCCTGCAACCGGCGCATCCGAATGAACGAACCAAGGAGGACCACCCCGGCGATGGCCGAGAATGCCAGAGCCGAAGGCTCCGGCACAGCCGTCAGCGAGAAACGGACAGCGGCCTGAGTGCCGCCCAGCGTGGACTGCTCGCTGCCCTGGTAAATCCCGTCTTGACCCGCGTCGGACCAAATCCCCTTGTTCGCCAGCGCGTTGCTGCCAACCGATGGCCCCACGCCCACGGTGAAGTTACCCTGCACGTCGGTCGCGTAGTTGTTGCCTGCGGGGTTGAGCAGCAGGAAATCGACGGAGAACGTGTTATTGGGAAGGGCAATCGGGGTCAAGCTAAGCGAGTAAACGTTGGAACCTGAACCGGAGATGGCGAAAATCTGCTGGCCGAGGAAATTAGGATCGGCAGCCGTCGTCGGCGCGTTGTCATACGACGCAAGAGCGTCAGAGGAGGTCGGCGAGGTGTCAACACCAGGAGAGTTGTGGAACGTGACAACAACGTAATCTGGATTCGCCGCGCTCACCGCACCGGTGAAATTCAGTGAAACGTTCAATCCAGTGAGCGAGGTCGTCGGGGTGAACGGTCCCTGATCGATCGTCACCAACTCCATAAAGTGCTGGGTGTTGACGGTCGTCAGCGGCGCGCCGCTGGTGGAATCGTACACCGCCTGCGAGTGGGCAGCGGCTCCGAAAGCCGAGAGACCAACGAAAGTGAAGAAAAGTTTTTTCATTAAAGGATGAAGTGTTCCGACGGGATTCGCTTAAGCTCAGGAGTCGCTGCGGACCGGCTGAGCGACCGGGGTGGTAGGCACCGGCCCTACATGAGGAGGAAGCGCCGGGGTGTGAGGAGGGAGCGCCGCGGAGGCGGTCTTCGCCACCATCACAATTGCGACGAAAGCCAGCATGGAGATGATCAATTTGGAAGTCATATTATTTATCTGGAAGTGCAAGCTCGAGGTGACGCTGTTTGAATTGATGCGGGTTTAATGGAAGATCGGCAGCCCGTCAACGATAATTTTCATCTCGGGCGAAAACTTTTCCCTTCACGCCTGCGAAACGGGACTCTTTAATCGGCGGCCATGCTGCCTTCGTCCCTCCGTCTCCCCTTGATCGCGCTGATGTGCGCTGCGATGACGGCTGCGGCACTCCCGCGTGCCTGTGGTCAGACAGAGAGCTCCGCGTCCAGCTCACTGCCCTCGGTTCAATCGCTTCCCGCGAGTCCCGTCTCGCCGCGCAGCCCGCAAGGCTTCGACGCCTCCCCCCCTC
>CAXUAZ010000056.1:0-3949 GCA_964249195.1 uncultured Chthoniobacterales bacterium
CGACACCAATAAAGACGGCGTCCTTTCCGCCGACGAAATCGCCAACGCAGCCGCCGCCCTGAAGACGCTGGACAAGAACGGCGACGGGCAACTGACGATGGACGAGTTGCGTCCCGTGGGCCCGCCCCCGCCGCCGCCGCATCCCGAGGATTAATCGTTCACCCTTAACAAACCACCAGCGCCCGGTCCGGCAACCCGCCCGACCGGGCGTTTTTGTGTCGCCTATCGCAGATCCGCGTAATTCGCGAATTGCTTCAGAAATTTGTCATACCGCGTCGGCTCGAGCAGCGGCGCAATGCGCGTAAAGAACGGATTGATCCAATCCGTCACGTGCCGCACGTATAAATCCAGCGGCGCCAGATCGAAGCGCAGATGCAGCTTCGGGTCATAGTTTAGCGGCGTGCTGTAGTAATATTGCAGCCCCTCCTTAATGCTCCACTCGATCACGTCGCGGATCGTCACGAAGTACAAATGCAGATCGAGCGCCACTTCGTAATCAAGCCCGAGGTAATTATCATAGAGCGTCCCCTCGTGCACCATGCACGCGCTGAACGCCACCGCCCGCCCCGCGCGCCGCCAGACAAAGAACCGCGCCCGATCCGCCATCTTCTCGCCCAACAGCAGGAAGTACTCACGCGTGAGCTCTTCAAACCGGAAATCGCTGCGCGCGAGCACCTGTCGATACAACGCGTGCACCTCGTCGACGCAACCCGACACGTCGTTCGTCACCTCCAGCGTGAGCGGCGTTTCCTCGTCGACCTTGCGAAACTTGCGCCGCAGATTCTTGCGCATCGCCTTGCCGAGCTTGCGCGCGACGAAGTCATCGAAATTGGCGAAATCGAGCTTGAGAATGGTCGACGGAAAACTGGGCATCCGCGCATAACCGTACCCTTTGGCGGGTTTGTCGAGCAGCGCGCGGTGTTCCGCCGGGAATTCCTTGAACGTGATGATCGCCGCCTTCTCCCGCCGGCTGTAAATCCGCAGCGCCTCGAACAACGCCGGCGCCGCATCGGGCGCGAGAAACCCGGGGCGCCCTTCCGCGGCCGTGCAGCCCACCATGAGCATCTTCATGGTGAGGAAGCGCGGAAACATCCGCCGCACCTTCGCGATCTGCGCCCGCGCCAGCGCCCCAAGGCCGGCGACAATATCCTGATCGGTAAAAAAGAACGGCTGCACCGCGACGATCCCGCCAGCCGGATTCCGCAACACGAGATACCGATAGTGAAAGTTCGGCTGCCTCAAAGCCGCCTCGCAAATCTCGTAATAGCGCGAGTCCTTCGCAAAACCTGCCATCGCCTCACGCCATGGTCCGGCTTCCAGCGCCGCCGCCCGCCGGACGATCTCCGCCGTGCCGAAGCGCGTGGCAAACACCTCCCCCTCGTCTCGAGGCACGGCGGTCGAACGCAAAGAAGTCATTGAACCGACGCAAGGTGAGGAGTTCCCCCTCCCATTGCAAGGCTCGTCGCAACCGCCCGGCGGGGCGCCCTATGCCGCCTCGCCCGCCGACTCCACCGGCAGCGCCGGCTCGTCTCCCTCGGCGAGCGCCCGCGTCACCGTCTCCTCGAGCTTGGTCAGCAGCACCGGCTTGATCAGACAGCAATACACCTCCAGCCGCGCGAGCTGATTGGCGTTCGCCAGGTTCTGAAACGCGGTGATCGCGATGATCTTGCTGCGCACGCCCTTCGCCCGCGCCTGCCGGATGAATTCCGCGCCCCCCATCGCCGGCATCCGCATGTCGGTCATGATGAGGTCAAAACGTTCGTCGTCCAGCCAGCGCAACGCCTCGAAGGCGTCGGTGGTCGTCCGCACGGAGAGGCCCATGTGACTCACCAGCGTCTTGTAAAGGACGAGGATGTCGAAATTATCGTCTAAAATCAGAATCTTCTTCATCGGTCGCAGATGAGGGAGGGGGATCACATCACTCATTGTACAAAGATGGGTTTACCCGCGATCCCGGCTGAAATATGGGGCGAGGGCGTCGAGGCCAGCCTCGAGTCTCGTGCGGAGTTCAGCGTTGGGATCATGCAGGTTTCTACTCTCTTGAGCAATTTGCGTGCAAAGCACCGCCAAACCGTAAAAATCGTAGATCGACACGTACTCCGGCTCGATCCGCGGGCTCGCGGCGCGGTTGTGGTAATTCCCGAGCGCGATGCACAACGCCGCGGCGCGCACGCCGTAGAGTTGGAAGGCCGTGCCCTCGCACGTTCCGCCCGCCATCAGGCAGCGCTGGACCGCGATCCCGGCCGCCTGCGCCGCCCGTTGCAGCTCGGCCGAGGCCGCGTTGTCGAAGACCGACGTCTTATCCCCGATGCGCAGGATCGGCCCTTCGCCCATCTTCGCCGGCGGCCGCTCGGCGCTCGTTTCCAGGGAAACGACCGTCAACCCCGCCTCCGCCACCCAGCCCGTGCGCGCCAACTGGATCGCGCCCACGAACCCGACTTCCTCCGCCCGCGTGAAAAACCCGTAACATTCCACCGGCGCCCCGAGCCGATCCAGCTCTTGCAACATTGCGACGATGGCCGCGCAGCCGATCAGATCGTCGCACGCCCGCGCGTGAATCTGCTCCCCCCGCACCTCTAACGCAGGCAAATCCCACATTGCGAACGCCCCGAACTCGCGGATCATCTCACGATTGGCATCCAGGTACGCCTGTTCGACCCCGCCCAGGAACCGCCACTCGCCCTCCGGCGTGCGAACCCACCCCGGGTGATCCATGTGCGCCGAGAACGCCCAGCGCGCTGGCGCGGTTGCTCCCGGGCCCCGATAATGCGCGATCAGGTTCCCAAAATCATCCTCCCGCAGGTGCACGTGCCTGCTGCCAGCCAGGAGACCCCGGATCGCCTCCCTCACCCGCGCCTCGTGAAATGGCGCGGTGGGCTCGCTGAGAATCACACGCGCGATGGCCAAGAGTTCGTCCTTGTGCATAAGGTGCGGATGCCGGCGCCAGATCGTCTCAGTCGTTGGAAGCAGTTCCGTTATCGGTTGGAGTACATCGGTTGCCGTTTGCTGGCCGGCCTCATTCCCCGCCTGCCGCGCCGGGCTTGCCTGGGTCTCGCCCGGGTCCTCGGCGCCCTCTATTACCAGCTCGACGCCAAGTCGCGCGGCGTGGCGTTGGAAAACATCCGCCTCGCGCTCCACGAGACGCCCGCGCGTTGCGAAGCCATCGCCCGGGCGTCCTTCGCGAATTTCGCCCGCGCCATGCTGGACCTCTTCTGGGCGCGCAACCTGACGCCGGAAAACCTCGGCGACCACATGATCCTCGAAGGTTTCGAGCGCGCGAGGGCTATCCGCGACGAGCATGGGGGCATCGTCCTGATCACCGCGCATCTGGGCAGTTACGAATGGCTTAGCCTGGCGACGGCGTTTGCCGGCTTGAAGCTCTGGATTGTCGCGCTGGACTTCAAAAATCCGGCGCTGGAGGCGGTGTTCGGCGCGGCGCGGGAGCACTCGGGGCATCGTCTCATCGGCCGGCGCAATTCGATGCTGCGCCTGCTGCGCGCAGTGAAGGGCCGAGGAGGCGTGGGCATGTTGACGGATCTCGGCCTGCACATGAACCAACCGGGCGTGGTGATCGATTGTTTCCAGATGAAGATGCACGTGACCTTCCTGCACGCCCTGCTGCACGAGCGCACGGGCGTGCCGATCGTGCCGGTGACGAACATCCCGCTTCCCGACGGCCGGTGCCGCGTGACCGCGCACGCGCCGCTGGCCTTCCCGCCCGGCGCGACGACCCAGCAAATCACGCAAGCGTGCTGGGATTTCTTCGAGAGCCGGATCAGAGAGCAACCGGAGCTGTGGCTATGGAATTACCGCCACTGGCGTTACCGCCCGGGCGATGCCGGCCGCGAGTACCCCGCCTACGCGGCGGAATCGGGCAAATTCGAGCGCGCCCTTGCCAGTGAACGCGCCACCACGCGCCCGCGGCGCGCGACATAGGTGGATCGCGATC
>CAXUAZ010000056.1:4049-19956 GCA_964249195.1 uncultured Chthoniobacterales bacterium
TCGGGCGCGACCTTCTCGAAGAACTTCAGGATGCCGTCATCGCCCATATGCCGGGCGTCGGCTAATTCGCTTTCCTTGGTCGTGTAAAGCGCCTGGCCCGTCGCAGACAGAATCGCGACCGTTGGAATCCCCTTCTTCAGATCGATCCCGTAACCCTGCGCCATCTCCACGTTCCGATCGTACCGGCCAATATTGACCTTCACCACCTTGAATTCCTTGGCGATCAACGGCGCGGTCGGCCCCTGTTTGAACGCCGCGTCGAGCACCCGGCAATCGGGGCACCAGTTCGCCCCAAAAACCACGAGCACCGCCTGGTGCGACTCGGCCGCCTGGGTCAGCGCTTGTTGGATCTCCGCCTTTGCATCGGCCGTTTCGTTGTAAACGGGTTCGGCCGCGTGCAATGCCATCGCGATCATCAGAACCGGCAGGACGAGCAATCGTTTCATGCCGTCCACCGTCCACGAGACAACGCCCGGACGCAAGCAACCAAGGGGTGGCATCGGCTCCCATTCCGGCATGATGCCTCATGGGAGACTATCGCCGCAGCAGCGTGCCCGTTTCCCAGACCCACGCCATGCTGGCAAAGCCGGCGGCGTTCAGCCCGAGGCCGAACAGATGGAACTCGAAACGGGTGTAGGCGCGCGCCTGATTCCAGCAGAGATCGAACGCCAGCCAGAGCGTCCCCATCAGCAAAAAACCGCCCAGGATATAATCGCGAAAGCGGGTGCATAACAGGATGCCCTCCCCGATCACCAGCGCGATCACGATCGCCTTGCTCGCCCGCGCGCCCAGCCAGACGGCCGAAGTAGAACGTCCCGCGGCGCGGTCCGGGGCGATGTCCATGATCTCGCCGACCAAATGCGAATGGGTGCAGAAGAGCACGAGGTAGCCGAACGCCGCCGGCGGCGGGAGCGCCACGCGGTTCAGCCACGCGCCTAACGGCAGGATGAGCAGGTAGCCGATCTGGTTGATCAACTCGAACGGAGGCCGCCCGCGCAGCCCCATCCCCCCGGGCAAATTGTACATGGCATTCACCAAGGTGATCGCCGCCAGGATGGCGCCGAGCCGCCAATCCATCACCGCGAGGATCGCCAGCCACCCGGCCTGGCAACCGGCCATCAGCGGCGGGAGCCGGCGCAGTTGCCCAGGGTTGCCGCGGGCGCCGAAGAGGAAGCTGTCCTTGCGCGGGTTGAGCCGATCGATGTCGGCGTCGACGAGGTCGTTCCAGCCGTACACCAGGAAATTCAGGGGGAAAAGCACGTACGCGACGCCGATCCAAAACGGCGCGGTGCGCAGGAGATCCGGCCGGGCGGCGGTCGGCAGCAGGTACAGCCAGAGCGTTTGGAACCACAACCCCGGCCGGGAAACCTTGAGCAGGAAGAGCGGCCAGGCGATCACGGAAGGGATCGTTGTTGCATGGCGAAGCGGCGCCGTTGCTGGCTTCTATTTTTTCGAGAGCGGCTTCGCCGCTGGGGTTCGCCATCGTGCTCGCAGAGCCCGATCCACCGATGTCAGCCTACTCGAACGACTTCGTGCGGGCTTGAGGCTGGACCGGCGAGGTGTCGAATGACACGCGCGCCGGACGCTGCTCGGGAACGCGCGCGGACAACCGATGAGCCGACACGGCCACGGCACGCGGGACGGGCGCCGCATTCTGGATCAACTGCGTCGCCGCCGACTCGGCATCCACCGGACTCCGCACCGCAACCGGGGCGGGCTCAGGCGCGGTCAACGCCGGGGCGGGCGCGGGCTTTTCCATCATCGCGATCTCCGTCCGCGCCGGGGCGACCGGCTCAGGGGCAGGTTGAACGGCGGGCGGCGCCGTGACGGTCGCCATCGGCAGGGATGCGTTCATTAAGGGATTAGGGGACTCCGAAGGGATCGGCTTGGACAGGATCGTCGCCGGGTTCAACTCCGCAGCCTGATGCTGGCGCCCATCCTGATGCTCGGCCAGCTTGTTCAAGTCTCCGAGGCGCAGGTAGTTGAGGTAAAGGAACCAGCCGAAAAGCATGATCAACGCCAGCCCCAAAGTCGAGCCGAGCGCAACCAGGCGTTTGCGCGGCGCGCGTTGCCGCCAGACCCGCCGCGGGGCGCGGTAAACGCCCACCGGTTTCTCGCTCAGGTACTGGTAATCGTCGACGCCAAACGTGCTCGTGTTCTCGAACGCATCGAGGAACGGCCGCACGTCTACGGAGAGGTACTTGCCGTAGCCGGTCAGGAACCCGCGGGCGTACGCCAGATTCGGAAAATTCGTGTAGACATCCGCTTCCAGATCCGCCAGGCGCGCGACACGAATCTTCGTCACGCGCGCGGCGTCTTCCAGACTGATCTCACGCGCGATCCGCGCGCGCCGAAGTTGTGTGCCTACCGTCTCGACCATAGAAATCCTCGAAGCAATCGCGCTGAATGTTATGACCGCGGATTAAGCAGGAGGCAATCCAGAATTTCAGATTTCCATCGGTTGATCGAGATCCACCAGGATTTCGCGCCCGCGGGCGCCGTTTTCCGGTCCCACGACGCCCCGGTTCTCCAGGATGTCGACCACCCGCGCGGCGCGGGTATATCCCAGCCGCAGACGGCGTTGCAACATGGACGTCGAGCACTTCTTCTCCTGGCGCATGATCTCGATGCACTTTTGGACGAGTTCTTCGTCCTCGTCGGTCACATCTTCTTCTTCGCCGAAATCGGCGGATTCCAGTTTCTCACAAATGGAATTCTCAAACGACGGCGCCCCTTGAGAAGCGGCAAATTGCACCAGGCGATGGATCTCCTCGTCGCCCACGAAAACGCCCTGGGCGCGCACCAAGCGAGAAGTGCGCGGAGGGAGGTAGAGCATATCTCCCTGGCCGAGGAGGCGTTCCGCGCCGTTTTCGTTGAGGATGATCCGGCTGTCTAGCGGGTTGGCCACCTGGAAGGCGACGCGGCTGGGGATGTTGGCCTTGATGACCCCCGTCACGACATCCGCGCGCGGCGTCTGCGTGGCGACGATCATGTGGATGCCGGCCGCCCGGGCCAACGCGGCCAGGCGGGCGATGGCGCTTTCCACGTCGGCGGGGGCCGTTTGCATCAAATCGGCCAGCTCGTCGATGAGAATGACGATGTAGGGCAGTTTTTCCGGGAGGTTCGCGTCCTCGTCGCGGAGGTTGCGGACCGGTTTGGGCGGCTCGTTTTCCAGCGCGAAGGATTCGGCTTCCAGGCCGTCGAGCGGCATCTGGACGCGGGGCGCTTCGGCGTCGATCTCGGCCTGGGTCTTGGGCTTGGGGCGGGCGTTGTAACCGGTGAGGTTGCGCACCCCGGTCTTGGCAAAAAGCTTGTAGCGTTTGTCCATCTCGTCGATGGCCCAACGCAGGGCGAGCAACACCTTCTTGGGGTCGGTGACCACGGGCGCGGCGAGATGGGGCAGGATGTTGTACGCCTGCAGCTCGACCACCTTGGGATCGACCATGATCAACCGGAGATCCTCCGGGCGGAACTTGTAGAGGATGCTGGCGATGATCGAGTTAATGCAGACGCTTTTGCCGCTGCCGGTCGTGCCGGCGATCAGGCAATGGGGCATGTCGGCAAGATCGGCGATGATCGTCTTGCCGTAGACATCCTTGCCGAGCGCGAGGGGGATCTTGGCCGTGGTGTCCTGCCAATCGGCGCTCTCGAGCAGCTCGCGCAGGGTGACTTTGACCTTCTTGTTGTTGGCGATCTCAATGCCGACGGTGTCCTTGCCCGGGATTGGGGCGAGGATGTTGATGCGCTCGGCGCGGGTGGCGCGCATCAAGTCGCGGTCGAGGCTCAGGATTTTATCCACGCGCACCCCCTTGGAGGGGTAGACCTCGTAACGGGTGATCGTCGGCCCCTTGGTGATGTCGCCGGGGCTCACGCGGATGCCGAATTGCTCAAGGGTCTCGATGATCTTGGCCTGGGTGGTTTCGAGTTCCTTGGTGTTGAGCGCCTGGCCGTCGAGGATCTCGCGGGTGTCGAGGAGATCGGTGTTGGGCAGGGTGTAATCGGCGAAGCGGATGTCCGCGCCTTCGTCCTCCGGGGCGGCGGCGGGCTTGGCGCTCTTGCCGCCCACGCGGGCCAGGACGTCGGCCAGGAGCGGCTTTTTGGGCGCCGCGGGGGCCGGGGCGGCCACGGAGTTGTCGGTGATGCGCGGCGGCGGGAGGCCGGCGAATTCGTCGGTGGGGGCGGGATCGGCGAGGGGCTCGATGCCCTGGCGGCGGAGGTGTTTTTCGAGTTTGCGCTGTTCCTTGGCGAGGCGCTGGCCGTCGAGGGAGAGCAACTCCTGTTCGCTGGCGCGGGCGAGACGTTCCTCCTGGCGGCGGATGAGCCACGCGCTGAAATGCCGGTGCAAGGCGTCCACCGCGCGGCGCACCTGCCCGACGGGGTGCAGGCCGGTCATCAAAATGAGCGTGCAGACGTAGGCGAGGAGCAGGGTGATCGTGGAACCGGCCGCGCCGAGGAAATGGCGTCGCAGCACGCGATTGCCCAGCCAATCGCCGAACCACCCGCCGGGACCGTATTCCTTGAACTCCGCGTCCCGGCCGAGCAGCAGCCAGGGTTGCAACGCGGCCAGCGCGGCGCCGCAAGTCACGAAGGCGACCATCCACCCGGCGCGCGACCGCAGGCGCATGCGCGGAAAAAACAACTTCGCCCCGCCAAACCCGAGCAGCAGCGCCGCCACCAGGAACGAGCCGGCGCCGAGCGTAAAAAGGAACAACCCCGCGACGACCGCGCCCACCGGCCCGACGAAGTTCTGCGCCGGCGAATTGGGGGTCGCGTATTTATGGAGGAAGACCCACGTCGGGATGTCGGCCGGGACGAACGAGATCAGCGCCAGATAGAGCAGCATCCCGGTCCCGAGCATGAGGAGGGCCGGGATGTCGCTCCAGGCCGTGGCGGCGCTGGACTTTGCAAGGGGTCGAGCCATGTCGGTGGAGGGAGCGTAGCGGAAACCGGAAAGTTTCCAATCTCCAAAGCAGCCGCCGTGCAAGGGCCAGTTGTAGCGGCAGTCTATGACTGTCGGTGAATCGCCCGACGGGGAAAACGTCGTCTCCTGGAACTAATCTTCCGACCGTCATAGACGGCCGCTACAACTGGTTACGCTTTTCCCTAACCGCGCTAAAGAGTGCCATCGCTCTTCAGGTCGGCCAGGAAGGCATCGTGAGACAATACGGGCTCATCGCGGCGTTCAGCGACCACCGCGAGATCGTCGAGGTCCTCCAGCATCTTTTCGTAATCGCTAATCGGCAGAACGACCGCCGTGCGGTCGCCGCGTGCGTCCGTGAGGTATTGCAGGGTCTGGCTCATAGTCAGTAAAATACGCTCTGCCCCCAATCATATCGAGAACATAGCGCGCCCCGCAAAGCTCTTGCGCCGCCGCCTTCGGAGGGCACTGGACAATTGGCCGGGAACGGCGACTTTTGCTCCTTCGCGCAATGTCCGCCATCGACCCGTCCCCTGATTCCACGCTCCGGCAGCCGCTTTTCTTCGAACCGCTGTTCATGGAACGCGTCTGGGGCGGCCGCCGCCTCGAACTCCTCTACCAAAAAAAGCTGCCCACCGGCTCGCGCATCGGGGAATCATGGGAAGTCGTCGACCGCGAGGAAGCCCAAAGCGTCGTCCACGACGGGCCGTTTCGCGGGCACACCCTGCACGAACTCTGGCAGGAACGCCGCGCCGAGATCTTCGGCGAAGGCTTGCCCGACAGCCCGCGTTTTCCGTTGCTCGTCAAAATCCTCGACGCGCAGGACCGGCTCTCGCTCCAAGTCCACCCGCCGGCCGACATCGCGGCCGGGCTCAACGGCGAACCCAAAACCGAGATGTGGTACCTGGCGCACGCGGAGCCGGGCGCGGAGTTGTTCGCCGGATTGAATGCCGCGTCCGATCGCGGGCATTTCGAGACCGCCCTGCACGAGGGACGCGCGGCGGACCTGGTGCAACGGCTGGCGGTGGAAACGGGCGACGCGATTTTCATCCCCAGCGGGCGCATCCACGCGATCGGCTCCGGCTGCCTGATCGTCGAGATCCAGCAGAACAGCGACACGACCTATCGCGTGTTCGATTGGAACCGCCCGGGCCTGGACGGCTCGCCGCGCCCGCTCCACGTCGAGCAATCGCTCCAATCCGTCGATTTCAACGATGTCCACCCACGCCTGGAGCCGCGCTCCGAAGGGGCCGCGACGCTGGCGGATTGCCCGTTTTTCCGCGTGGAACGCTGGCCCTTAACGGAAGCACAGACGGCGTTGGAGAACACCGGCGGCCGGTTTGCGATCTTCACGTGCCTGGCGGGCAGGGTGGATTGCGCGGGCGTCGAGTTTGGTCCCGGCCAGTTCTTCCTCGTGCCGGCGGGCCTCACCGATGCGCAGGTGCGGCCGTTGGATGCCGACACGCTGGTGTTGCGCACCACCATCCCGTAGCGCGGGGGCCGGCCCATGCCTACCCTCGACGAACGATTGGCGAGCCTGGGCATCGCGGCGGGGGACCTGGAAGAATCCTTCGCACGCTCGAGCGGGCCGGGCGGGCAGCACGTCAATAAAGTCTCCACCGCGGTGACCCTGCGCCATCGCGCCAGCAGAGTGAGCGTGACCGTGCAAGATTCGCGCTCCCAATCCGCCAACCGGCAGCTCGCCCGCGAACGACTCGTGGCGGCGTTGGAAACCCAGCGGGCCGCGGCCCGGCAGAAGCGCGTGGACGCCCGCGAGAAACGCCGCCGCCAACGCTCGCCCCGGCCGCGGGGATTGAAGGAGCGCATCCTCGAAGGCAAACGCCGCCGCTCGCAGGTGAAGTCGCGGCGCAGCGGGCCGGTCGGCGATTAACCAGGGACGGGAATCTCCGGCGCCCGCTGCCACCCCGACGCCTCCCGCACAAACCGCTCCAGCGAAAGCACCTCGAACCCTGCCGCCGCCGACTGCCAGCCCCAGCGCTCCACCTCGATGCGCGGGCCGTCGATCCGGATGACGTTATGCGAGTTCGGCTGGCCCCGGCCGCGCGTCGACGTGCTCGTGCCCGCCGCCACGATCAACGCCGTGTACCCCGCCTGGCGGTACCGCGTCGCCGTGTAACCCGTATGGCCAACGTGGAAATGCCCCGCCAGCAGCAGGTCCGCTCGGCCCTCCGCGATGGCCGCCATCGCGAGCCGGGAACGGCCCACCACCTCCTCGCCTTCCGCGCCCGGCGGCAGGTCAAAGGGATGGTGCGTCACCACGATCTTGATCCGGCCCGGCCCCGCCGCCTCCAGGCGCGCGCGCATCGTCTCGATCTGGCGCTCGTTGATCCGCCCGTTTTTCCAGGTCAACGCGCGCGCCGTGTTCACTCCGATGATCGCCATTTCATCATCCAGATAGAACGGTTCCAGATCCTCCCCGATAAATTGCCGGTACCGCTGCAACCCGGTGAAAAGCCGGGCAAAAAGGTTGTTCAACGGAAGATCGTGATTGCCCGGCACCGTGATCAACGGGAACGGAATCACCCGCAGAAACTCGCGCGCCATGGCGAACTCCACACGCCGCGCGCGTTGCGTGAAATCGCCCGAGATCACCACCGCGTCGGGATGCGTCCGCGCGATGAAGTCGGTGAGCGGCTTCAGAATCGCCGGATCGACCCGCCCGAAGTGCAGGTCCGAAAGATGAACGAGCGTGCGCATGGGCGATTTCAGGCCGGCACGCGCACCCGCAGCGCCCCGCGCCGGATGCGGTAATGAAGCGGCGCCGTCAGATGGTTCACTTCGCCGTCCGTGGCGACGAGCATCCGCCGCCGGCGCGATTCGACCGTCACCTCGTCGGCGCAGAACGTCTCGAAATCCGCCGCCGGCGCGAGCCGGCCGAACAACGCTCGCACCGCCAGCCGGAGGATTCCCAAGCGCCCCGTCCGATGCGCGAGGCACACGCCGAGGCGCCCCGCGTCCAGGCACGCCCTGCCGCCGGCCCGCCAGCCGCCGAATTCGTACTCGTTGTTGCCGATGAACAAAAAGGCCGTCCGGCGCTCGATCGGCCGCCCCTCCACCGTGATGCGCAGATCGAGAAACGGATACCGCCGCAACGCCTGGAAGGCCGCGCGTACAAACGCGTGCCATTTCGCGCGCCCCAGCCGCTCCTGCTGGGCGGTGCGGTGTTTCACGAGGTACGGATAGATGCCGAGGCTCGAGTTGTTGAGAAACACCCGGCCGTTGACCTCCCCCACGTCCACCGCCGCGGTGCGCCCGCTCACGATGGCGCGCGCGGCTTCCTTGAGCCCCAGGGGGATGCCGAGGTCCTTGGCAAAATGGTTCAACGTCCCGAGCGGCAGCACCCCGAAGATCTTGCCCGCGCGCACGATCTCGCCGGCGACCGCCCCGAGCGTGCCGTCGCCGCCGCCCGCCACGATGATCTCCTCGGCCCCGCCCGTCGCGGCCTCGATCTCGCGGCGGAGGCCGTCGACGCTCTTGATGACGATCTCTTCTCCGCAATCGGTAAACGCCTGCCGGACTTCCTGCGTGACCTCGTCGTTGGAAGGCCCCGCTGCCTGATTCAAAATGACGATCACCCCCAAGTTATCGTCTCCCAACCCTGCCCGGAGGGTGAAAATCGCGCGGCGCTATTGGCTCTTGCGGGCGCGGCGCGCGGCGGCGATTCTCCGGGGCTCGCCCAATGCCGACCCTCCATCATCTAGTCACGCGTTACCCGGCGCTGGAAGCCTGCCGCGCCGAGGTGGACGCGGCGTTTACGTTGTTGCGCGACGCGTTCGCGAGCAAAGGCCGTCTCCTAATCTGCGGCAACGGGGGCAGCGCGGCGGATGCGGAGCATTGGGCGGGTGAATTGCTCAAGGGCTTCGAGCATCCGCGCCCGCTCGCCGCCGCCGACCGGGCAAAGCTGCCGCCCGCATGGTCGGGCACGCTGCAATGGGCCTTCCCCGTGATCCCGCTCACCGGATTCACCGCCCTCACGACGGCCTTCATGAACGACGTGGAACCGGCGTCCATCTTCGCGCAGTTGGTCTGGACGCTCGGTCAACCCGGCGATGTTCTGGCGGCGATCAGCACGTCAGGCAATTCCGAGAACGTGTGCCGGGCCGCGCAAGCGGCGAAGGCGCGCGGGATGAAGGTACTTGCCTTAACTGGGAGCAACCCGTGCCGTCTCCAATCAATTGCGGATATCCGCATCGCCGCGCCGGCCACGCAGACCCGGTTGATCCAGGAGTTCCACCTGCCGATCTACCATTGCCTGTCGCTCATGCTGGAAACCGAGTGGGTCACGCGGCTGAATTTTAGCACAGAGGACACAGAGGGGAATCGCACGGAGCACACAGAGGCCGGAGGAGGAGGAAAGATTTTCTAGCCATTGCTCCAACCCATCCTCTTCCTCGGTGTCCTCTGTGTTAAAAACACCTCACGGTTTCTCGAGCAACCACTCTTGTTGTTCGCTTCCGTTGCCGTCATATTGTTGGACCTTGGTTCCTGGATCGGTTGATCCCCCGGGTATATCCAGCAACAGCGCGCTGCCCACTCCTTTAATGGTGAAGAAACCCTTCGTGGCCGCCGTCTCGATCTCCCATTGCTGGTTGTTCTGCCCCTTGTACGGATAGATGTCGATCAGGGCGCCGGCCTCGCCGGAGTTCCCCGTCACATCCAGTGCCTTGCTGCTCTCCACGCCCACGATCTTGTAGGTGCCGTCCTCCAGACGCGTCACGGTCCACTTCTGGTTGCCGGCGCCCGTGTAGGCTTCCTGCACCACCGCGGCGCTGTTGTCCTGGCTGCCGCCGGCGACCGACAGCGCCAAATGACTGTGCCGGTTGATGATCTTGTAAACGCCATCCTGGACTGGGGCGGCATCCTCCGACGCGGCGTCCGTTTGGGGGTCGGACGCGCTGCGCGGTCCGTAAACACACACCTTTTTAGAGAAGGTGGCCATGTACACTTTGCCGTTGGCCACCGTCGGCGCCACGTACTTTGCTAACTTTCCGAAATCATCGCGCGTCTTGTTCTGCCGGCTATTCCATAACTCGACGCCGAGGTTGTTGGCGTCAAACGCACGAAGAACGCCCGGGACGATGTCGTGCACCGCGTCGCCCGTATAGACGGAGCTCGCCCAGACGATGCCGTTCGTATTGCCATTCGCCGAAACCGACAGGATCGAACCCGGCATGCCGCACCCGGTGATGGGTGACCGGACGGCGGTCTTCGTAAACGGCGTCGTATTAAATTTCTTGCCGTCGAACTTGTACGCTTTGCCGACATCGTTTTCGCCCCACAGATAGATCATCCGGCCTTCGGTCTTGCTCTCCCAATAGATCGGGCTGCCGTGGATGTGATAACTGCAATCGCCGATCTGCACGGCCTGCCACATCTGGTAGGCGTTCGCGTCGCGGGGACCCTTGTGCCCCATGTGCCCGGCTGCATCCAGCACGAACAGCCGGCCGTCCTTGCCGCCCGTCAACACGTAAGATGTCGACGGATACCCAAGATTGCCCGGCACCAGCAGACAGCCCGACGCGCCGAAGTCAGTGTCGTGCCGGTTCATGTCCGCGTAGTCGTCGACCGTGAACCAATCCAGCACGCTCAACGTGGGAGATAGTTTAAGACAGCTCTGGCCCCACTGGGTGGTCCCGTTCCAATCGCCGTTGCCCGTGGTCACATAGACATTGCCGGCCCGATCGAACGCCGGCGCCTGCCCGGCGTGCCAGATGGCGCCCTCGCTGCCGCCGGGCGTGGCGTTGAAGACCCGCTCAAGGGCGAGCGTCGACGCGTTGAACGTCATTAGCCAGCCGTGATACGGCTTGATGTCTTCATGCGAGCCCCAGGCGACGTAGATCTTTCCGTTGAATAGTCCTAGACCGGGTCGCTGGTTATGCAGCTTCGTGTCGAACCCCGGCGGGTTGATGTTCATCGGGCCGCCAAACTTCTCCGCGCCGGTCGCCAGGTCGAGCGCGTGCAGCGCTTGATAGTATGTTTTGTTGCTGATGTCTTTGGTGCGGGCCAGCAGATAGATGGTCGACGTGGCGCGGTCGATCACCGGCGTGCTCAGGATCCCGACGTCGCCGTGGATATTGGCGTTGTTAACTCCGGCGATGTCGACGATCGGCACCGGCGTAATGTTTCCGCCGGTGAATTGCTTATGCCAATACGTTTTGTTCGCATCGGCATCGAAGGCGTAGATGGAATCTTCCATCGTCGCGACGAAGACGACGTTGTGCTGGCCGCCCGCGATGGTCAGCCCTGAAACATACAGCGGCTGGGCATAGACGTACCCGTCGACGGCATAGCTGAAGAGTTTTCCAAACTGCGCGGGATTGACGTTGGCGGGCGTCAGGATGGTCTCGCTCGTGTTGGCCCCGGAGCGAAACTGGTCGTTGTGCTGCGTGAGCACGTCGGCGGCCGGCGCGGTGAGCAACGAGCCGAGCCACAGCGCGAGAAAAGGGAGAGGATTTTTAATCACGAAGCGGGCAATTTCGCTTGGGGCGCCAGCGGAGTCAACGCGCCCGTCTCCAAACCGAAATAACGCTCCGCATTGCGGAAGCTGATGTCGCGCACCAGGCCGCCCAGCAGTTTCAGGTCGCGCGGCGCCTCGCCCTTTTCCACGTCGCGCCCGATCAGATCGCACAGGATGCGCCGAAAATACTCGTGGCGCGGGTATGACAGAAACGAGCGCGAGTCGGTCAGCATCCCGACGAACGCGCTGAGCAATCCGAGGCTCGAGAGCGCGTTGAGCTGCCACTCGATTGCCTCCTTTTGATCCAGGAACCACCAGCCGCTGCCGAACTGCACCTTGCCCGGGATCGAGCCGTCCTGGAAGTTGCCGATCATCGTGCCGATCACGTAGTTATCGGCCGGGTTGAGATTGTAAATGATCGTGCGCGGCAGGCGTTCGTCGGCGTCGAGGCGGTCGAGGTATTTGGCGAGGGCGTGCGCCTGCGGCCAGTCGCCGATGGAATCAAATCCGGTGTCGGGCCCGAGCTGGCGCAAGCGGCAGCTGTTCGTGTTGCGCAGGGCGCCGAGGTGGAGCTGCTTGGTCCAGCCTTTGGCGGCGTCGAGATGACCGAAGAAGAGCATCAGGTAACTGCGAAACTCGGCCGCAGCTTGTGGGCTGACCGATCGGCCGGCGCGCGTCTCGTCGAACGCCCGCGCGGCGCCTGCTTCCGTGCAATCCTCGGCCGGCACGCTGGCCAGCCCGTGATCCGACAGCCGCCCGCCCAGCGAATGGAAAAACTCGTGCCGGTTCGACAACGCATCGAGGAATCCCGCGAGATCGCGGCAATCCGTGCCGCTTGCGGCCGCGAGTTTGTCGGTCCAACTGTTGAACGCCGGGGCGTCGTCGATTTTCAGCGCATTGTCGGGGCGGAAGGCCGGGTAGACGCGCGCGCCGAGCGTCCCGTCCGCGCGGAGCTTCTGGTGATGCTCCAGCGAATCGGTGGGGTCGTCCGTGGTGCAGATCACCGAAACCCGCTGCCGGGTGACGATCTCGTGCGTCGACATGTGCGGGAGCTGCTCGTTGGCGCGGTTCCAGATGGATTCGGCGGTGGATTCGTCGAGCAGCTCGTGGATGCCGAAGTAGCGCTGGAGTTCGAGGTGGGTCCAGTGGTAGAGGGGGTTGCGCAGGGTCTTGGGGACGGTGCGGGCGTAAGCGAGGAATTTTTCGTAGTCACTCGCGTCGCCGGTGCAGAAGCGTTCGTCGACGCCGTTGGCCCGCATGGCGCGCCATTTGTAATGGTCGCCCGCGAGCCAGATTTCCGTGAGATTGCGAAAGGTTTTATTACCCCCGAGTTGTTCTGGGGGGAGGTGGCAGTGGTAGTCGAAGATGGGCTCCGGCTTGGCGTAATCGTGGTAAAGCTCCCGCGCGACGTCGGAGTGGAGCAGGAAATCTTCGGTGAGGAAGTCGGTCATTCGTCCAGATTTTTAGACAGAATTTACAGAATTTAACAGAATTGGCCGAGACAGAATTTGCGGAGTGTTGCCGGGGCGCTGCCGGTCGGCTCTGTTGATTCCCATGTTGCTGACCCTCACCACCACGCACGAGCCGGCGACCGAGCTGGGGTATCTGTTGCACAAGAACCCGGCGCAGGCGCAGGCGTTCAACCTGCCGTTTGGCCGCGCGCAGGTGTTCTACCCCGAGGCCACCGCCGCCCGTTGCACGGCGGCGCTCCTGCTCGAGGTGGACCCGGTCGGGCTCGTGCGCGGGCGCGGACCGGCCGGGGACGGATTCGCCTTGCAGCAGTACGTCAACGACCGCCCGTACGCGGCCTCCTCGTTCCTAAGCGTCGCGATCTCGCAGGTGTACGGCTCGGCGTTGGGCGGGCGCTGCAAGGATCGGCCCGCGCTGGCCGAAGAAGCGATCCCGCTGGAGGCGCGCCTGACCGCCGTCCCCTGCCGGGCGGGCGAGGATTTCCTGCGCGGTCTCTTCGAACCCTTGGGCTACGAGGTGAAAACCGAGCGGCATCCCCTGGACGAATGTTTTCCCGATTGGGGCGACGGCTTCTATTTCACCCTCACCTTGCGCAAGACCGGGCGCTTGCGGGACCTCCTGCGCCATCTCTACGTGCTGATCCCGGTGCTGGATAACAACAAGCATTACTGGATCGGCGACGATGAGGTCGAGAAGCTCGTGCGCCAAGGCGAAGGCTGGCTGGCCGACCACCCGGCGCGAGAGAGCATCGTGCGGCGTTATCTGCGGCATCGGCCGGTGCTGGCGCGCGAGGCGCTCGGGCGATTGCTCGCCGTCGAAGAGGCCCCTCAAGCCGACCGCGAGGAGGACGAGACGGACAAACCGCTGAGCCTCAACCAGCAACGGCTCGCCGCCGTCGTGGCCGCGTTGCGCGCGAGCGGCGCCGCGAGCGTGCTCGACCTCGGGTGCGGCGAGGCGCGGTTGCTGAGCCTGTTGCAGGCGGAGCGGACGTTTACCCGCATCCTCGGCATGGACGTCTCACCCGCGGCGCTGGTCGTGGCGGCGCGCCGGCTGCATTACGAGCGCTTCACGGAGGCGCAGCGCGCGCGGCTCACGCTCGTGCAGGGTTCGCTGCTGTACCGGGACAAGCGGCTGGAAGGCTTCGACGCCGCGGCCCTCGTGGAAGTGATCGAGCATTTGGACGCCCCGCGATTGCGCGCGGCGGAGCGGGTTGTCTTCGAGTTCGCGCGGCCGGGCACGGTGATCGTCACCACGCCCAACCGCGACTACAATCCGAAGTGGGAGACGCTGCCCGCCGGCAAGTTCCGCCACCGGGATCACCGTTTCGAGTGGACCCGCGCGGAGTTCCAAGCCTGGGCAGGGAACGTCTCGGAGCGCTTTGGGTACACCGCGCGATTCCTGCCGGTCGGCGCGGCGGACCCCGAGGTCGGTTCCCCCACGCAGATGGCGATCTTCACCCGCGCAAGCCCCTGAGTTTTTCACATCTGTTCTATTTTGTCATTGACATATAGCGCCATATACGATAATATCCCCGCCTCCAAACCCCAGTCATCCTGAGCAGCGAGGAACGAGCGTCGCCGAAGGACCCCACTGACTTCCTCCGGGCGCGGGCAGCTTGTCCGCCCCAAGGCAAAAAGTAGGGTGTTTCGGCTCTGCTCGTTCCTCGCGCCGCTCAACATGACAAATTTGGCATGATTCCAATCCCGTGAACCTCGTCCCACCGTCCCCCCGTTGCGCATCATAGCACCCCTTTTTTTCGTGACTCTCACTATCCCCGAACTCGCGCTCGTCGTGCTCGTCGGCCCCAGCGGGGCGGGCAAGAGCAGCTTCGCGCGCAAGCATTTCCTCGTCTCCTCCGACCGCTGCCGCGGCCTCGTCAGCGATGATGAGAACAACCAGGCCGCCACCTCCGACGCCTTCGACGTCCTCCGTTACATCGCCGCCAAACGCCTCGCGGCGGGAAAATTGACGGTCATCGACGCCACCAGCGTCCAGGCCGAGGCGCGCAAGCCGCTCGTCGCGCTGGCGCGCCAATTCCACTGCCTCCCGGTGGCCATCGTCTTCGACCTGCCGGATGCTGTCTGCCTCGAGCGCAACGCCGGCCGGCCGGAGCGCGCGTTCGGTCCGCACGTGGTGCGCCAGCAAAGCTCGCAACTACGCCGATCCTTGCGCGGGCTTGGGCGCGAAGGGTTCCGCCACGCGTTCACGCTCTCCAGCGTGGAAGCCGTCGACGCCGCCGCCATCGTGCGCCAGCCGCTCTGGAATAATCGCCGCGACGAGCACGGGCCGTTTGACATCATCGGCGACGTGCACGGCTGCTTCGATGAATTGACCGAGTTGCTCGAACGGCTCGGGTACACCCCGGCGGAGGACGGCCGCTTCGCGCCGCCGGCCGGGCGCAAGCTGGTGTTCGTCGGCGACCTCGTGGATCGCGGGCCGAAGGTCCCCGAGACGATGCGCCTCATCATGGCGATGGCGGCCGCCGGGGACGCCTTGTGCGTGCCGGGCAATCACGACGTGAAATTCATGCGCGCGATGCGGGGCCGGAAGGTCCAGGTCACGCACGGGCTGGCCGAGTCGCTGGAGCAATTCGCCGAATTTGAGAAAACCCATCCGGGTTTCTCGCGCGACGCCGCGGATTGGATCGACCGGCTCGTGAGCCACTACGTGCTCGACGACGGCAAACTCGTCGTCGCCCACGCCGGCATGAAGGAATCCATGCAAGGGCGCGGCTCCGGCGCGGTGCGCGAGTTTGCCCTCTACGGCGAGACCACCGGCGAGACGGACGAGTTCGGCCTGCCGGTGCGCTACCCGTGGGCGGCGGATTACCGGGGCCGCGCGCACGTGGTCTACGGGCACACGCCCAACCCGAGCCCGGAGTGGCTCAACCGCACGCTGAACATCGACACCGGCTGCGTCTTCGGAGGCGCGCTCACCGCGTTGCGTTACCCGGAGATGGAGCTGGTTCGCGTGCCCGCGCGCGCCACGTACCGCGAGCCCTCCCGGCCCTTCCTGCCGCCCGCGGACGCCGCGCCCGCCCG
>CAXUAZ010000057.1:0-19797 GCA_964249195.1 uncultured Chthoniobacterales bacterium
CTCGTGATCTTCTCCGCGGCGGCTTCCAAACTGCCGACGTACACGCTGACCCTCGCGCCGTGGGCCGCGCTGGTGTTTGCCCGGTTGATCGGCGAATGGCGCGGGACCGCCGTCGTCGCCGGAGTGGTGGCCGCGCTGATGGCGGTTGGCGTATTCATGCTGCCAAAGCACGAGTCGGCGCTGGGGGTAAACTCCAGCACGCGCGAGGTGTGCGCGTTTCTGCGTTCCCGCGGCGCCGAGCACGTGGTCGCCGACCGTTACTGGCCCGGCATGGAGTTTTACCTGGGGGACAATGTCCCCCGCTACATCGCGAGCGACGATCACCTGCAGGAACGCGCGTCCGACCCGGGCTGGCCGCCCGACCGCTTCCTCGATCCCGGCCAGTGGAAACCGGCCGGCGGCGAGTGGCTCGTTCATTTTCGCAAGCTGCGAAAGTCCAAGCTGCGAGACGTGGTTCCCGCTCCGGGGGACCAATGGAGGCGATTTGGCGACTTCGAGGTGCTGCGCGCGCCGGGTTTGTCAAACAGCCCCGGATGAGGCACGTTGCCGCCCCGATATGACCGATTTCGACTCCATCGAGGATGTGCTCACCGACATCCGCGCGGGCAAAACGGTGATCGTCACCGACGACGTCGACCGCGAAAACGAAGGCGACCTCATCTTTGCCGCCGAGAAAGCGACCCCCGAGTTGGTCGCGTTCATGGTCAAGCACACCAGCGGCGTCGTGTGCGTCCCAATGATGGGCGAAGACCTCGACCGCCTGGCTCTTCCGCTGATGACGCCGGCGCCCGCCAACACCGAGCGGATGCGCACCGCCTATACGATTAGCGTGGACGCCGCCGAAGGCGTCAGCACCGGCATCTCCGCCGCAGATCGCGCCCGCACCATCCGGCTGCTCTCCCAACCCGCCACGCAAGCCTCCGATCTCGCCCGCCCCGGCCATGTCTTCCCCTTGCGTTATCGTGACGGCGGCGTGCTCCGCCGCGCGGGCCACACCGAGGCCGCGGTCGATCTTGCCCGCCTCGCCGGCTTGCGCGGCGCGGGGGTGCTCGCGGAGATCGTCAACGACGACGGCACGATGGCCCGCGTGCCGGACCTGGTCGCCTTCAAGCATCGGCACGGGCTCAAGCTGTGCACGATCCGCGACCTGATCGCGTACCGCCGCAAACAGGAAAAACTCATCGAGCGAATGGAGGTCATCGATCTGCCCACCGACTACGGCGACTTCAAGCTCTACCTGTATCGCAACCTGCTCGACGATCAGAACCACCTCGCGCTCGTCAAAGGCACGATCGATCCCGGCGCCCCCGCCCTCGTGCGCGTCCACAGCGAGTGCCTCACGGGCGACGTCTTCGGCTCACGGCGATGCGATTGCGGATCGCAATTGCAAGCGGCGCTCCAACAGATCGAAGACGCGGGCGCCGGCGTGCTCGTTTACCTGCGGCAGGAGGGCCGCGGGATCGGGCTGGCGGCCAAGATCCACGCGTACAAGCTGCAGCAGGAAGGGCTCGACACCGTGGAGGCCAACGAGCGCCTCGGCTACGGCGCCGACCTGCGCGATTACGGCCTGGGCGCGCAGATCTTGCTGGACGTGGGCGTGCGCAAGTTCCGTTTCCTGACCAACAATCCGCGCAAGGTGGTCGGGCTCGAAGGGTACGGACTGGAGATGGTGGAACAGCTCCCCATCCAGTCGGCGCCCAACGTGCACAACGAAAAATATCTCAACACCAAGAAGCTCAAGCTCGGGCACCTGCTCTGAGCCGGGCTGGCGCATCGGGCGGACTCTGCTAGAATCCCCGCTCCCGGCCCAGTCGTTATTTTTATCTTTCAGCCCGATGCTTCAACTCAAAGTCGGCCCCCCGCGTGTCCTGCGCGGCCCGAAACGCACCTTTGCGCTGGTCGCCAGCCAGTACAACGCGCGTTACGTGCAGGGTCTCATCAACCATACGGTCGAGGAGTTTGCCCGGCTCGACGCCTCGGCGCGCGTGACGCTCCACCAGGTGCCGGGCGCGTTCGAGATTCCGGTGGTCGCCCAGGAGCTCATGCTGGCGCCCAACGGTGAGATCGCGGTCGTCATCGCGCTGGGCGTGATCCTCCAGGGCGACACGGACCACGCCGAGCACATCGCCCGTTCGGTGACCGAGACGCTCCAGCAGCTCGCGATCGCCTTTCGCATTCCCGTCATCAATCAGGTGCTGACGTGCCGCAACGACGAGCAGGCGCGGGCCCGTTGCCTGGAGAAAAAGTTCAACCGCGGCATCGAAGCCGCCCGCGCCGCCCTCAGCATGTCGCAGTTGCTGACCCAACTGCGAGGAAGCTGATCTACGGTCATGGGCAAACGTCGTGAAGGCCGCGAGGCCGCGGTGCAGTATCTGGTCTACTGCGATTTGAACCGCGGGAGCCGCCCCGAGGGGACGGACGGCTTCTGGGAGTTGCGCCCGGCGGGCAAGACCACGCGTGATTTTGCCATGGGGCTGGTGACGGGGGTGCTGGAGCACCAGGGGGAGGTAGACGAACGCATCTCGCGTTATTTGGAGAATTACGAGTTGCACCGGCTGGCGGTGGTCGACCGGAACGTGTTGCGGCTGGCGATTTACGAGATGCTGCATCGCGCGGATATCCCGCCGGTGGTGTCGATCAACGAAGCAATCGAGGTGGCGAAGCGCTTCGGAGCGGAGGAGAGCAGCCGGTTTGTGAATGGAATCCTGGATCGGGTGAAACTAGACCTTACCAGGCCGCTGCGGACCGCGGCGCCGGCCAAGCCCTGAAAGGGACCAAAAGGACCGAAAGGACATAAAAAAAGATGCCGCCCTCTGCCATGTGCGCGCCCTTGCAAGAAGCCTTATGTCCTTTTTGTCCCTTCGGTCTTTTAAGTCCCTTTCTGGAGACGTAACCCGCTCGTAGCACCCCATGCCCGCCAGTTTTTTCAAAAACCTCGTGCAGAAATTCACGGGCCGCCCCGTGGATTGGGACGAGCTCGAAGAAACGCTCATTCGCGCCGATCTCGGCGTGCCGATGACGCTTCAGATCGTCGAGACGTTGCGGCTCCGCCCGCAGGCGGTCTACGCGCAAGACGTGGTCGACGTCACCCGCGCGGCGGTCCTGGCCTTGTTGCCCCCGGCCGCGCCGCCGATGCGGCCCTTGGCGGACAAACCCAAGGTGATCCTGGTCGTGGGCGTGAATGGGGTCGGCAAGACGACCTCCGTCGCGAAGTTGGCCAACTTCTTGAAGAAGGACCGCCACAGCGTGATGCTCGCGGCGGCGGACACGTTCCGCGCGGCCGCCATCGAACAACTCGGGGTCTGGAGCGAACGCATCGGCGTCGAGATGATCCGCGGCCAGTACAACGGCGATCCGGCGGCGCTTTGTTACGACGCCTACACGGCGGCGAACAAAAAGAGCGTTGAATTCCTGGTCTGCGACACCGCGGGCCGCCTCCACAACCGGGCCAACCTCATTGCCGAGCTCGGCAAGGTGAACCGCGTCCTCGCGCGGCATGACCCCACCGCGCCCCAGGAGCGCCTCCTGGTGGTCGACGCGACGACCGGTTCCAACGCGGTGCTGCAGGCGAAGGAATTTCACGCGGCGGTGGGCTTGACGGGGGTAATCGTGACCAAGCTCGACGGGAGCGGGAAAGGCGGCGTCCTGGTGGCGATCCAGAAGGAGCTTGGGATTGCGACGCGCTTCATCGGCACGGGCGAGACGCTGGATGATTTTGAGGCGTTTGATCCGCAGCGCTTCGTGGAGCGCATCCTTTGAGGCCGCCGCTACGCCCCCGACTCGTGCCCGCCAAGGCGGGTGATCGTCCGCTGTCTATTCGTCACCTGCCCGCCGGCAGCCGACTTGTTCGGCGAAAATACGCGCGTGATGCCCGAGCGCTTCGGCTGGTCCTTGTCGGCGAGCGTCAGCTTGAGCGGCGTGCTTTTGGTCTGCAACACGGAATCCAACTGTGCCCACAAATCGTCGCGCCGCGCGGGCGCCACCAGGCCGAGGATGTTCAGCTTGTAAAGATAAAGCTGCACCTGCTCCGCGCTGATCTGCACGATGCTCGCCAGCTTCTCGGCGCTGATGCCGCACTTCAACAAATCCACCGCCGAATGATAAAACTCCACCAGATTTTGCTCCTCGAACTCCACCGCTTGATCCGGGCGTTGCAGCCGGAAAATCCGGTGCGGCGGCGACAGGCTCGCCTTGTTGACGCTGATCTCGTCCACCTGGCTGACGATGATCAACGCCAGGCGATCGATCTGGATGCGGACGCTGCCCATCAGTGAACTCGCATGCGCCGGGGTGAAAACAAACCGTCCAATCGGCGAGGCCGTGACGCTGACCAGCTTGTCGACCACCTGCGACTCCGAACGGATAATGTGCTTGTCCACCATGAACCCGCACACGTACCCGGGGGTAAAATGCATCTGGATCTCTGTGATCTGCTGCGTCTGCAGGAGCGACAGCTTGCCAGACCGATGCCGCATCATGTTGAGCAGCTCGGGCAGGGGGAGTTCCGCAATTTCGCCGGTGACGGGCATAATGCTGCTTCTCTTCAGAAGCAGGTCCGCTGCCAAGGTCAGGCGGGTTCGTCCGTGAGGCTCCGCGCGGGCGCCGGTTCGCCGAGGCGCTTAAAATGGAGCTGGCCGATGCGACGGCCGTCGGTCTGCGTGACGGTCGCGAGGTATTCGCCGATGCGGACCTGCTCGCCCTCTTTGGGCAAATGACCAAGCACATGCGTGATGTAGCCGCCCACCGTGCTCACGTCGGAACTGGTCAGTTCCATGTCGGTGAGGTCGTTCAATTCGTAGAGGCCCAGCACGCCTTCCACGTCGAATTCGTTGGGGTTGAGGCGCTTGAACTCGGGGCGTTCGGCGTCGAACTCATCGTGGATCTCGCCCACCAGCTCGGCGAGGACGTTGTCGAGGGTCACGATGCCGACCGTGCCGCCGAATTCATCAACCGCCGCGCCGAGGTGGGCGTGCTTGGAAAGGAACGTGGTTAAGAGCCGCTCGAGCGACATCATTTCCGGCACGATGAGCAGATCGCGCTTGATGCTCAGGAGGTCAGCGCCCGGCTGGCGGACGAGCCCGAGCAAATCCTTGATGTGAATCAACCCGATGGGGCTGTCGAGGAACTCCTTGCACACGGGAAAGCGCGTGTGGCGGGACGTCTGCGCCTTGGCGACGTTGGCTTCAAAAGTGTCGTCGATGTCGAGAAAAACGACTTCGTTGCGCGGCGTCATGATGTCGCGCACCACGCGCCGGCGCAGGTCCAGGGCGTTGATTAAGAGCTCCTTGCCCAAGGCGCTGACCTCGCTCGACTTCTCGCTTTCGCTGACGATCACGCGCAGCTCATCCTCGCTGTGGGCCAGCTCGTGTTCACCGACGACCGCCAGGCCCAACCAGCGTTGCAACACGAAGTTTGCGGAGGCGTTCAGGCACCAAATCGCCGGCTTGAACACTCCATAAAAGAGTCGCAGCGGTGAGCTGATCCAGAGCGCCGTGGGGAGCGCCTTGCGAATGGCCAGGATCTTCGGCGCCTGCTCGCCAACCACGATGTGCAGGAACGTGATCACCGTAAACCCCAGCACCAGCGCCACCCCGTGCACCACCGGCACGGACTGGATCCCGGCCAGGAAGAACAACGGGTGCAGCATCCGCGAGATGAACGGCTCGCCGACCCAGCCGAGAGCAAGGCTCGCGAGCGTCACGCCGAGTTGCGTGGCGGAAAGGTAGGCGTCGAGATTGCCGAGCACGTGCTTGGCCGGCAGGGCCCGGCGGTTGCCGTCTTCGAGCATCGCTTCAAGCTGGCTGCTGCGCACCTTGACGAGCGCGAACTCGCTCGCAACGAAGAAGCCGTTGAGCAGCACGAGCGCCAGCACGACGCCGATTTTCAGGAGCAGGACGCCCGGCGTATCCCACTCGCGGGCAACAGCGTCATCGGCCAGGAAGGCTGGCGCGCAGATGGAAAGATAGAAGTTCACAATACCGGCGTCCTGGTCGGCGGCGCCGGGCGCGGGTCAGAGTTTCTCGTACGTTCCCTTGTCGCGACGCTCAAGGACGGTGAAGCCAGCCTTCTTGGCGTCGGAAATGGAAGGCGCCTTGCTGGCCTTGGGCGTATTGATCTGCGAGATGATCTTGGCGACCGGTCGCTGGCAGACCGGGCAATCCTTGAGCTCGGTGCGGTCGGCGGGGCGGCGCAGTTCGAACCGGCCGCCGCAGATGTGGCAGTCGCCGCCTTCGACCTCGTACTCGTAGATCGGCATAACGGCGTGCCATCGCGCGGTTCCGCGCGGAAAGCGAACGAATTTACCAGCTAGACTTGGTCACCCCGGGGATCATCCCATGGGAGGCCAACTCGCGGAAAGCGATACGCGAGAGGCGGAAGCGGCGAATGAACGCCCGGCGACGGCCGCTCATCTGGCAGCGGTTGACGGTGCGCGTGGGGCTGGCGTCCCGGGGAAGCTGGCTCAGGCCGACGTAATCTTTGTTCGCCTTGAGTTCGGCGCGTTTAACCGCGTACTTGGCCACGGTGGCGCGTTTGCGCTTGTCTCTCTCGATCCAGGAAGTCTTTGCCATATGCTTGGGAGGGCGAAGAATAGCGGGTCCGGGGGCGTTTGCAACCGAGAAAAACCGCTCAGGCAAACCAATCCGCCAGCGAAACCATTACGCCGGGAACGCTCTCGCACACGAGCGTCTCGCTGGCCGTGTAGACTCTTCGTTGCAGATAGACGCCGTTCTCCGGCTGCCGAAACACCTCGACGGATTGCTCTCGCCCCAGCACGATCCAGTATTCCGCCACTCCGGCTTCGGCGTACATCGAGGCGTTTTCACGATCCAGCACCGCGCTGCTGATCGCCACCTCCACCACCAGTTCCGCGGTGGTGGGATGACGCTCGTCAAAATCGCTTTCTTCCCCCCGCACGATCGCTGCATCCGGCTCCGGCTCAGAATCCGCCAGCCGAAGCGGCGCCTCCTGGAAGACGACGCAACCCACCACGCGCAGCGCCATGAAGAAATCATAGATCCGCTTTGTCAGCGCGCGATGACGGGGCGACTTCGACATCTTGTGAACGATGACTCCGCGAATCAATTCCACGCCCTTGCCGAGGATTCCTTCTTCTACGAGCCGCTCATAATCCTTGACCGACCAGCGGGTCACGATGGCGCGCATCTCGGGCAGATCGAGGATCGCGGACATGCGAAGAGTTTACACCCTTGCAGATAGGAAGCCAAGCCTCCTCACGCCTGCGCGGCCGGCGCCTCCAGTTCGCTTGCGTTGATCGCATTGATCAACACCCGCAGGCCGCCGAAGCTCCGGCGATTGGGCGTGAAGATCAATCGCGGCAGGTGCGCCAATTCCGGCTCGTTGCGCTCCTGGCGCAACGCGTGGCCCTGCACGAACCGGCCCCACTTCAGCTCGCCGGCAAAATCCGTGTTGAGATTGTCGAGCGCCGCCGGGCTCAGCTTCGCCGCGAGGCGGATCACCATCTGCTGGCCCACGTACCGGCTCGATTGGTAGACCTTGTAAAAGTTGAGCACCTCGGCCACCGCCTCTTCCAGATCAGTCGTCATGAAGAAGAAATGGAAATCTTCCTCCGAGATCAGGCCCAGGCGAAACAGATGGTTGCGCATGTAGTCGTACCAGGCCTGCCAATATTGGCCGCCCGGATGATCGACGAGCACGATCGGAATCGACTTGGCCTTGCCGGTCTGCAAGAGGGTCAGCGCTTCGAAACCCTCGTCCATCGTGCCGAACCCGCCGGGGAAGAGCGCGATGGCATGGCTCTCCTTCATGAAGTTGAGCTTGCGGGTGAAGAAGTAATTGAAGTTCACGAGCTTCTCGTCGCCGTCGATGGTGACGTTGGCGTTTTGCTCGAAGGGCAGCCGGATGTTGAGTCCAAATCCGTTGTCGCGCCCGGCCCCGAGTTGCGCCGCGCCCATGATGCCGTCGCCGCCGCCGGTGATGATCATGTAACCCTCTTCAGCCATGCGGCGCGCGTACATTTCGGCGGCCTGGGCGTCGGGCGCCTGGGGGTTGGTGCGGGCGCTGCCGAAGATGGAGATCTTGCGCTTGTCCTTGTATTTCGCGAAGAGGCGCGCGGCATAGCGCAGCTCTTTGAGCGAACGGTCGTACATCTTGAGGTCGGCCACGCTCATGCGGTCCTGCGCCATCTTGAGCACGGTGCCGACCATCTCCTCAATGAGTTCGGGGGAATGATCGCAACCCCAGCGTTTGACCAGTTCCTTGATCGACTGATCAATGCTGACGTCGCCGGTGGGCGGCTGGAGGGCCGTGACGGGCGGGGCCGGTTCGGTTTCCTTGGAATGATGTTCTTTCTGCACGGCTTTGGTTTTTTTTAAGAGTTCAGCATGGAGCGCCTGTCTGGTGATTGCACGTTCGGAATGCGCGCCGCTTTAGAGGTGTCCCCTGTTGGCGGCAGCGTCGGTTTTCAAATTTAGAGGGCGCGAATACGTATCTGAACGCCTTGTAACGCCTTTGTTCTCTCCGCCGCTTGAGGCATGTCTAACAAAAAAAGGTTCATCGAAACCACGTTAACAGTTCCACGCTTTCATGTCAATGACTTTTTCTCATTTATCTCACCTTGAGGATTCGCGAATGCCGCAGATTGCTGCGATTCAACCCATCATCGCGCTCAAGCGCTCCCGGCGTCCACGATCCCTGAGCACGTCAGCGATCACGTCGCGCGCTGCTCGCGGATCGATTTAAGCGCTCGCGCAACGCGAAGGAGATTATCAATGCTGCTCATGTTCGATTTCGTCGATCAGACACGAAATCTCAGACATCGCCAAAGAGCGGATGCGCGGATTTTCTAACCGCAACGCATCCGTCAGAGCCAACCAACGGTACAACCGCTGATCGCTAAGCGCGGCATCGACCGCCGTCCGATAGATCGGCTTCAGAGAGACGCTCCGGGCGTTTCCATCGCGATGCGGCCACACCACAAGCGGCTCTCCTTCGGATGCCGCGATCTGTTTGGCGAGCGGCTCAGCGCTTTGAGCCGCTCGAAAGCCTCGCACGATCGGTCCGTACTCCCCTGGAAACACGTACCGCACGCCGCCGCGCAAGAATTCGCGCAGATTGGAAGTCGCCACCTGATACTGCAAGGTTCCGACCGGTCGCGCGGTATCTTCGATTAACAAATGGCAGGTCACAGCGCGGCGGGTTGCGGCAAATACTTCCGAGACGCTCATCGACAAGCTTTCCGCTAGTTTCTTGTAGGTGGGGGGCCGCCCTCCTGAGGAGCTGGCATACTTCAGCGCGACCAAGACATCCTGAGACTTAAGCACTTACCATTTGTAATTCGCGAATTGCGAATGGCAACTAGAAAATTCATAATCGGCCGCTTACGCAAGAGCGAAGCGAATCTCGAAATACTGACAGCCAGACTCCAGCACGCGATCAGCCAGCCTGCCATAGGTGCGCCTCATCCCTAACCGAACATTCTGTTAATTCCATTGACAGCCATCTATCAACGATCAAACCTCACCTATGTCTGATCAGACCTCTTCAGGTTCACAAAGTTGCCCAAAGGTTACAATTGGCCCCGATCCTGTCATTACCGGGATTAAACGAAACCCAAGCACGGGACAGTCTCCCAAACCCGTGTGGGTATCCTTTGGCGCAACGGTTACACCGGCTGATGACGCAAGCTTTATCGCCTTTCAATTGGTTCAGCCAGGAATCGGCAAGGCACTCCTAGGGAAACGGAGTTCGAAAATTGTGGGAGACTCAGTTCAATGGACATTTGAGATTGGTGGCGTAGTCCCCAGCCCAGGCACCTCCAATGAGAGTGATGTCAGCTTTGAGGCCACATGCACGCTGCCGGGATCTGAGACGCCCTCTGTTGTCGCATCGGTTAAAATATTGATCCTTATACCTACTTATCAAGTCCATACTGTTGATGAGAGCAGCAAAAGGACCGAAAACACCGGCAGTCAAGGAACCGATTCGACTACCGTTCTAACCCGACTTCATGGTAATGTGACAGTTCAAATACTTGACCAATTTAAGGCGCCACTGTCGGCCATCTACGACGAGAAAGGCGTGGTTTGGGAATTATGTACGGATCCCGTTCCGTCAACTTTTCCGATTCCATCCGGCTGGACACCTCTCATGAACGATAGCGGCGTTGTAAAAATGGAAAACGGAAAGGTTCAAGACGTAACCGAATTAATCTCGGATGCAACAACTGCACCTCTGCTCACGGATGATCAGCTGGACAGATGGACTAAGGGGAAATATTCCATTCCGAAAATTGGAGACAATGTTTTCCAGAATCCTAATTACGTCGGCGGAACGTTGAAGCAATCTATCAGAGTGTGGGGTTGGGATCTCAAGACAAAGTATTTAAGGACCCAACAACCTACCCACGGACCCTACTCGCCTACTCCGTACTTCCTAAAGGACGATGAATTCTAATACCACGTGCCATGACAACAGTTCGTCGCGTCGCCTTCTATTGGCTTGTTTTTATCGCATTGCCGCACGGCTATGGGACCGAGGGTCCGATTGCGTTCAAGGATTTTTCGATCAAACAGTACATCCGACCAGAAGGTATTACTTCGCGAGAGTTACTGGCGAGAGTTGCGGCCGAAAAAGGACTGATTCTCTGTAGAGAATTTGACATGGACGGGACCAGAGATCAAGAACCGTTGTTAACTTCGGCAACAGCCCCTGAAACTTTTTACGGATTATTATCTCTCTTTCGCTCTAAAGGTGACCGTGTGAGCAATGAAGGTATCCTGATTCATGTCCAAACCTTCAAGTCTCTAAGTTACCAATCAACCCCCTTAGACCTTCCATTCGGCCCGTTCAGCGCCGCCGGAAAATTGAGCAACCTAAACGAAGCGCTGACTGGGTATTCCGCGCGCGACGGGATGCAGGCAATTTTTACCTACGCCAACCCTAACCACGGGCGACAGGACGAATTCAAAGTCAGTTCCTTACCCGGAGAGACCTACCGGGGTTTTTTGCTTCGGATTGCGCAAGAAAATGGCATCAGCTGGTACGCCGAGCTTGTTCCCGCTGCCTCAAAGGATCAGGTTTCTTCACGATTGTTAGGGCAAAAACCCAAAAGCAATTATCTGATTGCCGTGGTTTTACAATAATAACAATATTGTCAAACGGTAGGACTGCTTTCCCAAAACCTATATCAATATCATGCCGGAACGGAAATGGTTACTTAAGGATATCTCTTTTGTTTTCCTATCAGCAAATAACAAGCCCGATTCTGTTTTAGGCTCTATAGATTCTTTTTTAACTTCCAGAGATGATGATAGCGTACCTGCGAATTGCAGTGTTAATAGTTTCTCCTCGTCGTCGAAGCGGAATCATGCAGGCGTCAGGCTTGAACAGGTCTTTCCGCTCCTTCCGTCTAGCGGGGAATCGATTTTAGATTATACTGAACGAATTAATCTTCTTTTTTTTGATCTTCTGAAGCGCGATATACCAAGTCCTACTCGGGCTTGGTGCATCTGCTATGAGGACATCACGTTCCGCAAAGGATTCATCGAGAAGATGCTTGAGAGTCTTAACGAAGTTGCTTCGCGTGAAGGTTCCAATTTTATTTTATCTACCTACGCCTCTCGCGATCTCGCGGCTTCCCCTGCGTTGCGTCGGGGCCGTTTTTACATTCATTATCCCGCTGGAGATTTTTTCGGTGCTCATTGCTTGGTTATCACGTCTGACTGTGTCGCTGAATTGCGAGCTTATTATTTGATGAGGGGTTGGAACCAGAAAATACCATACGACATTCTCATTAACCATTACGCGCGATCAAGAGAAAACGTGTTTTGCACTGTGTCGTCTCTGGTTCAACATTCTGGTCGTTACCTTGCGGGATCCGGAGGATTTCAGCGCTCATCCACCTTCGCTCGCCCGTGGCCTATTGGCCGCGTGACGCTCGCAGAATATCAAGTGATGGCTGAAAATGCACTTCGAAGTACACATCCGCTTCAACCCGGACATAGAAAACACAACCGAGGAATTGTAATCTGTGCCGGAGGTGATAAATATTTTACCTGTGCTTGGATTGCAACTCGGATACTCCGACGATTAGGGTGTAAACTGCCAATTGAATTTTGGCACCTTGGTCCGCAAGAAATGACTGCCGAAATGAAGTCGCTTGCAGAAGGCGTTCTAGAGGTAAAGTGTGTAGATGCTTATGAGGTGCGCAAGAAACATCCCGTTCGCACTCTTAATGGCTGGGAATTGAAGTGCTACGCTATTATTCACACTGCGTTTCGCGAAGTGCTGCTGCTGGATGCAGATAATATCGTCGTAAAAGATCCGACATTTTTATTCCGCGCCAGAGAGTACAAGAAGACAGGCGCAATTTTCTGGCCAGACGTCGGCAGCCTGGGGCCAGAACGCGACATTTGGGAAATTACAGATGTGCCTTATAATTCTGAGCCCGACTTCGAAAGTGGGCAGATCGTAGTGGATAAAGAGCGGTGCTGGTATGCACTCAACCTCGCAATGCACTATAACGAGCACTCTGATTTCTATTACCAGCATATTTACGGCGATAAAGATACGTTCCGTTTTGCCTTCCTGAAAACTAGAACACCCTTTTCGATGCCGCCCCGGCGGATCGAGGTTATTGATGGTACGCTCTGTCAGCATGATTTCAGAGGGCGGCGAGTCTTTCAGCATCGAATCAAGAAGTGGAGCCTACGTGGAAAAAACAAGCCTACTGATGGTTTTCTTCACGAGGCGGAATGCTTGGCTGCACTTGATGAGTTGCGCGCTCTTTGGCCAAGTGGCTACCAGGCGGATGAAGCTCGAACGAAGCTACTGATTCCCCGGGTAATCCATCAGCTTTGGCTGGATCCAAGAGCACGCAGTCTTAAACAACTACGATGGGCACGAACTTGGCGCCGGCTCCATCCGCACTGGGAAGTACGCGAGTGGACAGAGGAAAATCTACCTGATCTGCTGAACCAAGCGGAATACAATGCCGCTACGAACTTAAATCAAAGACGAGAGATCGTAAGTTATGAGTTGCTGCACCGATTTGGCGGCGTCTATGTAGATGCACAGTTTGAATGTCTTCATTCTCTTGAAAATCTGCTCATTGGCGAGGAGTGTGTAATCGGCGAAGAATCGCCTGGTCGCGTCTGCCACGGGTTAATTGCTTGCGTTCCGGGACACGAATTCATCAAGAGGTTGGTGCGCGGCTTGCCCACCTCGATCAAGACACAACCTGGAAAAAGCGCTGTCGAACAAAGCGGCGTCAACTACTTTACGAGGACTCTGCGTGATCGTCGAGACGTCACGGTCTTGCCGGCGGGCTATTTCCACACGCATTCACACGCGGAAGCAGCTAGAGCGGGAGCAGACCGGGTGAGAGGCGCTGGAGCCTACGCCACACACCATGACTCGCCGGAGTGGCATCCGAAAAACGGGGTGACTTATTTGCGGAGGTTTGTATGCTACACGCCAGAAGGCAAGTCGCCCCGAGAGTTAACTGCAGCGCAACGGCTGACGACCAGCGTGTACGACTATCATCGCATTGGGTATGATCGACGGTCGCTGGAGTTTCTTCCGGATGGAGCAATCGGCGGCGGCGCGGCGACTTGCGAGAATTCGTGGGACCTATGGGAGGAGAACGGCGTAATGCATCTTACGATATCGGGAGTTGGTTACGTCACGTGCCGACTGCAAAAACACGAGGACGATGTTTGGCGCGGCGTTTGGGAAATCGCCGAGAAGATGCCGGTGGAGTTAATCCGAAGCAGGTCTAAGGTGTCTCTTCGGAAGCGATCCGGCACGCAGCGTCAAAGTACGGCAGCTTCTTTACAGTGACTTACAAGAGTGCCGACTGATTCAGGACGTCGATCGCTGCGCGCACCTGCAATTATCCTTTTTAATGTCTGAACCCAGAGTCTTGCTCCTTAGCGTGGAACGCGCCGCAGAGCGGTTCCTCCTACATCAATGACGCGTTGCTAAACGTACATTCGGGGTCCATCACAATCGGAGAGAACAGCTTTTTTGGCAATCAGGTGGCACTTCACGCCGGAACGCATAATCCCGACGTTCAGCTTGCAGCTCGCCGAGACTTTCCAAGCGAGGGATGCGATATCGTCATTGGCAATGGAGTTTGGATTGCTTCCCGCGCGATGATATTGGGACCTTGTAGGATAGGAGACCATGCTGTAATCGCGGCCGGTGCCGTGGTGACTGGCGACATTCCGTCGGGCACGCTGTATGGAGGAGTGCCGGCTCGTTTGATACGAACTCTGCACTTCGAGGAGGCTCCAGTGCCGATCTGATGATTAAACGGGCCATTAATCGATCATTCAGCCGTCGGATCATCTCGCGTTGATCACGATCGCGACTATGAATCAGAAGCGCCGCCTCCTGAATTCCTGCGCTTTTACACCGCGCTCAGAGCAGAGGATTTCCGTCAGACGCATCGTTAAATCGTGATCCCGTTCGAAACCAGCGTCCTCATTTAAACCGTAGCTCCAAACTCGAATTTTTCGTCCGGCCCGCGGGATGTTGAAGGGATCGATCGCTGTCGCACTGACTATTTTTTCGTGGAGTTCGTCTGCCCATAATTTTGTTCCGCGCTCCGCGCTGCTGCTTGCGCCTTGCGCCTACTCTGCGTAGCCTCTCGGCCCTGCCATGATCATCATCATCAAACCCCACACGCCCCAGGCGCAGATCGACGAGGTGATCGCCGAAGTTGCCCGTCTCGGGTACACGCCGCATCCCATTTCGGGCGCGTTGCAGACCGTCGTTGCCGCCATCGGGGATGAGACGTCGCACCACACGCTCGAGTCGCTCAACGCCCTCCCCCAGGTCGAGCGCGTGATGCCGGTGCAAAAACGCTACAAGCTCGTCAGCCGTGAATCGCACCCCGCCCCCACCGTGATCGATGTCGACGGTCTCCCGCTCGGCGGTCCGAAGTTCCAGGTGATCGCCGGCCCTTGCTCGGTCGAAACCGAAGAGCAACTCCTCACCACCGCGCGCGCCGTCAAAGCCGCCGGCGCGACCATGCTGCGCGGCGGCGCCTACAAACCGCGCACCTCCCCCTACGAGTTCCAGGGCCTCGGCAAGGAAGGCCTGCGGCTCCTGCGCCTCGCAAAGGCGGAGACGGGGCTCAAAATTGTCACGGAAGTCTTAAGTGAGGTCGAGGTCGATCTGCTCGCGGAAACCGCGGACATTCTCCAGATCGGCGCCCGCAACGCCCAAAATTTCCGCCTGCTCGTCGCCGCCGCGCGCACCGGCAAGCCGATCCTGCTCAAGCGCGGGTTATCCCAGCGCATTGAGGAATGGCTCCTGGGTGCCGAGTACATCCTGAGCGCGGGCAACCCAAACGTGATCCTGTGCGAACGCGGCATCCGCACCTTCGAGACGTACACGCGCAACACGCTGGACCTCTCCGCCGTGGCGATCGCGAAGCTGGAAACGCATCTGCCGGTGATCGTCGACCCCAGCCAGGGGGTCGGCCGCGCCGACTTGGTCACCGCCATGTGCGCCGGGGCCGTCGCCATGGGCGCCGACGGGTTGATCGTCGAGGTGCATCCGAACCCTGCGGAGGCGCTCAGCGATGGGCAGCAGCAACTGGATTTCAACGGCTTCGCCAAGCTGATGGCGGGCCTGAAGCCGTTCTTCCAGGCGGTGAATCGCGAAGGATAACCCAAGGTAGGGACGTCTCTCCGAGCCGTCCGTCGATTTCCCGGAGGACGCGCCAATCGCAAGTAGACGCGCCCCCAAAGCAATCGATCATGGGACGGCTCGGAGAGCCATCCCTACCTGATCTTCGGCGCCGGACGCAGGTAGAACAACGTGAAAATCCCGCCCACGATCAGCAGGCTGCCGATCCACTTCAAAAACCAGCCCGGATCCCGCAATATTTGCACCGTGCTCTGATTCAGATTCTCCGGGTTCCACGACGCCTGGGACATCTTGAACGTCATGCCGCTAAAGGTGTTCCACCATTGCCCGGGATAGTTGAACGGCGTGTTCATCGAGCAACTCCCGGAGTCCGTCGCGCCATCGATGTCGATCACTTTCAGGTTGCTCTTGAAGCCGGCCGGGTTGTCGTTGCCCTCGTCGCGCTCCACGTGGAAATCGGTCAGTTGCAGGCCGATGGGAAGCTGCTCGACGCGGTACCCGTAGCTGAGCTGCGTCGGCTTCGGGCCGGTCGGCAGCGACACCGTCCAGCCGATGGCGGCCCATTCTTCGTGGCTCTGCGCCCCTTTGCTCAGGCGGACCTTGACCCCTTCGGTGTGGTTGGCCATCGCCGCGCCGGGGCCGGCGTCGGCCGACTCCGTGCGGATCGGGCGAAACGTCGTCTGCGCCATGGCGTTGGGCATGACTTGCGACACTTCGATCTGCCAGTCCGCCCAACCGGTATTGATCGGCACGCCGACGCTCATCGCGCCGCGGACCGGCGCCGGCGATGAACTCGTCTTGAGCGTGAAGGTCAGCGCCCCGGCGTCGTCGCAGTAGACGATCGCCTGGTTTTCCCCGCCGGCGACCGGCGCAGGAGCGGCGTCCTCGGGCGATGGCGCGGGAAGCTGACCCTGCACGCGCACGAGCGCCGCAGGGTTGCGCGGCTCGTCGGAAGCGGTGGCCGGCTTGCCGTCCTTCATGACGAAATCGGGCCAATAATCCTGGATCGTCACCTGCAACCCCGACGCGCTCAGATCCTGCGGTTTGCCGCGCTCGGCATCCACGTCAAAGTCCCACGTGGCGCCCCGCCAATCGACGAAAAGCTTGCGGTGCGCGGCGTCTGCTTCCAGGCGAATCTTCGCGCCGGAAGGCGTCGCGCCCGGGGCTGATTCCGCAATGGGTTCGTTCACCTTCCGGGCAAAGACGACGGCCGATTCATCGACCGTTTCACCCGTCCTCGGGGCGGGCTCAGGAACCGCCGGCGCAACCCCGCGGCGCAACTTCACGGCGGCGAGCCCCAAATCGAGCGAGTTGTGCTCGGCATCATCGACGAGCGCCCAGCTCTCAATGGTCTGCTTGAGCCGCTTGGAAACGAGCCGCATTTTCAACGCCGGGCGCCCGCCCTCGGCCACGGCGGGTTGCGGCGCAAAGTCGGCGTCGAGGATCGGCGCGTAATCGATCAACTCGATGCGCCACCCGGCCGGGGTCTGGCCCATGGTCCAGGGCCGCTCCGGGGTCGGCTTGCGGCCGATGATGGAGATCGGGATCGGCTGCAGCCCGATGCCGTTTTCCTCGAGGCGCAGGACGTGTTCGTCGACGAGGAGCTGATTATTGGGCGGCTGGCCCTTGAAGAGGGTCATCGTGCCCTCGACGCCCGTCAGACGCCCGATAAACGCGCCCAAAAGCAGGATAATGATCCCCAAATGCGTCACGAGGAACCCCGTATGATGGCGTTTCCAGGGCATGCGCGAGAACGCCGCGCAGGCGAGATTGGCGCCGAGAAGGAGCAGCCAGCCATTGAACCAGCGCGCCTCGTAGATGTAATACCTCGCCACCTTGGCGTCGAAGGTCGACTCGTAAACCGTGCCGACCGCGCTCGCGACGATGAGCACGCTCAGGAGCACCACTGCGAGGCGGACGGAGCTGAAAAAGCGGAAGAGCCGCGTGCGCATCCACGCTGGGCGCACGTAGGGGGTCCTTGGCGGTTGGACCGGAGGCGGCGGCGGGGCGGCAATCGACACGGGGGGAGCTTCCGCTTGGGAAGGCAAAGGTTCAAGGTGAACCGAGTGCCCGCCCCGGTTGCTGGGCGCGACGGGCGAAAAGCGGAGCGGTGTTTGCGCTTGTCCGCCCGGAATCTGCGCGTAACCTGCCGGGATGAGCGTCAAGCACCAGGTTTTGTCGGCCATTCAACGCCTGCCGGATGACATCGACTTCCGCGACGTGAACGAGGAAATTGCGCTGCTCGAAGCCGTCCAGGAGGCCGAGGATGACATCAGCGAGAATCGGCTTGTTTCCAATGGCGATCTAAAAAATAGAATCGAGGAATGGCTGACGCGATAGTGTGGACCGAGAGAGCTGACATTGAAGCCATTGTCCGTTATATCGCCCGCCGCGATCCCCGGGCAGCTAGATCCATCGCGCTTGGCATTTACAACCGAGCGCAACTCCTTCTCACCCCATCCGCAAGCGGGCTCCATTCTCGACGAGTTGCGGGATGGCGGTTGGCGGAAGCTCATCTACCGGCGATGGAAAATCATCTACACGATTCGACAGGAGATGATCATCATCGGTCGTGTTTGGCCGGCTTCCCTTGGAGATGCAGACCTCGACACGCCTCTTGATTGAGCAGAGCCGCGAAAGCGTCGCCGTTACCCCCGCATTTTCAGGCGAATCAGGAACTCGTAGTACGCCATGTTGACCGAGTAAGTCAGCCCCGCGCGCCCTTCGAGGAAGCCGCCCTTGACCACGTACATGTGCAGGAACCGCAGCAGCGGCCAGCCGGGCAGGCGGCTCACGAGCGGCTTCAACGCGCGGTTGCGCACGGAGCCGTCGCCCGAAAATAGATCACGCCACGCCACGTTCACGCTCCGGCGGTTGGCCGCTTCCAAGGTTGAATATTCGTCGTGCTTGCGCAGCCAATGACTCCAGCCCTTGCTGAACGCCTCGTGCAAATACGGCTCGCGGATATACTCGATGCTCCCATCCACGGCGCCCTCCTTCTGCCCGTGCCCGCTGTCGATGAACCGCGCCCGGCCGCGCCGCAATAAACGGAATTGCCACTTCGGATACGAGTCGCACCGCCGCAGCCATCGGCCGTCGAGCATCGTCTTCCAACAGCAATAAAACCCCGCCACCTCCGCCGGCGCCGCATTGGTTTCGCGGTTCACCGCGGCGCGGAACGCGGGCGTTGCGATTTCATCCGCGTCAAGAAAAAGCACCCACTGCCCATCCGCCAGCGCGCAGTGATCGAGCGCCCAGTTGCGCTGTTCACCGAACGACGTGAACGGGTGCACTTCCACCGTTGCCCCCGCCGCGCGCGCGACGTCGACCGTAGCATCCGTGCTGCCCGAGTCGACCACGATCAACTCTCCCCAACCCGCCAGCGCCGCGAGACACGCCGGCAGGTCGGCGGCCTCGTTGCGGGTCAGAATGATGATCGCCAGCGGCATATCACGCGCGCGGCCGTAAAACGTGGGCCGGATTGCCCGCCGCCACCATGCCTGCGGGCACATCGCGCGTCACCACGGAGCCGCCGCCGATCACCGCCCGCGCGCCGATCGTCACTCCCGGCAAAACGAGCGCCCGCACCCCGATGAACGCATCCTCGCCAACATGAATCGGCGCCGTCTGCAACGGCAGCGCCCCCCGCGTAAAATCATGCGTGCCGGCGCACAAATATACTTCCTGCGCCACCGTGGCCCGCGCGCCGACGGTGATCCGCCCAAGGCTGTAAACGTTCGCCCGGTCGCCCAGGCAGGCGCGATCGCCCAGCGCGAGATTCCACGGGATCTGGATGCGCGCGCGCTGATGCACGAATGGACAGCCTTCGAGCTTCGCGCCGAACGTTCGCAGCCAGAAGAGCCGCCAGCCGTTGAGCGGCTTGGGGGTCCATTCGCACAGGAGACGCCAGGTCCATTCCCATAGCAGCATGCCGATCTGCTCGCGGCGCGACCACGGGGAAGCGTACGCGTTTTCCTGCTCGAAGGTGCGCCGCTCGTTCATGACCTGCCCCAGAGGATGGCAGCAAAATCGTCGAGGAACAATCCGGCAATGCGCTCGGGCAGATACTCGCGCGCGGTCCGCCGCGCCGCCTCGCCCAGGCGCGCGCGCAACGCCGGATCGCCCGCGAGCGCGCCGAGCCGCCGCCCCAGCGCGCCC
>CAXUAZ010000058.1:0-19668 GCA_964249195.1 uncultured Chthoniobacterales bacterium
GCCGCCGCCCGCCACCAGCACGTCAAATTCCATGAGCGGGTTCACCGAGCAAATCGTGTCGCAACTGCGCGATCATGAGCCGGCGCTCCTCCTCGTCCACCGCTCCATCGCGCCAGGAAAAGGTGACATTGATCCGCTCGCCGCGTTCCCCGAAGAAGATCCCGGTCCCAGGGGGCGTGCCCAGCGCGGCAAGATGATACGCGTTATCCACCCGGGCGCCGGCCAGTTGCACCAGCTCGGGCGCGAAAGGCCCCGTGTGCGAATGGAATCACGAGCAAATCTCCCGCTTGAACTGCGACCGCACCACCCACATGAACAACGAACACGGCGCCCACATCATCAGCTCCAGGATCGTATCGAAAGACTCGCTGATCTTCCCTCGCGTCATCGCGGCAAACTGCGTCTTCATCTCGGCGGCGGTTCGTTCGAGCGAATCGAGCGTTGCCCGGCGCGGATTGAAATAAAGCACGGTCACGTGGTTATGGAAGAGCGGCCCGCGCGCGCCCCGCTTGCGGGTCTGCACCGGCACGCTGATCCCGTATCCCTTCGGGTTCCGGCCCCGGCGCCGCAAGATCAAATCGTGCGCCCGCGCCACGCAGGACACATAGAACGTCACCGGAAACAGCGCCCCGCCGAACTTCGCCGCCCGCTCCCGCACCACGTCCGCCTCGGCGCACCCGAGCATCAGCACCTCGAAGTGTCCCTTGCCCGGGCGCGTCTGCGGCCCGCCGAGGGATGGCACGCCGGTCTCCTGCAATTCAGTAAAGCGATTGAGCGCCAGACGGCAGAACCTGATCTTCTGCCACAGCGTGCGCCGCGGCCGGGCGTTTTCCCGCGTATCTTCGGGCAGGTCGATGCCGTCGCAAAGGCGACCCAACTCCGCAAACAGCAGCTCGGCGCCCTTGCCGTCGATGAGCAGGTGCGACCACGACAACGCGGCCAAAAACCGCCCGTTGCTCAACGCCGCGATGTCCAGCCGGGCGTTCGCCGGCGCCCCGCGGCTCGTCGTGAGCGGGTGGGAGATCAACTCGACGCAAAGCGCGCGGGAGTCATCGGTGGGCAGAGCCTCCTCCAACGCCGCGCCCGGCTCGCGCCAGATGCCCAGGGGGAGCCCCTCCGGTGGCGGTTTCACGGGCACGGCCCAGTACGGCATCAGGTTGCGCCAGCTCCGGCGGGTCGTCGCCGCGAGGATCGGGTATTTCACGAGCAGCCGCGCCCAGCCCGCGCGGAGTTTGGCGAGGTCTGGCGCCTGATCCAGCTCCAGGATGGACTGGCTGACGTGGCCGCCCTGCCCCGTGCGGCGCATCAGGTGATCGAGTGCGAGGACGAAGCAGTCGCTGGCTCGCAGCGGCACGCGCGTTACAGATGGCGCGCCCATGCTGAAAAAGCGGGTCTTTAGACCTTGGACGCCGCCGACTGCGCGCGGATCAACTGGGCCAGATCGCGCACGGTGCGGAAATTCTGCCGGGTCAACGCGCACTCCGGCAGCGCCACGCCGTACTCTTCCTCGACGAGAATCAAGAGTTGCATGATCGCCATGGAGTCGAGTCCCACGCTGTAAAGATCGGTCTCGGCCTCCAGCGGCGCGGTCGTTTCCAACAGGCGGTCGCCGATCAAATCGGTGAGTTCAGGTTCGAGGATTTCGGGCGGGGAAATGGGTCGGTTGGCCATCGGAGCGGAGTCGCGAACGCTAGAATAACCCGGGAAGGTCCGTCAAGCCGCCAATTCTTGCAATGCCGCCGCATTTTCCCGCGCGGTGCGCCGGCCGCATTCAAGGCATTCCGGCCCGATCCGGCGCGCGTTGAGGAATCCGGGGCGCGGCGCCGCGGTGCGCTGGATCACGAGGCGTTTGCCGGCCTGCCGCGCCAGTTCGCTCTTCATCTGCAGCATCTGGTCGCCGATGACCTGGTGGGAAAGATTCACCGCGTCGGAAATGCGCAGCGGCCGCCCCGGCCGGCGCACCGCCGCCTCCTGCGGCGTCTCGATGATGTGGATGATGATCGTCCGAATAGCCGGGTCGGCCAGGTGCGCCTCGAACGGCAAGCAATTGGCGATGCCGCCGTCCCAATAGAGGGCGCCCTCGATCGTCCGCGCTGCGAACAGCCCCGGAAACGCCCCGCTGGCCAGGATGAAATCCGCGAGCGGCCCTTCGGAGACGACCTGGGCCCGCCCGGCGGTGAGGTTGGTCACCGCGATGGCGAGCCGCGACACGGGGCAATCTTCGATGCGCCGTTCGCCGATCCGCTCGCGCAGGAGACTCATCGCTCGCAGCCCGCGCAACATCCCGGTGTGTCCGGGGCGGTTGAACAACATCCCCAGCGATCGTTGAACCGCGCCGAACTCCTGGAATACACGGTGAAATCGGCGCGACACGAAGATGTCGCTCATCTCGTCGGTGGTGACGCCCGCGGCGTACAGCCCGCCAACGAGGGCGCCGGCGGAGGAGCCGCTGAGCGCTTCGGGCCAGATGCCGAGCGCATTCAATCCCCCCAGAAATCCGGCATGCGCGTAAAAGCCAAGCATGGAGGAATTAAGGCAAAGGGCGACTCCGGGGGTAACCATGCGCCGGTTGTACGGCAACGATCCGCCAGGCGCGAGAAGGTTTCCTCTTTTGCCCCCCCTTTGGGTCTTGGCGCCTTTTGCGCTATCAAAAAAACACCTCATTTTTGTCCCCTCGGGAAAAGGGCGCAAAGCCGCAAAGGAGGAAGAGACATAAAATCCTTTGTCCCGCGCGTTTCTTCGCGCTAGATGAATCATTGTGACCTGCGATGCCACTGCCGCCGACTACGATGTCGCCATCATTGGCGGCGCGCTTTCCGGGGCGGCGACGGCCATCATCCTGTTGCAGGAGAATCCACAATTGCGGGTGCTGATCGTGGAACGGTCGCCCGCGTTCAAGCGGCGGGTCGGGGAGTCGACCATCGAGATCAGCACGTTTTTCCTCAACCGCGTGCTCGGGCTGACCGGACACCTCAACGAGCAGCACTACTGCAAGCAGGGCCTGCGGTTCTGGTTCGCCAACGAAGATTCCAAAACCCTCGACGATTGCAGCGAGATCGGCGGCCAATACCTCTCCAGCGTCGCGGCCTTCATGGTGGATCGCGCCGTGCTCGACGAGGAAACGCTTCGCCGCGCCGTCGCGCTCGGGGCCGAGTGCCGCCGCCCGGCCAAGCTGGTCAGCATCGAACTCGCCGCCGGCGGCTTGCAAACCCTCCGCTTGCGCGACGCCGCCGGGGAGGAGCAAACGGTCCGCGCCCGCTGGGCCGTTGACGCCTCCGGCCTCGCCGCCACGCTCGCCCGGCAGGAAGGCTGGTTCCGCCGCAACGACGCCCACCCGACCACCGCCGTCTGGTCGCGTTGGACCGGCGTCAAGAACTGGGACGGCCCTGAACTCCGGGAGAAATTCCCCGCGTACGCCGCCCGCTGCTGCGGCCTGCGCCAGATGGCCACCAATCACCTCATGGGCGACGGCTGGTGGTGCTGGTTCATCCCGCTCAAAGGCGGCGACACGAGCATCGGGCTCGTCTTCGATCAACGCCTCTGCTCCCTGCCGCCCGGCCCGAGCCTGGGCGAACGCCTGAAGTCCTTCATGCTGGAACGCCACCCGGTCGCGCGGGAGCTCCTCGCCGACGCCCAATTCCAGACCGACGACGTCAATTACCGCAAGAATCTCCCCTACTGCACGACGACTTTCGCCGGCGACGGCTTCGCGCTCGTGGGCGACGCGTCGGGATTCATCGACCCGTTCTACAGCCCTGGCCTCGACTGGATCAGCTATACGACGAGCGCGGCGACGGATTTGATCCTGGCCGAGCGCCGCGGCGAGACCGACATCCCGCAACGCATCGAACGCCACAACCGCGATTTCACCCGCGGGTACGACCGTTGGTTCCAGGCGATCTATCAGAACAAGTACGAATACATGGGAGAGTTCGATCTCTTGCGGATCGCCTTCCTGTTCGATCTCGGGTTGTACTATATCTTCGTGGCCTCGCAGCCATTTCGCCTCGGCGCGAAGTCGCTCGTGCGGCCGATCTACTCGCTCCCTCCCTCCACGCCGTTCTTCTATTTCATGCGCGCGTATAACCGCCGCATGGCCGCAATCGGCCGCTCGCGCCGGGAGCGGGGAACCCTCGGCCGGTACAGCAATCGCCGCCATGTGATGCTCAACGGTTACACGTTCAGCCCCGGCAGCGGCCGCCCGATCCTGAAGGCCCTGGCCAGTTGGATGCGCCTGGAACTCACCGAAGGCTGGCGCACCTGGCTGCCGGTGCGGAACGCCGACCGCGCGTCCGGAATTAATCTAGCGCCGGGAGCTGCCCGGTGGGCAATGACTCAACGTTGATTTCAACTTCCGCCGCCGCCAACCCGGCCGAGGTTGCCTTTACCTTCAACGGTCCCGCTGTCTTGGCCGAGCGAACCACCGCCAGCCCAAGACCATGGAACGCCTTGCGCTCCGTGGCCTGAAACTCCTCGTGGCTCGTCTCGTCGCCGTTGTCCACGCCGGCCACCGCGCCGGCTCCAGCCGCCTCGTACTTCACGAGGTTATCCGCGTCCGGGCACACGTTGTTTTTGTCGTCCAGCACCTTCACCGTTAGGTAAGCGAGATCCTGGGCGCCAGCGCGGATCCGGGCGCGATCGACGCTGAGCGCCAGCTTCGCGGGCTTGCCCGCGGTGCGCACGATGTCGGTGGCGACGATCTTGCCGCCGCGCCTGGCCACCGCCTTCAACTCACCCGGCGCGTACGGCGCCAACCACTCCAGATGATACCATCCGTAATCCTCCAAGACTGCGTGTCCGTCCCGGTCCGTGCCGACCTGGGCCTGGCGCACCGAGCCGTCCGCCACCTTCTTTTCGCCCAACGACTTGCCGTTGAGGAATAACTCGACCGTGTCTGCGTTGCTGTACGCCCAGACCGGGATTTCCTTGCCGGCAAATTGCGACCAGTTCCAATGCGGCAGCAGGTGAACCATCGGCTCCGTCGTCCAGCGGCTCTGGTAGAGGTAGAAGCGATCCTTCGGGAAACCACACAGATCCACGATGCCGAAGTACGAACTCTTTGCCGGCCACGGGAACGGCGTCGGCTCGCCGATGTAATCGAACCCCGTCCAGACGAACTCGCCCGCCACCCAGGGACTTTCCGCCAGTTTCTTGAGGCTCAACTCGACGCTCGTCGCCCACGGCGGGCGCCATGCATCATACGATGACATCTGCGTGTTCAACTCCGGCGTCGGACGCACCTTGCCGTCTTTCTCCACCAGGTTGTACTCGCCGCGGCTGCTAACCGCGGAGGCCGTCTCCGAGCCGATCAACGCGTGGGCGCCTTTGAACTTCTCGTAGTTCTCGACGTGGTAGTTGATGCCCAGCACATCCAAGGCGTCGGCGTACCCGGTCTGGATCGCGGAGGCCGCATCCTCGCAGGCGGAGGTGACGGGCCGCGTCGGATCCTCCCGGCGGCAGAAGTCCGCAAGCCGCTTCGACATCTCGGCCGCGTTGGCCGCCCGCTGCTCGGGGATCTCGTTGCCGATGCTCCACAGGATGACGCTCGGATGATTGCGGTCGCGCCGCAACATGCTCACGATATCGCGCTCGCTCCATTCATCGAAGAAGCGGCTGTAACCCATCTCCGTCTTGGGCTCCTTCCATTCGTCGAACGCCTCATCCATCACGAGGAATCCCAGGCGGTCGCAGGCGTCGAGCAGCGCGGGCGCCGGCGGGTTGTGGCTGGTGCGAATGGCGTTGCAGCCGAATGATTTCAAGATCTCCAGTTGCCGCTCGATTGCCCGGTCGTACGCGGCCGCGCCGAGCGACCCTTGATCGTGGTGATCGCACACCCCCTGGATCGGGACGCGCTCGCCGTTGAGGAAGAACCCGCGGTCCTTCGTGAACTCAATCGTGCGAATGCCGAACGGCGTCTTGCAGGCATCGACGCTCTTGCCGGCGACGAGCACTTCGCTTTCCGCCGAGTAAAGCCGCGGGGTCTTCAGCGACCACAACGCCGGCGCGGGCGCTTTCACCGCTTGGTCGACCGTTTGCTCGCCGCCCGCCGGAACTTCGCCGGCGTTCGACTCCGCCCGGGCGACTTCCCGGCCGCCCGGGTCCTTGATGATCGTGCGAACCTTGACTTGCGACGCCGTCGTGTTTTGGTTGGTCACCGCCGTGCGCACGCGGATCGTCGCTGAATCCTTGGTGATCTCGGGCGTCGTGACGTACAAGCCGCCTTGCAGGGCGACGTGCACCGGATCGACGATCAACAACCGGACGTGCCGGTAGATGCCCGCGCCGCTGAACCAGCGGGAGCAGGGTTGGACCACGTTGCAGCGGACGGCGATCACGTTCTCGGCCTTGAGCGCGGGCGTCAGCTCGTAATGAAAGGAGGTATAGCCGTAAGGCTGATGGCCGAGGAGCTGGCCATTGAGCCAGACCTCGGAGTCCATGTAGACGCCGTCGAACTCGATGAAAACGCGCCGGCCCTTCGCCGACTCCGGCAGCTTGAACGTCTTGCGATACCAACCCACGCCGGACGTGATGAATCCGCCGTCGCCGCGCGCGGGGCTGTTCGGGTCAAAGATGGAATCCTTGGCCTTCTCGATGCTGTAATCGTGGGGCGCATCCACGGTGCGCCAACCGGCGGAGTCGAACTCCGGCTTCTCCGCGCCCGGGGCGTCGCCGCGCAGGAATTGCCAGCCGGGATCGAAGGAGAACTGTTCGCGGGCGGCGCGAGCGGTGGAGAGGCAGGCGAGCAGCCCGAACCCGAGCGAGAGGAGTTTCTTCATGGCGGACGCAGAGTATCGACCGGGGCGCGCGGCGGCGTCAATCACCCCGTTGTCGCGGCCCATTTCGGGGTGGCGCGACCGGCGCGGTCCGTGGCAGGCTCTCGCGCTCTTCGATGAATGCCTTTCTTCAACGCGCCGATGTCACCCGGCTCCCGCGATCGCTCTGGCGCGGGCGCGACGGGGTGCTCGGCTTCGCCATCTTTACGGCCGCTTACCTCGCCGGCGAATGGATCAAAACGCGGCTTGGGTTGATCGTGCCGGGCAACATCATCGGGTTGTTCATCGTCCTGGGATTGCTGCTGACGGGAACGTTGCCGATCCACTGGGTGGAGCAGGCAGCCGCGTGGCTGCTGTGGTTCCTGCCGTTGCTGTTTCTGCCCATCTTTGTCTCGAGCGCGGCGGATAAAACCTTCTGGCGGCAAAATGGCGTCGCCTTCTTTGCCGCGGCGGGCGGCGGCGCGGTGTTCCTCTGGGGGCTGGTCGGCCATCTCGCGCAGATCCTTCTGCGGCGGGCGGATCGCCCGGCGCCGGCGAAATGAACGACGCGGGCGGCATCTTGCTTTGGAGCGCGGCGACGATCGCGGCGTTCTTCCTGGCGCGCGCGATCTTTTTGCGGACGCGGTTCCCGTTGTTTCATCCGGCGGCGTTGTCGCTCGGGTTCCTCGTCGGACTGATGGAACTCAGCGGGCATCCCTACCCCGCGTACCGGCAGGAAACGGGCTGGCTGAGCTGGCTCCTCGGGCCGGCGGTCGTTGCGATGGCGGTCCCCGTTTACCGGCTGCGCAAGCTGCTGTGGGAACAACGGGTCGCCCTCGGCGTCACGGTGGGCGCCGGGTTGGCCGCCGGATTTCTCAGCATGGCGATCGCCCTGTGGGCGCTCGGGGCGCCGCGCGAGGTGATCGAGGCGGGGACGCTCAAATCGATCACCAGCCCGGTGGCTTTCGTGATTGCCCGGGACGCCGGCGTGCGGCCGGACGTGGCCATGGTCGGGGTGCTTTTCGCGGGGATGCTGGGCGCGACGGTCGGCCCGTTGATCCTGCGGCGGGTCCTCGGCGTGCGCGACCCGCGGGCGGTCGGCCTGGCGCTCGGGTGCGGATCGCACGGGATCGGCGTAGCGCGGGCGCTGGAGATCAATGAAACCGCCGGAGCCTTTGCGTCGCTCGGGATGAGCGGGACGGCCATGCTCGCCGCGCTCGTGCTGCCGTTCGCGTTGCGGTGGGTATTCGGGTGAGGCAACCCCAGTCTTACTGGATCTTCACCTTTACCTTGGCCGCGCCGACTTCGTAATCGTCGCTCGGTTGAATCGTGAGCTTGAGCTTGCGGCCGCCGGTCTCCCGCAGGGACTTGACCGTCAGGTTGGCCGAGGCTTTGCCGGCCTTGATCTTCTTGGCGCCGCTTAACGCCACGTAATCGACCCCTGGGACCGCGCTGCCGGCTGCTTTGTAAACCACCTTCAAATCCTGCGACAGATCATCCGAGGTGCGAGTGATCACCACCGTTGCAGTAGAGCCGGCGTCGAAGTCGGCAATCGGCGAACTGGCGACCACCGCCACCGTCGGCGAGACGGGCGCCGGGGAAGGCGTGGGGACTGGCGTAGGCGTTGGAGTGGGGGTCGTGTCCGGGTCCGGCGTCGGCGTCACGCCCGGCAGCGGAGTGGGAGTGGGCGTCGGGGTGGGTGTTGGCGTCGCGGCGACGACGGCAGGGGCGCCGTAGAGCGATTGGACGCCGGCGATGTCGTCGGCCTGGATGGCATCGATGTTCGTGCTGATCGGCGTCATGATCGCCTGGGCCGTCTGCGGGGTGTGCGTGATCCCGAGCAGATGGCCGAACTCATGGAGCGCCACCCGATGGAAATCGAACATGAGACTCCCAATGATGTTGTGCAGCGGGCCGCGATAAGAGTTGAACGGCGTCGCGCTGTTGAACACCACGTCCGCTTCCGTAAACGTCTGCACGCCCGCCGGCGTGATCGTGTACTCGTAGAGGGTCAACGCCACGATGCCGCTGCCGAAGGCGGTTCCGAACGTCGTATTGCTAAAAAATACGGAATTCAACCCGTCGCCCTGCGCGATCGGCACGGTGGAATCGCGCACCACCTTGAATTGCACATCGCCCAGCACGCCGTTCCAGATGCCCAACGCGTCCTCCGCCGAGGCGCCCCAGGACGCCGAGCCGTCGATCAGCGGCGTGGCGGAGGGGCCGAGCTGGAGTTGGATCGTGATTTTCTTATTGGCGGTCCATTGCGGACCTTCGAGGACGTAGGCCCGCGCCACGGGACAAGCCGCGAAAAGGAGCGCGGCCAAAACCACCGCGGGGCGAAGCAAGGAGAATTTCATCGGAAGTTCGGTGGATCAATCAGCCTGCAGGCGGCCCTGTTTTTGCCGTTCGACGCGCTGCTGGATCTCGCCGCGGAAGTCGGCCACGGTCAGCGAGTGGGCGGCGGCCAGGCGCGCAACGGCGCCGGTGCGCGGGAGGGTCTCTCCGATGGACGCGGCGCTGACCACGCCCGCGCCGGCATGGGTGAAGATGCGCTCGGCGTCACCGGAACTCGTCACCTGGAAGTGCCCCTGGTCCGCACCGACGAGCGGGCAGACCTGCTTCTCGTTGCCTTCCTCGAAAAGGATCGCGTCGTCGCCCACCGAGAACGCCGGCATGTCGGGAATCGCCATGCCCTTGCCGTCGAGTTCACCGCCGAAGAACTCGAGGGTGCGCTCCCGCTCGGCGGCGCCCTTGTAAGTCTCGGCGACGCGGAAGGTGACGCGGGTGACGATGTGACGATTGGCCCCCTCGCCTTTCCAGGCGGCTTGTTTGGAGACGGCCACGCCCCGGAAGATCGCGTCGGCATGGGCGACCAGTTGATCGAGATCGCGTGGGATGCTCGTCAAGGCGCCAGCCGGCGACAACGCCGCCGCGGTCAGCAGGCAGCCGAGGGCAAAACATAGCAGGGGGGTCTTCATGGTTTCATCAAATGCTGCCGGGACTAGACGGACAAACCAACGGTATATTCCCTCTTGTCTCGCTTGGGGAGCAAATAGTGAGCCATCGCGCGGAATTCACGCGGGGTTGTAATTGAGGTACGGCGCAAGCCAGCGCTCGGCCTGCGGCGTCTCCATCCCTTTGCGCCGCGCGTAGTCTTCCACCTGGTCGCGGTCGAGCTTGCCGACGGCAAAATACTTGGCGTCGGGATGCCCAAAGTAGAAGCCGCTTACGCTGCTCGCCGGGTGCATCGCGTTGCTCTCCGTGAGGTGAATGCCGGTCGCCGCCTCGGCGTCGAGCAGGTCGAAAAGACCGGGCTTTTCCGTGTGATCAGGACATGCCGGATAACCCGGGGCCGGGCGGATGCCGCGGTATTTCTCCTTGATCAGATCTTCCTTGGAAAGCTGTTCCGCGGTGCCGTACCCCCAGTCGATGCGGGCCTGGCGATGCAGGAATTCGGCGAACGCTTCGGCGAGGCGATCGGCGAGGGCCTGCGTCATGATCTTGTTGTAATCGTCGTGCTCGGCGGTGAAACGGGCGACCAGTTCATCGGTGCCGTGGCCGGTCGTGACGGCGAAGGCGCCGAGGTAATCGGCGCGCCCGCTCGAGCGCGGCGCGATATAGTCGGAGAGCGCGTGATTGAATTGCCCCGCCGGTTTCTCGGCCTGTTGGCGCAGATGATGGCACGTCGCCAGCACGGTCGTGCGATGCTCGTCGGTGAAGAGCGTGATGTCGTCGCCCTCCGAGTTGGCGGGGAAGAAACCGTACACCGCCTTCGCGCGCAGCAGCTTCTTCTCGACGATCTCGGCGAGCAGCTTCTGGGCGTCGTCGAAGAGTTCCTTCGCCTGTTTTCCCACGTAAGGGTCGTCGAAGATGCCGGGGTAACGCCCGCGCAATTCCCACGTGTGGAAAAACGGCGACCAATCGATGAACGGCACCAGCTCGTCGAGCGGCTGATCGTCAATCGCGCGGCGGCCGAGGAAGGCGGGCGCGTCGATGGTCGTCGTCGCCCAATCGATGGGGGTGCGGCGGGCGCGCGCCTGGGCGATGGGGAGCATTTTCTTGGTCGCGGTGCGGCTCTCGTATTCGTCGCGCAACGCCTGGTACTCGGCCTTCGTCTTCTCGAAAAACGGCCCGCGTTGCTCCGGGCTCAGCAACGCGCTGACGACGCCCACCGAGCGCGACGCGTCGAGCACATGGATGACCGGTTGCGCGTAATGCTGTGCGATCTTGACCGCCGTGTGCGCCCGGCTTGTGGTCGCGCCGCCGATGATCAATGGGACGGTCCAGCCGAGGCGCTCCATCTCGCGGGCGTTGTGCACCATTTCATCGAGCGACGGCGTGATGAGGCCGCTCAGGCCGATGACGTCCACGCCGTGTTTCCTGGCTTCCTCGAGGATCTTCTCGCAGGAGCACATCACGCCGAGATCGATGACCTCGAAGTTATTACACGCGAGCACGACGCCGACGATGTTCTTGCCGATGTCGTGCACGTCGCCCTTTACCGTGGCCATCAGGATCTTCCCCTGCGAACGACGCTCGGCGGCGGGTTGCGCGGCTTTCTCCGCTTCCATGAACGGCATCAGATAGGCGACGGCTTTCTTCATCACGCGCGCGCTTTTGACCACCTGCGGCAGGAACATTTTCCCCGCCCCGAACAGGTCGCCGACGATGCTCATGCCGGCCATGAGCGGGCCTTCGATCACCTCCAGCGGACGCGCGAATTTCTGCCGCGCTTCCTCGGTGTCCTCATCGATGAAATCGGTGATGCCTTTGATCAACGCGTGCGAGAGGCGGGCGTCGACCGGTTCCGCGCGCCAGGCGTCGTCTTCTTTTTTGACCTTCACGCCGGCCTTCACCGACTCGGCGAACTCGACCAGGCGCTCGGTGGCGTCGGGACGGCGGTTGAGGAGGACGTCTTCCACGCGCTCGAGGAGGTCCTTGGGGATTTCCTCGTAGAGCCCGAGCTGGCCGGCGTTGACGATCCCCATGTCCATCCCGGCGCGAATCGCGTGGTAGAGAAACGCCGCGTGCATGGCCTCGCGCACGGGGTTATTGCCGCGGAAGGAGAACGAGATGTTGGACACGCCGCCGCTGACGTGCGCGCCGGGCAGATTCTGGCGAATCCAGCGGGTCGCCTCGATGAAGTCGACGGCGTAGTTGTTATGCTCCTCCATCCCGGTGGCGACGGTGAGGATGTTGGGATCGAAGATGATGTCCTCCGCCGGGAAGCCGACTTCCTCGGTGAGGATGCGATAGGCGCGGGTGCAAATCTCGATGCGACGCGGGAGATCGGCGGCCTGGCCTTGTTCGTCGAACGCCATCACGACGCTGGCGGCGCCGTAGCGCCGGATGAGCCGCGCGTAATGCTTGAAGCGCTCCTCGCCTTCCTTAAGCGAGATGGAATTGACGATGCCTTTGCCCTGGAGGCATTTGAGGCCGGCCTCGATCACGCTCCACTTCGAGGAGTCGACCATGATCGGGACGCGGGAGATGTCGGGCTCGGCGGAGAGGAGGTTGAGGTAACGCGTCATGGCGGCGGCGCCGTCGAGCATTCCTTCGTCCATGTTGACGTCGAGAATGTTCGCGCCGCCTTCGACCTGCTGGCGGGCCACCTGGAGGGCGGTGTCGTAGTCGCCCGCGAGGATCAACTTCGCGAAACGCGGCGAACCGGTGACGTTGGTGCGTTCGCCGATGAGGAGGAATTGGGAGGCAGACGGGCTCATGGACAGAAAGACGGGACTACCACAGAGGACACAGAGAACACAGAGGAAGAAGAGGGTGGGAGGAATACGCGACGATGGGGTGGTGGAAAGAAAAGTTCTCTTCCATGGCTTTTCCTCCTCTGTGCTCTCTGTGTCCTCTGTGGTTGATTCCAACTGCGTGCCATCAGAGGACCATGCGCTTAATGCCTTGGGTCAATCGCGAGACGTTGAAGTTGATCAATAATCCGGTGCGGCAGTTTGCCAGACGAAGGTAGGTCAAGAGTTGAGCCTGATGGACAGGGTGAATCGATTCAACGCTTTTCAATTCCACGATCAATTTGTCAGCGATGAAGAGGTCCACGCGAAAGCCGCAATCGAGCTTTACTCCCTTATACGCGACGGGCAGCGGCCATTGCAGGCGAAATGGAATCGAACGGAGCGCAAGCTCGTGTGCCAGACACTGCTCGTAGGCAGCTTCCAGCAGTCCAGGCCCGAGCGCTCGATGCACTTCGATAGCACAACCAATCACCTGACCCGTGAGCGGATCTTCCTGCGGTTCATCCACCTCCAATCCCATATCCTTTTTCCTCCTCTGTGCTCTCTGTGTCCTCTGTGGTGGAAAAATTCACGCCGCCAGCATCTCGAGCCCGCTCAACCGCAAGCGCCGCTCGATCACCGGCAGCGCCCGTGGGGGGCAATCCCGCACCGCGTCGGCGATCGCCTTGATGTGCGCCGGCGTCGTCCCGCAGCAGCCGCCCACGATGTTCAACCAGCCCGCCGCCGCCCACTCGCGGATCTGCGGCGCCAGGGACTCCGGCGTCTCCGGGAAACCCGTCGGCGATAACGGATCAGGCAACCCCGCATTGGGATAGACCGACACGTACATCGAAGCGATCCGGCTCATCTCTTCTATATAAGGACGCATTTCCTTCGGCCCAAGAGCGCAGTTGAGCCCAATGCTGAGCAGCGGCGCATGCGACACACTCGTGTAAAACGCCTCCACCGTCTGCCCCGTCAACGTCCGCCCGCTCAGGTCGGTGATCGTCCCGCTGACCATGATCGGGCGCGTGTCCTCCGGATGCGCGTCGAAGTGATCCTGGATCGCGAAGAGCGCCGCCTTGGCGTTGAGCGTGTCGAAGATCGTCTCGACCAGGATCGTGTCCACCCCGCCTTCGATCAACCCGCGCAGTTGCTCCGCGTAGGCATCGCGGACCTGATCGAAGGTCACGTCCCGCGCGCCGGGATCGTTCACGTCGCGGGAGATCGAGAGCGTCTTGCTCAACGGCCCGATCGCCCCGGCCACGAACCGCCGCCGGCCGTCCCGGGCTTCGGCCCGCACGGCGGCGCGGCGGGCACAGCCAGCGGCAGCGACGTTCAATTCATAGGCGATCGGCTCGAGCTGGTAATCGGCCTGGGAGAGCGTCGTGGCGTTGAACGTGTTTGTCTCAATGATGTCCGCGCCCGCGTCCAGGAACGCCTCGTGGACCTCCTCCACCACCTGCGGGCGGGTGAGGCACAGCAGGTCGTTGTTCCCCTTGAGATCCACGGGATGGGCCGCAAACCGCTCCCCGCGGTAGGCCGCCTCATCCAGTTTGTACGTCTGGATGTTCGTCCCCATCGCCCCGTCGAGGATGACGATGCGTTCCCGCAAAAGCTGGGCGAGGGGGTGCGCGGGAAGCAGATTCATGACGCCAGCGTGAACCCTCCCAACGGGTTAATCAACAACCAATTCACGCATCATGATGATTTGATGCGTTCAATCACACCGAGGCGTTTGCGCCTTCGACACCCAAAATTTCGTCGATTGTTACGCAACGGAGGGCTTTCAACGCCTCCGGCAAGTTATTTCAAAGAACCGGCCGGGAGGATATCACAACCGGCTCTTCAATACAAGATAAATCTTCACAAATGTGATACCTCCGAAGGGCTACTGTCCGTTGGCCCGGCTGCCGCCGACGCCGAAGACCATGCCGCCGACGTTGTTGAAGTCCAGCGAGACGGAGTTGGCCGGCGACGAAGGTGCTGGCGTTCGAAAGCGTGCTGACCGCAAACTGCGCGTCGTTGAGATCAAGGAGGTTGCCGCCGCCCTGGGCGATGAGGTTGCCCGGACCGCTGGCGATCACATTGCCGGCGCCCTGCGCGACGAGGGTCAGCCCGTTGGTGGTGGTGTAGTAATCGGCGTGGGCGATGGCCGTCTGGGCGTGGATCGACCGATTCAAAAACGGGTCATCCTGAGCAGCGAGCTTGCGAGCGTCGCCGAAGGACCCTACTGACTTTCCTCTGGGGGACGGTCAGCTTTGATCGGAGTCTACCGTTACCGAACCAACAAGAGTAGGGTGTTTCGGCTTCGCTCGCAGGCTCGCTGCGCTGCTAATGAACCTATAGGTTTCGAAGCGAGCGAGTGAGCTGCCAGAACGCCAATCGATCATGGGACGGCACGGAGGCCATCCCTCCAAAGCGGTCGGCGGGACGCCCCTGGTTCATCACTCCCTCTTCAACTCGCGCCGCGTGAGTTAAGGGACCTCAACATGACTGGTTTGGAAAGGCTCAAGCCGCCGTGGGCTGCATCGTCACGGCGGTGCCGTAACAGAGCACTTCGGTGACGCCCTGCATGACCTCGGTCGCATCATAACGCACGCCGATGATGGCATTGGCGCCGAGCTTTTTGGCTTGCCGCAGCATCAGCTCGAACGCCTCTTCCCGCGCCGCCTCGCACATCTCCGTGTAGATGGAAATGTTCCCGCCGAAGAGCGTCTGCAACCCCGCGCCAAACGTGCCGATGATCGACCGCGAGCGCACCGTAATCCCGCGCACAATGCCGAACTCCCTGGTGACCTCCTGCCCGTGAATGGTAAACGCCGTGGTGTGAAGCATGGTGGAATGCTTATCGCAAAAACAGCCGCCTGGCAAAACCCGCAACCGCCTCCAGGGGGTTTAAGTATTGGCGCGTCCTCTCGCCGCTCTACTGCGGGCCGGACTGCTCCAGCAACTCCAGCCGCGGCGCAAACTTGTTGCCGAACTTCTTCATCGACCAAAACAGCAACCCGTAAAAGCCCGCTGCCGCCAAAACGCTCGCAACCCCGATCGTCCAATGATGCGCGCGAAACCGCGCCAGCGGCGGCAGGAACGCAATCACCCCCAAAAGACTCAGGATGACGATGACCGCGTCGAACGAACCGCGCTGCCAATAACTGCCGCCCAGATGCAGCCACATGCCGAATTCATCGAACGTCAGCGCCATGCCGAAGCCGTAAGCGATGGCGGTCCATCGTCTCCCGCGGTCGCCCATCGGCAGGAACAGCAGCGCCGCGCCCACGGCCGAGAGCAGGAAAATGCCGTAGTTGAGATGGTGCACGTGCGTGCCGCCCAGGTGCAGGAACATGTCCGGCACGCGCTTGGCCATGATCAGGATCACGAGCGCGCGCGAAGCGATGAACGCCAGCAGAAACGTGATGAACACCAGCCGGGCGAGTTTTCGCGCGGTGAGCGCCGGCGTCGCCGTGGCGGGAGGCTGCATGATGCAAGCGAGTTTGTCCTTCGCGCGGCAAGCGCGTCAAGGATCGATGGCCGTTTGGCGCGAAACTGGCTACGACTACCGGCTGCATCTTTGCGTCACCTGCTTATAGATGATCCTCGGCGGCATTGACTTGCCGGCGGCAGCCCTATAACATTCGCGCCTTTCACCGCCCATGAATCCTTTGCCCATGCGTCGATTGCGCTCCGTCCTGCTGGCGGCGGGCGGTGCGATGTTATTGCTGACGGGTTGCTCGACGCCGGGTCGGCGCGCGGAACAACGCCCCGCGGCCTTTGCGAAACTCTCCGCGTCCGACCAGAAGCTGGTGCTCCATGGGCGCGTGCGGACGGGCATGAGCAAGGACGCGGTCTACATCGCGTGGGGCGCGCCGAATCGCCGGGTCGAGAACGGCAAGGCCAAGGAAGCAATCGACCACTGGATCTACGAGCGGCAGATCAGCGTCTACGCGCCGATGGGATTATCCAGCCAGGCTTATCCTCCGCTGGGTTTGGACGGGCCGAGCTTCTCGTTGGGTCTGCGGCCGGGGTTTGGCTACGGCGGCGTGTCGGACACGGGATTCCTGTACTCGCCGCGTGTGATGATCACGGAGGTGCAGGTCAAACGCGCCCAGTTCGTCGACGACCGGCTGCGCGTGTTCGCCGTCGGGCGCGGGGCGCGTTGATTACAGGCCGATTACGGCCGCGATCACGTCCAGCAAGCGGCCGCTTTCTTTGATGTCCGCCAGCGCGGCCTCGACGGCCGCGGGGTGATCCACGAGCAGGAACGCCGTCGTGCCGCTCTCGGGATCGCGGGAAATCATTTCAAGTTTTGCCTCGCTTCTGACCTCGGGAGGTTCATCCCCGCGTAGCCGGATCACCGCCGTGGTGCGCAGCGCCGAAGAATCCACGGGATGCTCGACGATGGAACGCACCCGCGGCAGCCGATCCAACGCGCGCCGGATGATCTCTTTCTTGGCCGGCGTGGCCGAGAACGTCACCAGGATGGTCGCGCGCCCCTCGGGATCGAGCGCGCCGTCGTTGCCCAACGAAGAGGACAGCGACATGCCCCGGTGCGCGAAGGTCGCGGCGATGAGTTCCATGCCGCCGGGGTGGTCGGTGAGTTTGAGGACGAAGGCGTAGGAATTCATAAGGCGCCTTCCCTCATCCATCCCGTCACCCGTTCATTGACCCCCATTGAGATCGTCTCGATCTGGAACTTCTCCTCCTCGCTCAGCGGGATCTCCACCACCCGCGAGATGCCTTCGCTCCCGACGATCACCGGCACGCCGAGCGGCCCGCTCAACCCGTGGAATTCGCCCTCCAGCATCATCTGCCCGGCAACCAGCGCTTCCCGGCCGTCGAGCAACGTGCTGATCAGATCAACGGTGACGCTCGCCGTCGCCAGCACGGTCTTGCTGCCGGAGAGGTGCGTGATGTACGGCTTCAGGATGACCCGCGCGTCGGGCGGGAGGGTGTCCACCCGCGCAAAGGCGTCGGCGACGCGCCCGGCCGTGAGGAGGTCGATCATCCGGCGGCGTTCGTCCAGGCAGAGCGTGGCGAAGGATTGCGAATCGACGCCGCGCCGCAGCCGTTCGATCGTTGCCGCGAGTTCCGCGCCGCTCATCCCGTGCACGCGCACGCTGCTCCAGATGGGCGCCTGCGCGTCGCCGTGTTCCCCCAGCATGAACCCGCCGATGCGATGCCGCTTCATCCCGAGGTCGGCCGCAATCTCCCGGCGGAACCGCAATGTATCCGAATACGCCCCGATCCCGATCACCCGATGGCGCCCGGCCGCTTTGGCAAAATAGGCGACGCCCAACTCGACCGGGTTGGAAACCACGACGACCACCTCCGTTCCCTGCCCATGGCGCGCAAGCGCATCCGCGTAATCGCGAAACGCCGAGCCGTTTACCGTCGCCAACCCGGCGCGCGACAGGCCGCTGGATTCCTTTAAACGCGCGGGCACGCTGGCGCCGGCGGCGACCACCCAGAGATCGGCGACGATCTCATCCGGCGAGAGCGCGACATCGAGCACGGGCGCATGCTCGGCGTAGGCGTCGGTGAGGTCGGACATGAGCCCGTGCAGCACGCTGACGGAGTTCCCCTCCCTGCGCCCGACGAGTTGCAACCGCTCCGTGGGACCCAGCAGACGCGACGCGATGAGCTGGCCCGCGATGGCCCGCCCGCAATCCCCCGAAGCTCCCAGAATGGCAACGTCCATTAAAAGTTCTGCTCCCCTCCCCGTCTCGTGGCGCCATTCATAGCACAGCCCTTTTCGGTTGCAATGCGGGCCGCTCGACGCCTCTGTAACAGCGGCTTGCAAATCCTCCGCTCGGTCCACGAACTCAGCTCCCTCGGGCCCGCCTGCCTGGCCATCGGGGTATTCGACGGCGTGCACCTGGGCCATCAGGCGGTGATCGCCCGGGCGCTCGAGGACAGCCGGCGGGAAACGGGCGGCGTCGCGGTGGTGGTCACGTTCGATCCGCACCCGTTGCGCGTGCTGCGGCCCGGGAACGCCCCGCGGTTGCTGACCTCCACCCGGCACAAGGAGGAGATCATCGAGCGCCTCGGCGTGCAGAAGTTGTTGCGGCTGCCATTCGACGAGCAATTTGCGGCCACGGCGCCGGAGGATTTCATCATGAGTCTGGCGGCGGCGGCGCGCCCGCTGCGGGAGGTGTGCGTGGGGTTCGGCTGGTCGTTCGGCCGCGGGCGGGAGGGCAACCTCGACCTGTTGACCCGGCTCGGGGAACGTCTCGGCTTCGCGGTGGTGGGCCTGCCGCCGGTGACGATCGACGGGCAGGTCGCGAGCAGCACGCTCATCCGCACGGCGGTGGAAAGCGGCGACCTGGCAACGGCCGCGCGATTTCTGGGTCGGGAGTTCACCATTCTGGGCACGGTGATCCGCGGCCGGCAACTTGGGCGCGAACTGGGATTCCCCACCGCCAATCTTGCCGCGCACAACGAGCAGTTCCCGCCGGACGGCGTGTACGCGGCGCAGGCGACGGTCGGCGGCTCGGCGTGGCCGGGCGTCGTGAACCTGGGTCAACGCCCGACCGTGGAGCAACCCGGCGGCGAACGTCTGCTGGAGCTGCACCTGTTCGACTTCGACCGCGACATTTACGGGCAGGAAGTGGAAGTGCGTTTTCGCGGATACCTTCGCGGCGAGCGGAAGTTCAGCGGCCTGGAAGAACTGCGGGCGCAGATCGCGCAAGATGCATCCGAAGCGAAAACTATTTTAGACAGAATTAACAGAATTTAACAGAATTAGGGAAGGCAGAGGACGGCTCTGTTCCTGTTTTTAAATTCTGTTTAATTCCGTTAATTCTGTCCAAAAAATCCGGGAGACGCCGCCTACTCGACCACCTTCGTCACGACGAAGAGCGAGTTCGCCTGACGCGGCGCGTTCGAGAGCGCTTTATCCACGGAGAGGCTCGGCTGCACGGCATCTTCGCGGAAGACGTTGTACACCGCGCTCGAGTGCGCGGTGGGTTCCACTCCGGTCACGTCCACCTGGCGCAACGCCTCCGCATATTTCAACACATCGGAAAGCTGCGTCTGATACTCCACTACTTCCGCGGGTGAGAGATCCAGCCGCGCGAGGCGCGCCACATAACTAACGTCGAGTTCAGGAGAGGCGGCCATAAAGTAACGAACGCTCGCGGCTATTGCAGGTACGTGCAAGCCGCCCACGCGATGAC
>CAXUAZ010000059.1:0-19579 GCA_964249195.1 uncultured Chthoniobacterales bacterium
TTCATGGGCGGGAGGTACGGATGCGCGGGACGGGCGACCACGTCAAGGGGCGTGTTTGCGCGAGCCTGTCGTCGGCACGGAGGAAAAAAATTGGGGAATGGCGGCAACCGCGCGAAGCGGTTGTGCCGATATCTCAACAATGAGAAACAAAATCCTTACTCTATGTCTCGTCGTTGCCGGATTGGGATCGGTAGGAGTTTCGGGCGCTAGCGCTCGCGACGTAACGCCGGCTCCGGTCGGTGCAACCCTTCCATCGGTGGTGCGGGTGAACGAAGTTCAAGTGAGCATCAACACCGGCCGCCGCCACCGCCGCCACTCATCCCCGGTGCGTCGCCGGCGGTACCATTGGGTGAGGCATCACCGGGTGTACTATTGATCGTACACGGTTAAGCCAATGCATCTCAACAGGCGCGGGAACCTCTGGTTTTCGCGCCTTTTGCTGTTAGGCGGCGGCGACGGCGTCGTCATTTTCCACGACCAGCCGATCCATGATGTACGCGCGGCGGTCGGGCGTGTTCTTGCCCATGTAAAAATCGAGGATGTGCGGGGTCGCCGGCAGATTGGCCACTTCCACGGGCTCGAGCCGCATGTCCGGTCCGACGAACGCCTTGAATTCCCCGGGCGAAATCTCGCCGAGTCCTTTGAATCGCGTAATCTCCGGGTTCGGCAAGGTGGCGATTGCGTGCAGACGCTCGGCGTCGGTATAGCAATAGACGGTCTTCTTCTTATTGCGCACGCGAAAGAGCGGAGTCTTCAGGATGAAGACGTGTCCGCGCGTGATCAGATCGGGAAAGAAGCGCAGAAAAAACGTGATCAACAAATTACGAATGTGCAAACCGTCCACATCCGCATCGGTGGCAAGAATGACGCGTTCATAGCGCAAGCCGTCGATGCTCTCCTCGATGTTGAGGGCGCGCATCAGGTTGTACAACTCGTCGTTCTTATAGAGCGCGGCGCGCTTGAGGTCGTTGACGTTGAGCGGCTTGCCTTTGAGGACAAAGATCGCCTGGGTCAGCACGTCGCGGCAACTCACGAGCGAGCCCGCGGCCGATTGACCCTCGGTTAAAAAAACCATCGAGCCGCCGCCGGCGCCCTTCTTTTGGTTGAGGTGCAGCTTGCAATCCTTTAACTGCGGAATGCGCAAGGTGATCGCGCCGCTGCGTTCGCGGGCGAGTTTTTTGACGCTGGAAAGCTCGCGGCGCAGGCGGGCCGTATCCTCCACCTTGAGCACGATCTTCTCGGCCGCCTCGGGGTTGCGATGGAGAAGATCGCTGACCGCGTCGCGCACCTTCGTGACAAGGTCGCCGCGAATCTCGGTGTTGCCGAGTTTGTTCTTGGTTTGCGATTCAAAGATCGGATCCTTGAGCCGGATGGCGATGGCGCCGACGAGCCCCTCGCGCACGTCGTCGCCTTCGTACTTCTTCTTGGTAAAATCGTTGACCGCCTTAAGCACACCTTCCCGAAACGCGCTCAGGTGCGTGCCGCCATCGCTCGTGTACTGACCGTTGACAAAACTGTAGTGCGTCTCGCTGAAACGTTGCGTGTGCGTGAAGGCGAGCTCCATCGTCTTCTCGCTGTAATGCAGCGGCGCGTAGAGTGCGTCCTGTTCGCCGTTGGTGTCTTCATCGATCAGATCCAGCAGTCCGTTTTTGGAATGGTAGAGCGTGCCGTTGTACCGGATCTTCAAGCCTGCATTGAGATACGTGTAGAGCCGGATGCGGCGCGTGACGTGCTCGTCGCGAAACTCCACCCATTTAAAAATGGAGGGGTCTGGCGAGAAGACGATCAGCGTGCCGTTGCGTTCGCCGGCGTGGTCGGCGCCCTTCTTCTGGCTGACGATTACCCCCTGGCGGAATGTCGCGCGGGAAAATTGCCCTTCGCGGAAACTGGCGACCGTAAACTCCTTCGAGAGCGCGTTGACCGCCTTCGTGCCCACGCCGTTGAGGCCGACGCTGAATTGAAAAACGTCGTCGTTGTACTTGGCGCCGGTGTTGATCCGCGAAACGCACTCGACCACCTTGCCAAGCGGAATGCCTCGGCCGTAGTCGCGCACGGTGACTTCTGTGCCGGCGATATTCAGCACGACCTCGGCCCCGTGGCCCATGATAAATTCGTCGACCGCGTTATCGACGACTTCCTTCAGCAGAACGTAAATGCCGTCCTCGTAATGAGAGCCGTCGCCGATCCGGCCAATGTACATGCCGGTCCTCGCTCGAATGTGCTCGAGCGAGGACAGCGTTTTGATTTTGCTCTCGTCGTAGACGGCGGAGGCGGGGTTGCGGGGAGGCATCGGAGCCCGTTACCGCAAACTCCGGCCCAGAGCAAGCCGCGCTTTACACGCGGGGGCTGCGACCAGTTACCAGCTGGATGACGACGATGATCACCGCGATCACCAGCAGGATATGAATCAAGCCGCCGCCAACGCTGCCGATGAGACCAAGCAGCCAAAGAATGAGCAATACAACAATGATCGTCCAGAGCATAGGAATGATAGTTTAACAGAGTTCACTTCGCCGCCGCGGGAAAGCGGGTCACGGCATCACACAACTATCGGAATGCAGCTCCGACCAGGTTGTGTATGCGCGGTTAAAATTATCAGCTGATGCGAAGTTCCTTGCGATAGGCCATTGATTTTTGGGCCAGTTTGCGCATAGCAAGGTCAAGGCGGGTCTTGATCGTGCCGAGCGGAATGCCAGTGGACGACGCGATCTCGCGTTGGCTCATCTCCTTGAAATAACTCAGATGCACCACGCGCTCCTGCTCGGGCGGCAGACTGCTCATGACGTCCTTGAGAAATCGGCGCAGATCGGACAGCGTGAGTTCTTCGGTCCCGTCGCCTCCGGTGCTCTGCGGCTGGTCGCCGCCGGCCGCGGTTTCCGCCTCCAGCCGGAGTTTCTCGCCGGCGTCGGCGCGGCGGCGGATCTTGCGGTAATGATCGATGGCGCGACGGCGCGACATGCAGATGATCCAGCCGAGGAGCTTCCCCCGATTGGGGTCGAAGTTGCCGGCGCGGTTCCAGATCTCGGTGAAGATGTCCTGCAGCGCTTCCTCGGCGTCCGCCTCGTTGGGCAGGATCTCCATGACGATCTTGCCGAGCAGCGCACGGTACCGGGAATGCAATAGCTGCAAGGCGCCGGCGTCGCGCGACAGGATGGCGTTCATCAACGCCTCGTCGCTCGGAACGAGCGGGGCGTCGACGGGGGACACGGATAGACGAGGCTCTTGCGGCGGCGAATAGGACATCGGCAATGGATTAGACTGAAGCCTCTACGCAACTCCCACCCGATGCTGCCCGCCATCGGGCCGCCTGCCGTAAAACGGATGGGCCGCTTGCCTGAGCGGCGCCTAATGGAACGCCCTACCCGCGCCATCAGGGTTCGGGAATGATGCTTGCGGGCCGACCGGGCGCCGACGTAAACTCCAGGGGACGGTCGCTTCTCTCCGAATGCAAACCACCGCAGCGCCAACGAGGAAGAAGGTGCTCCTGGTGGACGATCACCCCATTTTGAGGGCGGGCCTGGCAACCATGCTGGGGTTGGAATCCAATCTCGTCATTTGCGGCCAGGCGGATAACCCTAACGAGGCGCTCGTCGTCGCCGAACGGGAACAGCCCGATCTCGCCATCATCGATCTGTCGTTGCGGTCGGGAGACGGCATCGAGTTAATTAAAGACCTGCGCCTGCGCTGCCCCCACTCGCGGACCCTGGTGCTGTCGATGCACGATGAGGAGGTGTATGCCGAGCGAGCGTTGCGCGCCGGGGCAAAGGGGTACGTGATGAAGCAGGAGAAGCTCGAGCGGTTGCTGCTCGCCATCTCCCGCGTGCTCGACGGACAAATCTACGTGAGCGACGAGGTGGCCGCGAAGGCGGTCGAGCGGCTGGCCGGCTTCCACGATGGCGCTGCGCCGAATGGCCCGGGGGCCTACGTGGAGGCACTCACCGACCGCGAATTGCAAGTCTTCCGCCTGATCGGCCGGGGCTTGGGCACGCGGCTCATCGCGGAATTGCTGCACCTGAGTCGCAAGACGATCGAGAGTCATCGCGAGAACATCAAGTCGAAGCTGGGCCTCGCCAGCGGCAGCGAACTGGTGCAGCGTGCCATCCGATGGGCGCGCGAAGCCGGCGAAAAGGGCGATCATTGATCACACGTCCAGCCGGCGAGGCAGCCGCGCATCTTCTCATGGATATTCCCTTATGAAAGCCATCACGACCATGACCAGCGACTCGCTCGAGGCGATCATCGATTACAAGGTGGTCGACGAACGAGGTGAACCCATCGGGTCTCTGCACAGCCTCTGGTCCGATCCGGCGACGGGCGCGGTGGAGTTCATCGGGGTGAAGACGGGTTGGATCTTTGGCCACAACCATGTGGTTCCGGCGGATCGCGCGGAACTCGACGAGAGCCTGATGGCCGTGCGCCTGCCGTATGCGCAAGCATTCATCAAAGATGCGCCCTCCATCGCGGCAGACGCGGAGATTTCCGCGGCCGAAGAGGCGGAAATCCTGACGTACTATCGCCGGGACAGCGCGCCGGGTTCGTTGCCCGACGTCCGACCAAGCGACGCGCTCGCACCCCGAGAGAGCCGGTGGCGGCGCACCCGGCGCAATCCGTAGGGCGCCGGGCCATTTCATTCGGCGCGCACCGTCTGCAATCGAGCATGGGCGACGACGGAGCGTCGCCCTCCACGGTTTGGGATGCATCCGGGCGCTTCCAAAAAAAATTGCGGATTATGCGCATAATTGCGTCCTCCAAATCCCCCGCCGCCCAGACAGTTAAATTGTCAAAGAACGGGTCCTGGAAAGAGAACCGGACCATCTTTGGGCATCGTACCACGCCGCTGTTCGCATGTCAATGGTTTTCTTTCATGTTAATGCAAAATACGGCTGGGTGGAGCCCGTGATCCGATTCGTCTCGATGGTTGCCGGCCATCCGACTCCGGCAAATGGACTTCTGGACTATGGCCGACAGCACAAATCTGCATCGAATCGCTTTTCTTGGGAATTACCTGCCGCGGCAGTGCGGCATCGCCACGTTTACCACCGATCTTTACAAGTCCGTTGAGACGGTCTACCCGGCCACCGAATGCCTCGCGCTGCCGATGAACGACCGGCCCGGAGGATATTCCTATCCGCCGTTCGTCCGCTTTGAAGTGGAGCAGGAGGAGATTGCGTCGTACCGGCGGGCCGCCGATTTCCTGCACATCCACGAGGTGGAGGCGCTTTGCGTGCAGCATGAGTTCGGCATCTACGGAGGAGAGGCGGGCGGTTACCTGCTCGATCTCCTGCGCGAAGTGCGGGTGCCGGTGGTCACCACCCTCCATACGATCCTCACCGACCCCACTTCGGCGCAGCGGCGGGTGATGGATGAGCTCATTTCCCGCTCCAATCGCGTCGTGACGATGACGCGCAAAGGCCAGCAGTTGCTGCGCGAGGTGTACGGGGCGCCGGACGACAAGATCGACCTCATCGCCCATGGCATTCCCGACACGGCGTTTGTCGATCCCAACTACTACAAGGACAAGTTTGGGGTGGAGGGCAAGCTGGTCTTGCTCACCTTTGGACTGCTGTCGGCGGGGAAGGGGATCGAATATGTGATCTCGGCGCTGCCGGCGATCCTGGAGCGGCATCCCAATGTCGTTTATATCGTGCTCGGCGCCACGCACCCCAACGTCGTCGCGCACGAGGGGGAGGCGTATCGTGAGCGGCTGCAGGCGCTCGCCCGTTCGCTCGGCGTCGAGCAGAACGTGATTTTCTATAATCAATTTGTCGAAATCGGCGAGTTGCAGGAATTCATCGGCGCGGCGGACATTTACATCACCCCGTATCTGAACCCGGCGCAGATCACCTCGGGCACGTTGGCGTACGCCTTCGGCGCAGGAAAAGCGGTGATCTCCACGCCTTACTGGCATGCCGAGGAACTCCTGGGCGAAGGGCGCGGCGCGCTGGTGCCCTTTGCCGACGCCCCCGCGATCGCGAGCGCCGTGGACGACATGCTGACCCACTCGGCGACGCGCCATTCCATGCGCAAAAGCGCGTATTTGCTCAGCCGCGAGATGATCTGGCCGCAAACGGCGCGCAAATACATGGCGAGCTTTGTGCGGGCCTGCGCGGATTCCGCCCGGCGCCCGCAGGGCAATACCTTCGCCCTGCGCATGCTGGAGGTGCAGCCCAACGCGCTCCCCGTCGCCAAGCTCGATCACCTGCGGGCGATGACCGACTCCACCGGGATGTTCCAGCACGGCATTTTCAACGTGCCAAATTTCCACGAAGGCTACACGACCGACGACAACGCTCGCGCGTACATTCTGACCACGCTCCTCGAGGAACTCGGCGTCGACGGGGTCCGGCCGCTGGCGTCCACTTACATGGCGTTTCTCTGGTGCGCGTTCAACCCGGCCAATCGCCGTTTTCGCAACTTCATGGGCTTCGGCCGGGATTGGCTCGAAAAAGACGGCAGCGAGGATAGCCACGGCCGCGCGCTCTGGGCGCTCGGCGCCGCCCTGGGCCGCTCCCGCGACGACGGCCACCGCAATCTCGCCGGCCGGCTCTTCAGCAATGGGCTCGGCGTGACGCTGAAGTTCACCTCGCCGCGCTCCTGGGCGTTTACCATTCTTGCCATTCACGAGTATCTGCGGCGTTTCTCCGGCGACCGCGAGGCAAGCCAGGTGCGCACCGCGCTGGCGGCGCGTTTGCTCGGGCTCTACGAACGTTGCGGACCGCCGGAGTGGCACTGGTACGAGGACGAGCTTTCCTACGACAACGCCCGGCTGCCTCACGCGCTGATCCTCACCGGCCAGTGGACGAATCAAGCCGATGTCCTGAAGGTCGGGTTGGAATCGCTGCGCTGGCTGGTGGAATTGCAGACTTCGCCGTCCGGTTGTTTCAGCCCGATCGGGTCCAACGGCTTCTATCATCGCGGCGGTAAGCGCGCGCAGTTCGATCAGCAGCCGCTGGAGGCGTCGGCGACGGTGTCGGCCTGTCTGGAAGCCTATCGGGTGACGAACGACCCGCAGTGGGCGCAGGATGCGCGGACGGCGTTCGAATGGTTCCTCGGGCGCAACGATCTCGGCCAGCCGCTCTACGACGCGATCAACGGCGGTTGCCGCGACGGATTGCACCCCAACCGGATCAATCAAAACCAAGGCGCCGAATCGACCTTGTCATTTCACCTCGCGTTGGCTGAAATGCGGCTCGCGGCCGTGGAACTCGATCTGTCCGAGGCGGGTTCGAAGGCGGCATAGCGAAAAAATAAAAGATGGCATCCCCACTTTCCGTTGAGCGCACCGGAGTCAAATTTACGCCCGACAACTCGCGGGTGCTGATGCGCCCGTTCATCCCGGCCAACGAAGGCCGGGTGACGAAGATCATCGGCCGGGTGATGTCGCTTTCCAACGAGGAAGTCACCGCGCAACTGGCCGGCGTGATGCAGGAATTTGGCGGCCGGCACATGGGGATCGAGGGCCTCTTTGAGCGGCATTACGCCCGGACCTCCGCGTTTCAATTGACCGACCGCGATCCGGGCCGCGAACGGCGGCTGCTCGTAGGCTCGTATTTTACGAGCGAGTACGCGTTGGAATCGGCGGCGTTATTTAATCCGTCGATGGTGCCGCACCCGTCCCAGGCGGATCTGCCGGAAGGCGCGCTGCGCTTCGTGATGAGCCTGCGCGCGACGGGGGAGGGGCACATTTCGTCCATCGAGTTTCGCGAGGGCGTGATCAGCGCGCAGAACGCGATCGAGATCGAGCCGACGAATCGATTTGTGACCACGCCGGAGGTGCTCGAGGACAACAGCTACGAGAAGGCGCTCTTCCAGCGCAAGCTCGCCGAGATGGGGTTTAACTCGGACATCACCGACGAGATCATGGACGGCGTGTCCAATGCGTTCACGCTGCCCGAGCTGACCCGGAGCGTGAACGCGTACAAGCGGCTTCCCCGACAGAAGAACATCGACGACACGCGCGCCCTGGAGTGCGTTTCGTGGGTGGCGCGCAGCAATTACGAAGTGTCGTTTGCGGAAAACGTGCCTCTCTCCGAGCGCATTATTTTTCCGGTGTCGGAGAATGAAAGCAACGGCATCGAGGACGCGCGGTTCGTTCACTTTTTAGAGGACGACGGCTCGACGAGTTATTACGCGACCTACACCGCCTACAACGGCCGGGTGATCCTGCCGCAGTTGTTGCAGACGCACGATTTTTGCCGGTTCAAGGTCAGCACGCTCAATGGCAAAGCGGTGCAGAACAAGGGGATGGCGCTCTTCCCGCGCCGCATCGACGGCCGGTACGCGATGATATCCCGGCAGGACAACGAGAACCTGTTTTTGATGTTCTCGGACAACATTCATTTTTGGGAGGAGACGCAGCCCTTGATGCGGCCGACCCACCCTTGGGAATTCGTGCAGTTGGGCAATTGCGGGTCGCCGATCGAAACGGAGGCGGGCTGGCTTTTGCTGACGCACGGCGTGGGGGCCATGCGCAAATACTGCATTGGCGCGATCCTCCTTGATCTTCACGACCCGGGCCGGGTGATCGGACGTTTGAGCGAGCCGCTGTTGAGCCCGAATCAAAACGAGCGGGAGGGTTACGTGCCCAACGTGGTCTACACCTGCGGCGCGTTGATCCACAGCGGCAAGCTGATCATGCCGTACGCGATGAGCGATTCGGCGTCGAGCATTGCGATTGTGCCGCTTGAAGATTTATTGGAACAGCTGATCGGCTCGATAAAAAGTTAAAAGTTTTCCCTTGCGCGAGGTGCGGGGTTGCGAGAAGATGGAGTTCTTCAATCGCGGGGTGGAGCAGCCTGGTAGCTCGTCAGGCTCATAACCTGAAGGTCGTAGGTTCAAATCCTACCCCCGCAACCTCTCATTTCGAGAGACTTACGCGCCAGAGGATTTTTTAATCTGGCCAAAAAACGTCGAAAAACTGTTAGCGTACCGCTAACATATTTTCGTTTGAATGCATTTTATCTCATCAACCGTCAAGCCCCGATTTGGCCGTTTGGCCCTCGTCAAAGGAGTTCGATTTGCCGGGCTTTTCGTAAAGAATGTTTTTCCGACGCATCAACTAGTATGCAGAATTACTCATTCATGACGTAGCGTACCAAGTACCCTTACCCTTGCCGTGCTGGACCAAGTACCCATTTTTGGTCAATAGACCGAGATGGTCCTTGATCGTGCCGCGTGCGGCTCCGGTCACGCGGATAATCTCTTCGACTTTGATTTGCCCCCGTTCCTTGACTAATTCGTAAATTTGTAACGAAAGCTCCGGGAGTTGGCCGAGGATTTTCCGTTCGCGTTCGACCTTTGCTTCGAGCTTGCGTTTTTGCTGTTGTAAGCTCCGCAGGAAAAACATGACCCACGGCTGCCAATCGGGCTTGTCTGTCCGAATGGTTCTCTGCGTGCGCCGCAAGGCTAGATAGTAGCTGTCCTTGCTCTGCTCAATTACGCTTTCAAGAGAACTGAAAGGCACATAAGTATATCCGGTCCGCAGCAAGAGAAGGGTCGTCAGCCCCCGCGACAACCGTCCATTGCCGTCTTGAAATGGGTGAATTTCAAGAAAAACGACCGCGAAAACGGCGATCACCAGCAGCGGATGCAGCGAACGCTTGGCAAGGGCTTCAGATGTCCACTCGACCAGTTCCGCCATCAGACGCGGCGTGTCGTAAGGTGTTGCGGTTTGAAAGACAACATCGAGGCTTTTGCCCTTCTCGTCAAAAGCTTCAACGTGGTTGTTCAGTTTTTTGTATTCGCCACGGTGGCGCTCGTCTTTCGACGCATACCGTAGGAGGTCGCGGTGAAGCTGTTTGATGTGATTTTCGGTCAACGGCAACACGGACCAGGAAGCGAAAATCGTTTCCATGATGTCGGCGTAACCGGCAACTTCCTGCTCGTCCCTCGTCTCGAAAGACTGAATTTTGACCCTGGCGAGAAGTTGCTCAACTTCCCGGTCGGATAATTTGCTTCCCTCGATGCGTGTGGACGAACCGATGCTTTCGATGGTGGCGACATGACGCAAGGCAGAAAGTCGCTCTGGCGCGAGTGTTCCCAGGGCGCGCCATGCGCCCTTAAATTCATCGAGTTCACCGATGATGTTGAGCATCTCCGGGTCGATGGTCAGACTTTTGATGTTGATTTCAGCAACCACAACTCCAGCCATATCCGTTCAAAAAGGGAAGGATATGCACCTTCCAACCATAAGTCCAGCCATATCCAGCCATAAATTATGATTTAAGGCTACCGTTCGTCATGGAATTATGCGAAACGGTTATAAAGCGATTAGCATACTTTTGCAAAAAACGGACGAAACTGACTAAAACCCTAACACAGATTCTATCATACTCTTTGTTTAATACGCCATATGTCGTTTACTTACAAATACTTACATGATGGATTATGTGTCTCTTAACCTGAAGGTCGTAGGTTCAAATCCTACCCCCGCAATTATTTTCGCTCTGCTAATGACGGATTGGCGAGTTGGGGAAGAAAGGACAAATTGAAGCGTGCGCCTCTGAAGAGGGTATTCTCGCCGACAAACGCGTTGGATTGATCGTCCGCCCGTCCCCGTGAATTCCGAGCCTTTCCGCCAAATAGTTTTCTACAAAATGCATCAGTTGCGGCAGTCTCTCTGCCATGAGCAAGGCGGAAAAGATGCTGGCGAAGATCATGAGCGGCAAGCAGGACCGAAACGTCCGATCCACCGATCTTTGCAATGCGCTTTCCCGTCTCGGCTTCGATCTGGAAATCAGCGGCAGTCATCACATCTACACAAAGCCCGGCTTCAATTTGATCAACTTGTAAACGGTCGGCTCATTGGCGAAAGATTACTAGGTCCGCCAAGTGCGCCAAAGTCTTAAACTTGGAGGAATCTAAAATGTACGACGCCCGCGATTATCAAACACTCATCGCCTGGAGCGATGTTGACCAACTCTACGTGGCCGAGTGTGTCGAAATGCTTGGCGTAATGCGCAGTGGCGACACCCGGGAGGAAGCGGCGCGTGCTATCCACGAGGCCATCGTGGTTTCCCTAGAGGTCGATGCGCGTCATAACTTTCCGATGCCGCCGCCCGCGCGCCTGAACTCTAGTAAGACCGGCGCTTCGCTGGCCGAAGAGAGCGCTCATCACGGCGATCAATGCGGTAGCCCTGCAATGGCTGCAGTCTAGATATTAAGGTGGACTTGGAAGCGATTTCTATTCGTCCTCACCGATCATCTCGCTCTGAATGTCCGCGTCCCTTGGAGCAGTGGGCGTCACGATCGGGGCCTTGCCGCTCTTGCGCCAACTGGAGGCACGGGCTTCGCCTCCTGCCTCAGTCGTCAACCTGAGCAACGCCAGCGAACGCGCGGTCAGTTCGTTCTCGTCGCCCGATGCCCGCTTGATTGGTTCCGCAAGGAATCCATCCTCATCCGCGGTGTCCAGAATGGTCTCCCAGACCACGCCCTCACGACCGGGCACGGTGAACGACACGATCTCGTGATGCGCGTTTAATAACAACAGGAATGTGCGATCCAGGATCGGCTCGTTGTGGAACGAGCGGACATCGATCGCATCTCCGCTCAGCAGCATCCCAAGGCAGCGAACGCCGGGGTTGAGCCATTCTTCTTCGGTCATTTCTTCGCCGTTCGGGTTGAACCACATCACGTCCTTTACGTCCGAACCGCGGATGTTCCGCCCCTGGAAAAACTTCGGCCGCCGGAAGATCGGATGCTCGCGGCGCAACGTGATGAGCGCGCGGGTAAACTCGGTCAATTTTTCGTCGCGCTTTGCCGGATCCCACGTCAACCAGGAGAGTTCGTTGTCCTGGCAGTAGGCGTTGTTATTGCCGTCTTGCGTGCGGCCGTATTCATCTCCCGCACAGAGCATGGGCACGCCTTGGGAGAGGAACATGGTGGCCAGCAAATTGCGGCGCTGCCGGCGGCGCCGCGCGTTGATTTCTTCGTCGTCGGTGGGACCTTCGGCGCCGCAATTCCAACTGCCATTGTTATTGTCGCCGTCGTTGTTGCCTTCGCCGTTGGCGTCGTTGTGCTTATCGTTATAGCTGACGAGATCGTGCAACGTGAAACCGTCGTGCGCGATGATGAAATTGATGCTCGCATACGGGCGCTTGCCGCCCGTTTGATACAAGTCCGGGCTGCCCGTCAGACGGTAGCCGAGTTCCCCAATGAGCCCTTCGTCTCCCTTCCAGAAGTGACGGATGGCATCGCGGTATTTGCCGTTCCATTCGGCCCAGAGGACGGGAAAATTTCCCACCTGATAGCCGCCGTCGCCGACATCCCAGGGCTCGGCGATCAGCTTGACCTGCGAGAGCACGGGATCCTGGTGGATCACGTCGAAGAACGCGGAGAACCGGCTCACGTCCTTCTCCTCGCGCGCCAGGGTGGAGGCAAGATCGAAGCGGAAGCCGTCCACGTGCATCTCGAGCACCCAATAGCGCAGAGAATCCATCACCATTTGCAACACGTGCGGGTGGGTGACGTTGAGCGTGTTGCCCGTGCCCGTGTAGTCCATGTAGTACCGCGGATCGTTCTCGACGGTGCGGTAATACGCGCGGTTGTCTATTCCCTTAAAAGAGATCGTCGGTCCGAGGTGATTGCCTTCGGCCGTATGGTTATAGACTACATCCAGGATGACCTCGATCCCCTCCGCGTGCAGACGCTTGACCATTTCCTTAAACTCGCGCACCTGTTCGCCCATGACGCCGCTGCTGGAGTAAGCGCACTCGGGCGAGAAAAACCCAATGGTATTATAGCCCCAGTAGTTGCTCAGCCCTTTTTCCTGAAGATGCTGATCTTCGACATGCTGATGGACGGGCAACAGCTCGACCGCGTTGACCCCGAGCTTCTTGAGGTAATCGATGGCCTCGTCGCTCGCCAGGCCAGCATAGGTGCCGCGGAGGTTCTCCGGGATCGTGGGGAGGAGCTTCGTAAACCCGGTGACGTGCACTTCGTAAATAGCGAGCTCCGCCAGTGGGCGCGCAGGCGGCTTGTCGTTGCCCCAGTCGAACGCGGGATCAATCACGACCGCCTTGGGCATCCGCGGGCCGCTGTCGGCGTCGCAAACCGAAAAATCTTCTTCTTCGTCGCCAACTTTATAGGCGAAGAGACTTTCATCCCAATCGATCTTGCCGGCGATCGCCTTGGCGTAGGGATCGAGGAGCAGCTTGGCGCCGTTGAAGCGCTGCCCGTTGGCGGGATCGTACGGGCCGTAGACGCGGTAGCCGTAGAGTTGCCCGGGCGCGAGATCAGGCAGGAAAATATGCCAGACTTGATCTGTGCGCTCGCGTAGGGGAATGCGGACGATCTCGCGGTCGGCCTCCATGCTGTCGAACAGGCAGAGTTCCACCCCGGTGGCATTCTCGCTGAAGATCGCGAAATTGACGCCGCCCTCCATCCAGGTTGCGCCGAGAGGATAGGGGTAGCCGAGCCAGGATTTGAGAGGAGTCATGGGCCCTTGATTCGTCCCGAACGGGCGGTTGGGATGTAACTTAAATCACATCGGCGAAAGCCTGCTTGACGCTCATGAAGAGCTTGTAACCGGCAATCATCGCGATCGCCCCCGAGGCGGTGACCCACCAATAGGCCGGCCAGTTCATCGGCTCGCCCCAGACCACCAGGTCGCGGCTCTGCTCGGAGAAGAACGTGAGCGGATTGAGGCGCAGAATGCTCTGAATCTCGGGCGGGACGCGTTCCAGCGGATAAAACACGGCGCTGGCGTACATGAGGATCTGGGTCAGGGCGAGCATGACCTCATTGAGATCGCGCAGGAAGGCGCCGAGCGCGGAAATGATCCACGTGAGGCCAAGCGCCCAGAAAATGATTGGCGCCAGCAACAGCGGCCAGAGCAGGACGGCGGCGTGGAGGTGGCCGTGGCGGGTAATCAGCGCCGCGAGGCACAGCGGCACGAAGCTGATAAAAAGGTGCACCAGACTGCCCAGGACGACCGTAATGGGGAGCACCTCGAGCGGGAAAACGACCTTCGTCACGTAGTTTGCGTTGATCAGGATCAGGCTGGGCGAGCGCGCGAGGCACTCCGCGAACATGTTGAAGATGATAAGCGCCGAAAACAGCATGAGCGCAAAATCCGCCGTGCCCTCGTTAGGATGCCCGGTGAATTTCGCGCGGAAGATGTATTTGAAGACCACCGTGTAGATGCACAGCAGCAGCACAGGATTGATGAACGACCAGAAAATCCCGAGGTGCGAACCGCGATACCGCCCGACCACTTCGCGGCGGGTGAGCTGAGCAATTAAGAACCGGTGCCGGCGCAAGGTACCAAATAAGCCCGGCGGACGCGACGGCTGGTGAGGGTGCGCGCCGCGCGCAGTTTGCGCGGCGCCGGAGGATGCGGAAGCGGACATGGAACCGCCAAGATACCGGCTGACGCCCGGCTCCGGCAACTGCGCTTTTCGCAGGGGGGAGGGCTTTCCCGCCTTGACGAGACCATGCCCCGCCGGTACATCGAGAGACCTTCCTGGCTGGCGCGTCCCTCTCGGCCACGGAGGTTTTTGATGACCTCAGCCACTCTTGAAGCAGCCTCTCCCGCCGTCTCCATCAGCGCCCTGCCAGACCACGACGATGTGGCCCTTTCCGTTCAGGGAGTCAGCAAACGCTATAAACTTTGGACCTCGCCGAGCGAGCGGCTGAGATACTCAATGCTCAGCCAGGCGCACCGGACCCTGCGCGCGGTGCTGCCAAAGGAAGCCCCGCCGCTGATTGCCTTGCGGCGCCGCCGCGACGCGCTGCATCAGGAGTTCACGGCGTTGCGCGAGTTGTCGTTTGAAGTGCGCCGGGGCGAGAGCCTGGGCATCATCGGGCGCAACGGTTCGGGCAAGAGCACCCTTCTGCAGATCATCGCCGGCACGCTGCGGCCCAGCACGGGAAACGTCGAGGTCTGCGGGCGGGTCGCGGCCCTGCTCGAACTCGGCAGTGGCTTCAACGTGGAATTCACCGGCCGCGAAAATATTTTCCTCAATGCCTCCATCCTCGGCCTCACCAAGGAGGAGACCCTGGCGAAATTCGACGATATCGCGGCGTTTGCGGACATCGGCCAGTTTCTCGAGCACCCGGTGAAGATGTACTCGAGCGGCATGGTATTGCGGCTGGCTTTTGCCGTATCGATCAACGTCGACCCGGACATTCTCATCATCGACGAGGCGCTCGCGGTGGGGGACGTGTTTTTCACTCAGAAATGCTTCACCCGCCTGCGCGAGATCCTTGACTCCGGCACGACGCTGCTCTTCGTCTCGCACGGCATGGCCGCGGTGCAAAACCTTTGCAGCCGGGCGTTGCTGCTCGACGCTGGACGGGCCGTTTTCGAGGGGCCGCCCGAGGAGGCGGCCAGTCGTTATTACGCGCTGGCGGCCGGACGCCCCGCGGGGTTGACCAACGCCTCGTCCAGCGCGGTCTCCGCCGAGGAAAAGGCGTTGTCGGAGACGCAGGCGAGCGCGATCCTAAAGGATAACCTCTTGCCGCAGGCGCGTTCGCGGCACGGCAGCCGGCGGCTGGAATTGGTTTCCGCCCGCCTGGACAGCAAACTCGGGGTCAACTGCCTCCAGATCGAGATGCTCGGCGAAGGCACGTTCACCCTGCTGGCCCAGGCGCATTCCGACATCGAATGCCCGCACCTCGGGTTAAATCTCTACGACCGGATGAATAACCTGGTTTTTGCGGCGGGCAACGCCCAGTTGCAGGTGCCGCTGCCATCGATGAAGGCGGGCGACCGGCTCCTGTTCCGCTTTACCCTGCGTTTCAACGTGCAGCCGGGGCCGTATACCTGCACGCTCATGGCGAGCGAGAAAAGCATGGACGGCCCCGACGCCGGGATGTTCTACGACGTGCACGAGGGCCTCGGACCGATCGAGGTGTACCACGCCGACCCCGAGTCGACCATGCCGTTTTACGGGATCGCCCAGCTTCCGATGAATATCCTCCCCTGGAGCTACCTGCCGGCTGACCGCAAGGATTTGCCGGCGGCTTAAATTAGCGGCCGCCCTGAATGTCTTCCGTTCCTGCCCGCATTCTCTTCCTTCACCCGGACACCTACGGCGATCTCGTGCTATTCGAGCCCGTGCTGCGGTTGGTGCGCGAGGAGTGGCCGCAGACGGAGATCGGCGTGCTCGTCCGGGCGCCGTACGTCGACGCGGCGCCGCTCCTGGCGGAGCAAGGCGCGGTCCGCTGGCTGACGACAACCTGCAACCCGTACCGGCAAAGCCCGCGGGAGAGTCGCGCGGGGCTGGAAGAACTGCGCGCGGCGGTGCTCGCGTTCAATCCCGACTGGCTGGTGGCGGCCTGCCTGGAACGCACCTGGCTGGACGCGGCGGTCGCGTCGTTTCTTCCTCACACGCGCAAGTTCTGCATGGGCGAAGGCGATCTGCCGGCGCTGGAGGCGGAGTTTGGCATCGATTGGGCGACGGTGCGTTGGGAGGAGATCCCGGTGGAGACGGCGTCGCGTGAATGGGAGAAAAACCTGCTGCTGGCCGGCACCTTGCTTGGCAAAGAAGCGCCGCGCTGGTGGCCCATCGTGCGGACGCAACAAGCGGATCGCCAGCGCGCGGACGAAGTTCTATCCGGCGCCGGTCTGTCCCGGGGCGCTTTTGCGGCGGTTTGTGCGGCTGGGACCGCCAACGTGCGGATCAAGGCCTGGCCGGCCGAGCGGTTTGCGGAGAATATTGCCTGGCTCGAGCGGGTGCGCGGATTGAAGACCTTGCTGATCGGGCACGAATCGGAACGCACGATTCTCGAAACGGTGCGGGATGGCGCCGCGGCGGCGGGCGCCAGCCCGGCGATATGGCTGGGGCAAGACGGCGAGATCGGGCTGCTGGCGGCCTTGCTGGAAGCCGCGCAATTTTACCTCGGCAACGACACGGGCGCCGTTCACCTCGCCGCTGGGCTCGGGCGGCCGCTCGTTGCGATCTATGGTGGCGGGACCTGGCCGCGTTTTGAGCCGGTGGCGCGGCGCTCGGTCGTCATTGTGCAGCCGCTGCCGTGCTTCGGCTGCCGCTGGGATTGCTTCTTCGTCGATGCGCCCTGCATCCGGACGATCTCGACCGATTCGGTGCGGCAGGCGCTGGAGAGGTTCCTGGCGGATGACCGAGACGGACAGACCGTTTTCGAAGGCTCCGGGCTCGGAGCGGATGCCCGGGGATTGATCGAGGTCGCCACTCCGAAGCTGCGCTTTCTGCGGGACGACAGTCTCGCCCGGCACGGTCAAGTGCAGCAGCTCACCCATCAAGTCAGCGCGCTCAGCCGCCGATTGGAAGCCAGTGACGCCGATCGCGATGCACGCCTGGATGAAATCGAGACGCTCAGCCGGCGGCTGGAAGCCAGCGACACCGATCGCGAGGCGCGCCTGGGTGAAATCGAGACGCTCAGCCGACGGCTGGAAGCCAGCGACGCCGATCGCGATGCGCGCCTGCGCGAGATTCGTGCGCTGGCGACGCAACTCGCGGTCAGTGAATCCGACCGGGACGCTCGCCTGGTCAAGATCGATGAATTCGGACGCCGCATTAAAGAGATGGAGGCCGAACATACGCGGCAGATCGATCAATTAAAAGCCCTGCTCGAAGCGAGCGATACCGATCGCGAGGCTCGCCTCCGGCAGGTCGGAGTGCTCGATCGCCGCCTCCTGACCGCCGATGCCGATTTTACCCGTCAACTCAACGAACTCCGCGCGCTTCTCGCCGCCAGCGAGGCCGATCGCGATGCCCGGCTCAAGCAAGTGGAGAGATTGACCCCGCTCCTGCTCGAAAGCGAGGCGGACCGCGCCGCCCGCGGCGAATTACTCAAGACGCTTGGCTCCCAGATCCAGCGCATGGACGCGAGCTTGCAGGAGCAGGACAAACACATCCGAATGCTGACGGGGCAGTTGACTCTGCCGTCCGCGTCTGGCACACCAGAACCCGATACGGGCGGGAACGAGTCCTCCTCATGAACTTCGATCAACTCAAGGACAATTGGCAGCGCTTCGGGCTGCAGGACCCGTTTTGGGCCATCTCCACCGACCCCGCCGCCAAGGACAACCGCTGGGAACTGGATCGTTTTTTTGAGATCGGCCGGGATACGATCGCGGCATCCATGCAGCCGGTGCTGGCTTTACGGCCGGATCTCGGCCGTGGCCGCGCCCTCGATTTCGGCTGCGGGGCGGGCCGTCTGACTCGCGGCCTGGAGGCCTTCTTCGAAGAGGTCATCGGGGTGGACGTCGCCGCCTCGATGATCGCCAAGGCAAATGAGCTTAGCCCGCCGGACACCCGCTGCCGTTACCTGCTCAACGAGCGGCCTGACCTCGGCATGTTCGAGAGCGGGAGCTTCGATTTCGTCCTGACGTTCATTGTCCTGCAGCACATGCGCCAGGAGTACCAGACGATCTACCTCAACGAATTCTTGCGCCTGCTCCGCCCGGAGGGGTTGTGCTTGTTCCAGTTGCCGGATTACCTGATGAACACGGCGGCGCCAACGGCGAACGGCGCTCCGGTGATGGAAATGTACGGCATGACGCCCGCGACGGTCTCCGACGTGATCGCGGCGGCCGGCGGCGTTGTCCTGCGCACGGAGGAGAATGGCTGGGCCGGAACCTACGTGCGCAGCTTCACGTATCTGATCGGCAAGGCTTGAAGATGAACGCGGAGGAAACGGAGCGTCCGCGCGCAGACGCCGGCTCGAATCAATCGGTCCTCGAAGATCTGAGGTTGCGTCTTTACGGCAGTCAGCGGCAGGTCGAGGCCGCCCGAGCCGAAGCCCGCCTGCTGGCGCGTGAACTGGCCATTGCCCGGCGACTGCTGACGTTTTCGGCCCACTCAAAGCCGATGGCGCGCCCGGTTGCGCCTCCGCGGCCGACGAATCATTCCAGCCCGCGCGTTTGCGCCACGCTGCTGAGCCGGACGCTTTTGTTCCATCTGGATTCCTGCCGCGATGCCGGTTCGCACGTCGCCCTTGCCGGCTGGGCGTTTCTGCCCAGCCCGGCGTGGGATGCCCGGATCGCCGCTGTGACGGTCGTTTTCCGGCACGGCGCTGAGGCGTACGCCGTGAACGCCGGCAAAGCCGCGCGGCCCGATGTCGCGGCGCATTTTGCCGCGCAAAACGCCGATGTCGCCGGCGGCGCCCACGGACTGGCGAGTGCGGGATTCGCGTGCGAAATCGTCCGGGATTCGTTGCCGTCGGGCGTGGACCTGGACATCGCCTTGCGGCTGGAATGCACCGGGCTCGCGTGCGAACGGTCCACCGGACAACTCCTGCGGCTCTAAAGCAGCCGACCGCCCGTCCTCAAAGTCGACATGGATCTTCCATTGCCACGGGTTGCCTGGCCGTTGTCACCCATCCGCGTCGCCGTCGATTTGAGTCATTTGCGGCCTGGCGGCGAGAACGGCGGGATCAAGCCTTTTCTCTTTGAAACGCTCCGCTGGCTGGGCCGCCAATCTCGCGTCGATCTGCAATTCTGTTATCTGACCTGCGCCGCCACGCACGCCGACGTGCGCGAGGAACTGGCCCGGGTCGAGGACGAACTCATCTGCGTGCGCGACGACGGCGCCGGCGGCGCCCTGCCCCGCGGCGATGAACGCGCCCCGCGCGAGTGGGCCGCCCTGCCGCCTCCGCC
>CAXUAZ010000060.1:0-19099 GCA_964249195.1 uncultured Chthoniobacterales bacterium
CATCGCGGAAGCGGCGGACATGGTGATGGTCAAGCCGGGGTTGCCTTACCTCGACATCCTCTGGCGGGTGAAGGAGCGCTTCGGCCTGCCGACGTGGGTGTACAACGTGAGCGGCGAGTACGCGATGGTGAAGGCCGCCGCCGCCAACGGCTGGGTCGACGAACGCGCCGCGGTGCTGGAGATGATGACCGCCTTCAAGCGCGCGGGCGCGGATGTGATCGTCACCTACTGGGCGCGCGACATCGCGGGGTGGCTCAAGGAATAGCATGTCACGCGCCGAATCCGCCGCGCATTTGCTGCTCAAGCGCCTGGCGCTCTTCTGGGCGCAAACCAAAGGCTATCGGTCGTGCGCGTACGAGGTGGCGCTGCCCAACAGCCGGTATCGCGCGGACCTCGCCGCGTATATGCCGGCCCGGGAACGGGTCGGCGGCATTATGCAATCCGCCATCGGGTCGACGGCGGTGTTTGAATGCAAGCAGGCGCGCGCGGATTTCCTGAAAGACGCGCGTTCGGAGCGGGCGACCGCCGCGGAGCTGGCCGCGTTGCACGAGCGCCGCGCCGCGCTGGAGCTTGCGCTGCGCGTGCATCATCCGACGCTGCGGGTGAACGACTCGCTGTTTCAAGATTACCAATCGAGCGACTTCGGCGCGCTGGAGCACGAGAGTTACCGGCGTCTGCTCAAACGCATCGCGTTGCTGCAGCGGCGGTTGTTTCGGCAGACGAAGTTCGACGTTTTAATGCGCGCGCGCTGCGGGAATCTCTTCTACGTGGTGGCCGATGAGGGCATCTTCCGCCCGCACGAGATCCCAGTGGGGTGGGGGTTGCTGGTGCGGCGCGGAGAGGAACTGGAACTCTGCGCGAAACCCATCTGGCAGGATCTCGCGGATCACGAACGGCTGGGTCTATTGCATCGCATCGCCGCCTCGGGCGTGCGGGCGTTGAACCGGGAAGCGGGGATCCAATTTGAAACCATCCAGCAAGCTCGAATCTAATGCGACGACTCCTGAATTTTGTAGGCGCCGAAGTCGTTTTTGGCGATGTAATCGCTGAGCGCGGGCGTGGGGCGGCGTTTCTCTTCGTCGAGCAGCAAAGCATTGCGAAAACGGCCGAGCTGCAGATAGGCGCCGTCGATTTCGGGAATCGGCAGACCGGGATCGCGGTCGGCGGAGATTTTGGCGAGCAGGGCGCGTTGTCCGGGCGTGACGATCTCGATGCGGCCGATCATCACGCGAGTCAGATCGCACGGCGCCGAGATGCGCAGCGGCAGGAGCCGGTTGATCTCGTCCGCGCCGCAGAGGTAGAAGAACCGCAGGCCCGGGCTCTTGAAATAGGAGACGTCCCAAGTGCGCAGAAGCGCCTGCGCCTCGTCCGCAAACAACCCGGCGCGGACCAGGGCGGAGCGCATTTCCTCCTGCAAGCGCGGGAGGCCGGCGCCGGAGAATTCCTCCGGCGCGAAGCTTGCGGCGACCGTCGCCGGCAAGACGCCGGGCGACCGAAAGGCGCAGGCGCCGTCGGCGCGGATATCCACCAGCCACGCATCACGGGCGGAGTCCCCGGCCGGCCCGCGGATCTCCAGGACGTTGCGCGCAAGGTCGCGCACGACCTGCAGCGCGGCGGGCGCGTGGCCGACGCCGCGATAGAAGAGGAATTTTTCGCGTTCTCCGTTCGCGGTCCGCAACATCGTGGACGCCACCGCGCGTGGCGCCAGCCAGACCCGGTCGCTGGTTTCCGGTCCGGTGCCGTCGGAGTCGAGCTCCAATCCTTTCCAGGACAACTCGCCGCTCGCGTCGGCGCGCAGATGGCCAAACCCGTTTGTGCGTTGGTCGTCGTTCGGCGCAATCGGGAACAGCCGGTCGGGCCGGGCGGCGTCGAACCCGGGCGCGCGGGCTTCCGCCGCCGGGTAGAACTCGGTGAGCCAGCCGCCGCGGAAGGCGACTTGCACATCGATGGGTTCGTGTTTCCAGCCGGGGGCGGGATAGAAATAGAGCACCGGCGTTTCCAGCCGCAGCGTGACATCGGGATGACACTTCGGCGCGCCCTGGAAGAAGACGGGCGGCGCCTCGCTGGCCGTAAGGAAAAAGCCGTCCGCCAGCCGACGCACGAACTTCGGCGCGGGCTCATCGTCCGTGTTGATGCCGCCGATGGCCTGGCCCGCTTCGTCTTGCAGCGACGTGAAGGTGCCCCATTCATGGGCCACGAGGGGCGGGGCGGCGCCGGCGGCATCCAGATTGAGCAGAACGGCGCAAAGGGCGAGCCACTTTTTCATGGGAAAAATCCGTTGGCGGGATGCCGCCGCCGTTTTGAGAATGGGCTATTTCAGAAGGCAGAGTCAATCCGAAAGGAAATACGCGCCGCCGGACAAACTTCCCTCGCCGCGGCCGCGCGCTGGCCGTAATCTCGCTACCTTCTCTCCCGCCCGCCGTGCCGCGCCCTTCCTGGATTTTCCTGATCGTCCTGCTCGCGGGTCTCTTGATTTCGCGGGAGAGCCGGCGGCCGGGACCCGTCGGTGGGTTTGACCGCGCCTTCTTCGATTGGCTGGGCGCCAATGGCCAATCCCCCAAGACCCCGCTGGCCGGCGGCGTGACGCTCGTGGCCATCGACGACGCCGTGCTGGAGACGCCGGGCCGCTGGCCGCTGGCCCCGCTGGATTACGCGCTGTTTTTGCAGGCCGTGCAGAAGTTCGATCCCGCGGTGATCGGGATCGAGCCGATCGTCAACTGGCCGCATGCGCAACCGGGCAACGAGGAGATCCTCGTGCAACAGGCGCTCACCGCCCCGAAGTTGCTGGTGGGCGCGGAGCTCGGGAGCGCGGCGGGGTCGAAGGACGCGGCCGCGCTGGCGCCCCTGGAACATTTCACCGGCGACGCGGGCGGTCTGCCGCAATTCCCGGAGGTCGTGGCCGCGGCGAACGAACGCATCTTTCCCCTGGCCGTGAGCGGGGTCACCAATCTCCCCGCGCCGGCGACCCCGGTGCGGGACGTCCCGCTGCTCTTCCGGCGGCGCGCGGACGTGTTGGCGTCGTTCACCCTGCAGGCGCTCGGATTGTGGATGCAGGTGGCGCCCGCAGAGATCAACGCGGCGCCCGGCGGGACCGTGCAACTGGGCGGGCGCCGGATCGCCCTCGACCACGCGGGCCGGGCGTTGCTCGACGCCTCGACCTACGGGCGCATCAACCGGATCGCGCTCGACGATCTCCTGCTGCTCACCTCCAACCCACCCGCGGCTGGGGAAGATGTCGCGCGCGCGGCTTCGCGGATGCGAGGCGGGCTGGTGATTCTCGGCCGGACGGATCGCGAAGCGCAGGCGTACTCGACGCCCGGGGGGCAACGCGCGTCGCCCGCCGAGGTGATGGCGTGGGCGGCGGCGAGCTTGCGCGAAAACCCGATGCTGCGACGCGCGTCGTATGCGTGGGATGCGGCCATCGCGTTGATCGCAGCGGTGCTCGCGCCGGTGCTTTTGCGGGTCAGTCAGCGGCGGTTCGTCGCCATTGCGGCGGGGGGGCTGGCGGTGTACGCGCTGGGGGCGTTGAGCGCGTTCGAGATGGCGAGCCTCTGGCTGCCGTGCGCGCTGCCGATCGGGTTGGCCGTCGTGCTGTCCGCCGCGCGATTGCTGCAGCCGCGGCTGGGATCATAGATGGCTAGCGTTTGCGCTCGAGCGCCTGGGCGAGCGTCATGGCGCCGGCCGGCCGCAGGTCGGGCTGTTCCGGCGGGACGGGCACGTCGAGCAACTCGTTGCGCAGGAAATGCACGACGACGAAGCCCATGTTCGCCCACTTGCGGCCGCCGGCTCGGGCCTGCGCGTCGTACGCGTCGTATGTCTTGGTGAAGAGATCCTTGTCCTTCAAGAGGTAGGCGGCCATCAGGCGCCGCTCGGGGTCGGTGTCTTTCCCCCCGAGGAACCGGACGCTCTCTGCGACGGAAAGCCGGGCGTTTTGCAGGAAAGTCCATTGCAGGGTGGGCCACTCCGCATAGCCGGCAAAATAGTCGAGCGCCTTCCCGTGCTCTGGGCTTGCCGGATCTCGGAAAGCCTTGATCAGCGGGAGGAATCCGTGAAGTTTGTTAATCATATCGTCTTTGTCGCCGGGGTCGGAGGGGTAACGTTCCAGGCATTCGTCAACTTGCTTGGCCAACCTTTCGAAGTCATCCCGGGCAACCGCCAGGACCATGTACTTGATCATGTCATCGTACGAGCCGCTGCTGCTCTCCCGAGCCGAGGAATCCATCGCCGCCTTGTCTCGCTCCATCAGCGCCAGGGTGAAACGGCGCGGACCGATGTCGTTGGAGAAGCCGACCGGGTCGTCGCTGATCGCCTCTGCCTGCCGGTAAAAGCGCCGTGCAGCGTCATAGGCATGGGCGCGCAGGTAGAGGGAAAAAATCTCGTTGTAGGGCAGGTCGCTGCCCGGTCGCCGCCAAAAGAATTTTTCCAGTTCCTGAGCGGCTTCGAAGGGCGGTCGCGCGTCGAGTTTGCCCCACTCCGCTTCGTACGCGGTGTGGCTTGGCTCCCGCTGAGCGGCAAGCAGTTCCAGCCGCAGGTCGTTGCTGCCGGTAGTCGTCGCCGCGCCGCTCGGGGTCAACCCAAAGGCGAAGAACATCAGTTCGCCGGTCTCTATGAGCGGGCCGCCCTCGGCGCGCAGCCGCCGCAACGTCGGGGTAATCTCATTCCTCAGCCCGGCAAAATAGAGTTCGCAGCTTTGATGGAGCAGATGCGTCGGCCGCAGCCAGCAGCGCTTCAGCCAGAGTCGGGCGTTTTGCGCTTTGTCCGGGTTGAACGCCCGGAGGGGAATGACGATGTCGCTCTCGTACCCATCGATCTCCTGCAGGCGGCTCACATCGGCCAGGCGTTTGCCCTTGAGGTGCTTCCAGGTATCGGGCGCCTCGCCCGCGGGGTTGTAGCCGTATGGGAAATTGACGAAAAAATATTCGGCCCCGTCCAGCACGCTGAGCGATTTGCGGGCAATCTCATCACCCAATTCCCGCACGCCCCACGACTCCGTTACGAAACTCCAGCGGGCTCCGAGTTGGGCGCCATTTTGTTCCCAACCATAGTTGAGCAGATCGCGCGCAGTGACGACGGCGGCGGGAATCAGCTTGCCCGTGCCTTCGCTTAAACCCAAGTTGAGCAGCGGCGCCGCTTCTTCCAGACCGGCCACGCTGGCTTCGTCGTCGTCGTTCGCGGGCGGAGCGTCGGTTTTGACGCGGTTTAAGGTCTCGGTGTAACCGTTGAAATCCAGCGGCTCCGGGTGCAGGCGGCGCAGGCACGTGATCCAGGCGCGGCGCGAGAGGGCGGGCCAGGCGCCTTCCATCATTCGGCCTCCGCCGATGGTGGTGCCGGTGAGAAACGGCCCGTAATCGTGCAGCGCGGAGAGCGCCGTCGCGTTGCGGTAGATCCTCAAGAGGGCGTTAGGCAACGCCGCGTTCAGCCCGAAGCGCGTCGTCTGGTAGGCGAGGATCGGCATGGCCCAACGGCGGTTGACGGGGTCGGCGGCAAAGGTGAATGCGTCCACGCTGCTCGGTCGCGCCAACAGGAAATCCCACCATTTCACCAACGGGACCGCGTCGGAAGGTGCTTTGCGCCACGCCCCGCGCGCCGCATCTTCGCGGGCGCTCAGGAAGAGGATCGGCGCCCAGAGGGAGTCGAGCTTGGACGTGGGCGCTTTGACCGCTTCCTCCGCCAGGCAGAGCCACGCCGCGGCGCGGGAGAGCAGGGTAGCGTCCAGCGTGAGCCCGCCGCCCAGAGTGGGCAAGGCGGCATGGGCGAGCAGCCCCGCGAGCTTGGCGGCGTCCTTCTCCGGGGCGAGAGCCAGGGCGGCTTCGAGGGATGCGGTACGGGAGGGTTGCGCGGCCTCGGCGCCGGCCCAGTAATCCGCTGCCAACTGGTCTTCGGCGAGCGGGATTGTCGCAGTCTTCGGGGCGAGTTGTCGGGCCACGTCGCGGTACCAGGCGGCGCCGCCGGTCAACGCGCTCTCCGGGTAGCTGACCTCCGCGTCGCGGACCGATTTGCCGGCGGCATCGAGCCAATGGATTTTCCAGACGGTGCGCCGGTCCTCGGAGAGGCTCACCTCGTCGGTGACCTCGGCAATCCTGGGTTGACCGGCTGCCCGGTTTTCGCGCCAGGCGATTACGCGCGCGAGTTCGACCACGAACCTGCGCTGGGCGCGGTCGTGGTACTCGGTGTCGGGCGCGTAAAATTGGGCGCGGGCGAGAGGCGCGCAAAAAAGCAGGCCAGCCACGAAGGCTGCGAGGCGGGAAGGCATCGGCCCATCATAGCCAGGTCAACTCGGGAAGGGAAGAAGAACTTGCCCGTGGACAGGATTCGCCTACCCGCCGGCAATCGCCGGGACGATGCTGATCTCATCGCCGTCTTTGACCGGGGTCGCTTTCTCTTCGAGAAAACGGATGTCTTCGTCGTTGAGGTACACGTTGACGAAACGTCGGACGTTGCCGGCTTCGTCGCAGATGCGATCCTTCAATCCGGGGAATGTCGTGTCGAGCGACAGCAGCAACTCACCGACGGTCGAGCCATCGGCCTGCACGACTTCGCGCTCACCGGTTAGTTTGCGCAGGGGAGTGGGGATGCGGATGTTAGTTGGCATGTTAGTAATTTTGGTTAGACCGCGGCCGCCAGTTCGTCGGCGATGAGTTCTTCGAAGTCGCGCAGGCTCGGCTTGATGAGCCGCGGCGCGCCGCAATGGTTGGCCACGGCTTCCGCCGTTTTCAAGCCGTGACCCGTGATGCACAGCACGGTGCTTTCGTTTGCGCCGATCTTGCCGCTTTCGACCAGCTTCCGGGCGCACGCGACCGTGACCCCGCCGGCCGTCTCGGCGAAGATGCCTTCGCACTCGGCCAGCATCTTGATGCCTTCGATGATCTCATCGTCGGTCACGTCTTCGGCCGACCCGCCGGAGTCGCGCATGGTGTGGATCGCGTAATACCCATCGGCGGGCGTGCCGATGGCGAGCGACTTGGCGATGGTCTGGGGCTTGGCCACGGGCTTGACGAGGTCCGACCCCTTCTTCATCGCTTCCGCAATCGGGGAACAGCCGGTCGCCTGCGCGCCGTGGACCGTGTAGTGCGTGTTCTCAATTAACCCGAGCGTGGTGAACTCCTTGTAGGCCTTGTGGATCTTGGTGAGGAGTGAGCCGCTGGCCATGGGGATCACCGTGTGGCGCGGGGCGCGCCAGCCGAGTTGCTCGGCGATCTCGAAGCCCATCGTTTTTGAGCCTTCCGCGTAGTACGGGCGCAGGTTGACGTTCACGAAGCCCCAGCCGTACTTGCCCGCGATCTCCGAGCACAGGCGGTTGACCTGATCGTACGCGCCGTGGATGCCAATCACCTTGGTGCCATAGATGAGCGAACCGAGCACCTTGCTGTGTTCGAGGTCGGCGGGGATGAGCACGTAGCTGTTGAGCCCGGCGGCGGAGGCGTTGGCGGCGACGGAGTTGGCGAGGTTGCCGGTGGAGGCGCACGCCACCGTGGTAAACCCCAGCTCCCGCGCGCGGCTCAAGGCGACGGAGACCACGCGATCCTTGAAGGAGAGGGTGGGGTAATTGACGGTGTCGTTCTTGATGTAGAGCTCGCGCAGGCCGAGGCGTTTGGCCAGGCGGTCGGCGCGGACCAGCGGGGTGAAGCCGACCTGCGTGCCCACGGTGGGCGGGCCGTCGAGGGGGAGCAGCTCGCGGTAGCGCCACATCGTCTGCGGGCGACCTTCGATCAACTCGCGGGTGAGGACGCGCGCGATGGCGTCATAATCGTAGGCGGCCTCGAGCGGACCGAAGTCAAACTCGCAGATGTGGATGGCCTGTTTAGGGTAGGTGCGATGGCATTCGCGACAGCGAAGGCTCGAGAAGTAGGTGGGTTTGTCCATGGTTTTCCGGTGAACGCTCCCGACCGAGAGTGAACGGAAAACCGCCTCCGCCAACGAAGAAAACACTGCCCCCCGGGGAGCCAGGTACAGAACTCCCGCGGGAACCACCGCCTTCTCTCATCTCTCCCCGCGCGGCCTGCATTGCTGCCCGCCGCGCGAAGCTGGATTTAGCACCTGGACCCGGCAGCAGCCCAAGCGCACGTCCGTGCTTTGAAGCTGCTCCCAGCGGTTGCCGTGGCATCGTCGGGCCAGTCCCTCCGCCACTCTCGATAAGAGCTGAGGGCGATCTTAGGAAGGAATGCCGAGATGTCAAATAGTTTTCGACTCGCGGCAGATTGACCCGGCGCACGCAACTGTCTCTTAGTCAGGCGAGTTTGTAGTCGTTTCCAATTCAATAAACTGATACTGTTCCGCCACCTTGATCAAAAGGAGATCCGCGGGCTTGCCGGGCAGTTTGAGCCGATACGGAACGCCATGCTCATCCCCGGTTTTTCTACTTAGCGCCAAGCGCAGGAAGCCGCGCTCTTCGTTGTAGGCGCTGATTACCGGGTCATGCCAGAAGTCGGGGATCGCGGCGGAGAATGTACCATCCGCCGCCAGCGGCATGGAAGCCACGTGAAAGCCCGGCGCTGGGCCGTCGATGTAGCCCAGGTAGCGCATTCCCCAATAGCATTCGTAATCCACCTCGATCACCATGGAAGCCGCGTCAACATCAGCCGGCAGCGCTACCCGGCCCGAAAATTGCACCGAAGCACTCGGCTGAAGTTCGATTTCAGCCTCCCGCCGAAGTTTCTCCGCGAGGGGCAGGACGCTTAACACGAAAGTCTGATAATGCGGACGGAAGACAATGACCTTGAGCGATTGAACCTGATCGACCGGAATGGCCAAATGGTGATCAACCACCTTTTTGCCTGACTCCTCGACACTCAGGCCGAACGATCCGCCCACGGCTGTAAACACGGCGAGCCCGTCCGTCTTGGTGTTTTCGGGTAAGAAATGCAGCACAAACTTGTCGGCTGTTTCGGAGCGTTCGGTTTGAGCCCTTGCCTCGGCAACGAACAAGGAGAGCGCGACCAAAAGCGCGACGCGATTAATTTTCATTGGGCGCGAGTCTGAGGCTGCGGTGCGATCATCGACATCCCGCTGAGCCGCCGCAACAAGGATGGGGTCGGCTTTCCAATTGCGCAACCCGGTGAGTTCGCGGCATGGTAACTTCCATCGAAGAAACGAAGAAGGTTCAGAAATGAAGAAGAATGCAAACAATGTCATCACCGCGCTCTGCATCTTTGGGCTGATCGCATCAACCGCTCTATCCGTGGCCGCCGCCGGTCGCAAGGTGATCGTCGATCAAGACACGCGCGGGCCGGCGACCTCCGATCTGCAAGCGGTCGCGCTGTTATTGCAAGACCCGGCGGTGGATCTGCTCGGCGTCTGCGTCGTCAGCGGCGACGTGTGGCGCGACGAGGGCATCTCCCACGCGTTGCGCCTGCTGGAAGTCACCGGTAGGACGGAGGTCCCGTTGTTGCCGGGCGCGGTGTTTCCGCTCGTTCACACCCGGGAAGAGAGCCTGCTGTGGGAAAAGGCGCACGGCGCGCAGGTGTTCACCGGCGCTTGGCTGGAGAAGCCGTCGTTTGGATTTCACTACCACGAGCCGGAGGTCGTGCCGCCGCCGAAGGAAGGCGCCCCCGCGCTCAAACCCTCCCACGAGGCGGCCGCCGACTTCCTCGTGCGCAAGGCGCGGGAGTTTCCCGGCGAAGTCACCGTGATCGCGCTGGGTCCACTCACCGACATCGCGCTCGCGATCCGGCTCGACCCGGAATTCCCCCGGTTGGTGAAGGAGTTCGTCTTCATGGGCGGGAGCTTCAGCCCGCCGCTGGACAATTATTTCTCCGCCGAGTATGTCAACAACCCGCGCCACGAGTTCAACCTCTGGTGGGACGCGGAAGCCGCCCGCATCGTCCTGCACGCGCCGTGGCGTCAGATCACCTGCACGCCCACCGACATCTCGCTCAAAACGAAGTATACCGCCGCCATCGCGGACCGCATCGTCGAGGCGAAAACGCCGTTTACCCAGTACCTTCGCCAGTACGCCGAGCTGGACTTCCCGATGTGGGACGAACTGGCCGTCGCCGCCTGGCTCGATGAGAGCGTCATCACGTCGCGCCAGGAGTTCTTCATGGATGTCGACATCGACCACGGCGCCGCGTACGGCAACACCTTGAGCTGGACCCCCGGTTCGCAGCCCGGTCTGGGCGAGCAAAAGGTGCGCATCAACATGGAGCTGGATCAGCGGCGGTTTGTGGATCTGTTCGTCACGGCGATGCAGCGGCCGTAACGCGGCACTCGCCGGGCGCGGAAAACCGACAATTATCTCAGTTGCCGGTGCTGGCCGATGCGAGTTAAGTGCCCCGAGAGCAACGCCGTCCACTCCGTCCCCCCCAAATGGCCGCCAAAATCCGCGTCATCCCTGCGCAAGCTCCCGCGTTCGAGGTGCCGATCCTGTACACGGCGACGATCGGGCGGACGGCGGAAAACACGGTCTGCCTGAGCTTCAGCCCGACGGTGAGCCGGCAGCACGCGATCATCCGTTGCCACAACGGCTACGAGTACCAGCTCATGGACCTCGGCAGCCGCAACGGCACGTACGTCAACGACCAGCGCGTGGTGATGCCGGTGACCCTCCAGACGGGCGCGAAAATTCGGATCGCGAACAACGACATGGTCTTCGAGCAAGAGGACGATTTCGAAGGCGGCGAGGGCAGCGCCGCGGTGACGCTCGCCGGCAGCACCGACCCGGCGCTGCACACGGTGCATTGCGCGGCGATCCTGGTCTGTGACATTCGCGGGTTTTCGACCCAATCGGAGATCCTGCCCGCGAGTGCGCTGGCGATGCTGCTCGGCCAATGGTTCCGCGAGGCGGGCAATCTGGTGCAGAAAAACGGCGGCATCATCGATAAGTTTATCGGCGACGCGATCCTGGCGTATTGGCAGGAAGATCCGGGTCCGCCGCGCGAGTGCGAGCGCGCGTACGAGACGGCCCGGGCGCTGCTGGACCTGGCGAAGAAGGTGCATTGGCCGGAATCCGGCGCGCCGTTCAAGGTCGGCATCGCGCTGCACTTCGGCCGGGTGAGTTTCGGCAACATCGGCCTGGTGGCGCAGCGCGACGCGACGATCATCGGCAACGCGGTGAACACGACGTTCCGGTTGGAGTCGGTGATGAAGGAGCTCGGTCAGAACTTGCTGGTGAGCGAAAAGCTGATCGCAGGATTAGGCGCCAAGCGGACGCTGTTCAAGGACTTAGGAGAAAAGGCGCTCAAAGGCAAGAGCGAGATGGTGCGGGTGTTTGGGTTGATGGAGTGACTCCTCTGGTCTGGATGGATCTGTTGCGTTGCAATGAAGTGAGATTGCAATATCAATAAGGCGTGAAACCGGCGGTTCATCATCCATTGTCGCTCGAAGATGTGCGAGAGGCGGTGAAGGCGGTTTGCGCCGGATCGTTCGTAAGCAGGGTGGAAGTTTTCGGTTCTTTTGCACGGGGTGAATCTCGTCCAGACAGCGATATCGATCTGCTGGTGGATTTCCTGCCCGGCGCAAGAGTGGGTCTGTTTGAAATGGGCGCCTTGAAAGAAGATCTTGAGGAACGCCTGGGCTGTCGCGTCGATTTGCTTAGCCGCAGAGCGGTTGAAGCCAGCCGGAATTCCTTTCGACGCCGCGAGATCCTCGCATCTCCAGTAGTGGTTTATGCTTGAAGCACGCCAGAATAGGCTGTTGCGCGATCTGTTGGAATCCGCTTACGCCATAAGACAATACCTCGATGGCGTAAGTCACGAGCAGTTTTTGGAAAATCTGGAGAAGCAGGATGCGGTGTTGCGCCGGTTCGAGATCATCGGAGAAGCGGCGAGCAGACTTTCCCAGTCAACGAAAGACTTATTCCCTGAAATCCCTTTCCGCAGCATCCGAGGCATGCGCAACATTATTGCGCACGATTATGGAGAGGTTGATTTGGAGCAAGTGTGGCGGACGGCGTCAGAGGATTTGGAACTTATCGTGGAAAGAATCGAAACCCATTTCGCCAGAGAATTCTAAAAAGATGTCTGGTTATCTGGCTTGATCAACCAAGGCGGACGATCGCTTCGCAAGTTACATCTTGTGGTTGTTACTTCAGCTCATTGTCGCCATGTTCCTCATCATGCTGCCCTACCCCCGGTCAACAAACTCCACTCAGCAACACTCCCTCCGAAGGGTTCAGCGCACGCTCTATCAGGTAATTGCTGGAGGTCTCGTTCTGTGTGCGCAACTCTCGGCCGAGACGCCGGCGGTCAAAGAACCCGTGGATTGGGTCAATCCTTACATGGGGAACATCAGCCACATGCTGGTGCCGACGTTTCCGACCGTCAGCCGGCCCAACAGCCTGCTGCGAATGGTCCCCGACCGGGAAAGCTTCACCTCGCGGACCATCGGCGGATTTAACCTTCTTCTGACCAGTCATCGCAGCGCCACCGCGTTTCGTCTCCGCCCTTTTGAAGCGGCGGAGGGCGGTGGCAGACCTCCAGAGCGTTATACCTACGATCAGGAAAAAACGACGCCTTATCATTATTCGGTATATCTCGACGAGCAAGCCACGAACGTCGCCTTCGCGCCCGCTGAAAAGGCGGCGGTTTATGTCTTCGGCTACGAGCGTCCCGGCAAGACGGCGCATTGCTTTGCGCTGACAACCCGGCGCGGTTCGCTGAAGGCCGATGGCGCCGCCGTCCACGGGTATGAGTCACTCGGTGAGACCAAGGTTTATCTGTACCTGACGTTCAGCGAAACGCCGGAAAAGGTCAGCGATGATCGAGGGCAAATCGTACTATCATTCAACGCGGCGACCTCTCACATCGGCGTGCGATACGGCATCTCGTATCTCAGCGAAGATCAGGCAAAGAAAAGCCTGGAAGAGATTGACGGGTTCGAGGTGGAAAAGGTCGCGGCTGCGGGCCGACAGGCGTGGAACGAAGCCTTGGGCAAGATTCAGGTGGAAGGCGGCAGCGATAATGAAAAAGCCGTCTTCTATACGTCGCTCTACCGCACTTACGAGCGGATGATCAACGTCTCGGAAGACGGGAAGTATTACAGCCCGTTCGATCATCAGGTTCACGAAGACGGCGGCGTGCCGTTCTACACCGATGACTGGATCTGGGACACGTTCCGCGCCGTGCACCCGCTGCGCATTTTAATCAATCCGGCGCAAGAGACTGCCATGGTGGCTTCCTACCTGCGCATGGCGCAGCAATCCCCGGAAGGGTGGATGCCCACCTTCCCGTCCGTCGCCGGCGACGGTCACGCGATGAACGGCAAACATTCCATCTCGATCTTCTGGGATGCGTACAGCAAAGGTCTGCGCGGCTTCGATCTGGAGGCAGCCTACGAGGCCTGCAAGAAGACGCTGACCGAGGCCACGCTCTGCCCTTGGCGCCGCGCGCCGGTGAATAGTCTGGACGCATTCTACAAGGAGAAAGGATATTACCCGGCCTTGAAGCCCGGCGAGACGGAGACCGTCAGCGGGGTGGACGGAGCGCAGAAGCGAGAGACGGTCGCGGTGACTCTTGCCGCCAGTTACGATTCCTGGTGCCTAGCCCAGATCGCCAAGGCGCTCGGCAAAACGGAAGACCAGCGTTATTTCGAAGGCTGCGCATATAATTACCGGAACCTCTACAATCCCGCGACCGGATTCTTCCACCCAAAGGATGCCGACGGCAATTTCATCGAGCCATTCGACTATCGCTTCTCGGGCGGTTTTGCCGTGCTCGATTACTATGATGAAAACAACGGCTGGACCTACCGTTGGGACGTACAACACAACATCGGCGATCTCGTGCAATTGATGGGCGGTCCGGAGAAGTTCGGGCGGAACCTGGACAGCTTGTTTACCGAGCGCCTCGGGCGGTCGCGTCCGGAGTTTTACGCGCAGCTTCCGGATTCCACGGCCAACATCGGGCAATTCACGATGGCCAACGAGCCGAGTATGCACATCCCCTATCTTTATAACTACGCCGGCGCCCCGTGGAAAACCCAGAAGCTGGTCCGCGATATTCTAAAGATGTGGTTCCGCAATGACCTGATGGGACTGCCCGGCGATGAGGACGGCGGCGGACTTTCCGCCTTTGCGGTGTTTTCGTCGATCGGCTTCTATCCGGTGACGCCAGGCACGGCCAGCTATAATATTGGCAGCCCGGTATTCAGCCGGGTGACCGTGGATCTCGGAAGCGGCAAGAAATTCATCGTCGAGGCGAAGGATTGCTCGGAGGACAATAAGTACATCCAATCCGCGCGTCTTAATGGAGAGGAATGGAATAAGCCATGGTTCAGTCAAAGCGACCTCAAGGATGGCGGCACGTTGCAATTGCAGATGGGCAATCGTCCAAACAAAGATTGGGGCGCCGTACCGGAGAGCGCCCCGCCGTCCGCCGGCCCGCCGCGCTGAAGGCGCATCTAATCCCCGTGTAGAGCACGGCAGGTTGTAGCCGCGGCGCTTTGTTGCCATGCTCTTATATCAACTTCAGATATAATCTGGACGTTGAGAAAGAGTCTATGACACCGCCTCCAAACGTGGGTCATCCTGAGCAGCGAGCCTGCGAGCGTCGCCGAAGGACCCTACTGACTTCTTCCGGTGCGCGGGCAGTTCCAATCGAGGTCTACCGTCACCCAAGCCGAAGTCATTAGGTGTTTCGGCGACGCTCGTTCCTCGCTTCGCTGCTATTGAACCTTCGGGTGTCGAAGCGAGCAAGCGAGCTGCCCGAGAGGCAATCGATCATGGGACGGCACGGAGGCCATCCCTCCAAAGCGGTTGGCGGGACGACTCCTGGTTCATCACTCGCTCTTCAACTCGCGTCGCGCGAGTTAAGGGACCTCAACATGACCGGGTTTGGGAGAGCTGATGGCATTCCCCTTTGGCACAGTTCTGCAATCTGACGCAGTGTAGATGCGGCACATTGCTCCGGCCTGCCGCAGCGTTACAGCCCTCCCTTTTGCAGCTAACGGGTTGAAGCGCCGGCGCCCCCGAGGAGCGCGGGGTTGGGCGCCGGCGTTTCGCGCAGGGTCGCGCAGAGGCAGCCGCCGAAAATGACGATCATGCCCGTCAGATAGGTCCACAACATGAGGGCGATCACGCCGCCAAAGGTGCCGTAGATCGCGTTGAAATTCGTGATGTGCGTCGTGTAAAAGACAAACGCCTGCTGGCAGATTTGCAGCAGGAACGTCACCAACAGCGCGGGCAGCCACACGATCCCGAAGGTCGTATGGGTCCGGCCGCGAGGCGCGAATTTGTAGAAGAGCAGGAAGCCGCAAAAAAGCACTGCCGTCGGCGCCAAGACACCGGCAAAATAGAAGAGGTTCGGCGTGATCGTGTTTTCAAACGACAGGAAGCCTTGCACCGTTTTCAGCACCGCCGGCGCGATCACGCCCAAGAGTAACATCGCGATCAGGATGCCCATCATCGCGAGGTTCTTGAGCGGCAGTTTCCACCAGTTGAGCGGCTTTTGGCCCCACGCCTTGTTGATCGCGCCGACCAATGCCTGGAAGAATCCCAGTGAACTCCACAGGAGCCCGCCGAACGCCACCACCCCGATGCTGCCCCGCGACTTCATGGCTTGCAGCACGGTCGTCTGGATCGTTGCGTAGTCTTTGGGGCCGAGGGGAATGTACGCGCCGATCTTGCCCACCGTATAATCGAGCGCCAGCGCCTGCGCTTGCTGCTCGCCAATGAAACGCGCGGTCACGCCGGTGCCGATCGTCACCAACAGGAGCAGCAACGGGAACAGGGCGAAGAACGCGTAGTACGCAAACGACGCGGACCACAGCGAGCCGTCAACGGTGGAAAATGTCGCGCCCGCCTTTTTGCCCCATTCCACGGCGCCGCGGAACGAGGTCAGCCCTGCCTTGGGCGGCGGCTGGGCCACGCCCGGGCCTTGCGCGGTCGCGGGGGTCGTGGATTCAAGCGCGTTGATGTCCGGCATGGCGGCGCTTCACCCCTTAGAGGCCTTTTTCCACCTTCGTCTCCAACGGGCGTTCGACGTGACCGCCGAAGCCCTTGCGCATGGCCGAGAGCATCTTGTCGGCAAAGGTATTCGTCTGGCGGGAGCGGAAGCGGGTGAAGAGCGCGGTCGAGAGAACGTCCGCGGGCACACCCTCCTCCAGCGCGGCCTGGATCGTCCACCGGCCTTCGCCGGAGTCTTCCACCCGGCCGCTGTATTCCTCGAGCTTCGGACTGGCGATCAACGCCTGTGCGGTGAGATCCAGCAGCCAGGAGGAAACCACGCTGCCCCGCCGCCAAAGCTCCGCGATCTCCGGCAGATCGAGGTCGTAGCTCAAGCCCGCGCGCACTTCCTTGTTGTTCGCGCCGCGCAGGATGTCGAAGCCCTCCGCGTACGCCTGCATCAGGCCGTATTCGATGCCGTTGTGCACCATCTTGACGAAGTGCCCGGACCCAGGTGGGCCGCAATGGAGATAGCCCTTCTCGGCCGTGCCCTTGTCGGGGTCCCGCTGCGGCGTGCGCGGGATGTCGCCGATGCCGGGGGCGAGGGTGGCAAAGATGGGTTCGAGCCGTTTGGCCGGCGCGTCGTTGCCGCCGTACATGAGGCAATAGCCGCGTTCCACGCCCCAGATGCCGCCGCTCGTGCCGCAGTCGAGGTAATCGATCCCGAGTTCCTGAAGCGCCTGCGCGCGGCGGACGTCGTCTTTATAGAACGAGTTGCCGCCGTCGATGATCGCGTCGCCGGGCTTGAGCAGCTTGGAAAGGGCGACCACGCTGTCTTCGGTAGGCTGGCCGGCGGGCACCATGATCCAGACGCTCTTGGGCGCCTCCAGCTTGCCGACAAGGTCTTCGAGCGAGGAAGCGCCGGTCGCGCCCTCCTTGACGAGCGCCTCGACGTTTTCGGGATTGTAATCGAAGACGACGCATTGATGGCTGCCGTTTTTCATCAGACGCCGCACCATGTTCGCGCCCATGCGCCCTAGACCGATCATTGCGATTTGCATAGACGGAGCAGTCGCACCGGATGGGCGCCGCGTAAATAGGGGAGATCACGACGCGGCGTGGCGCGCGAACCAGGCGTGGGTGCGCTTGCGGCGGTCGGCGAACATCAGGCGCATCTGGAGCCGGCCCAACGTCTCGCCGATGCACTTGCCCAACCAGCCGCCGGGGAACGCGTAGGTGACATGGTCGGTCATCTCGGTGCGGCGGTCGTCCAGCGCGCGGAATTGATGACGATGTTGCCAGAAGGTGAACGGCCCGGCTTGTAGCCCTCCGTCGATGAGCAGGGTGGGGAAATCCGCGTTGAGCCAGCGGCCGTGCCAGCGAAGGGCGGGGAGGTGGAACATCCGGACGGCGATCTCGAAGTCGTCGCCGGGTTGGGCGGCCGCTTTGCCGCGGAGCACATTCGTCTGCTGCCACGACGGGGCGATCCGGGCGATATTGTGGGGGTCAGCGTGGAAGGCGTAGACCTCCTCGATCGGGGCGTCGAGCACGACGGAAGATTCGAAGATGCACGGCTTCATGTCAGGCTGAGGGCGATGCGGCGCTGGAATCTGGGGGTCAGCCGAATTCAACGCAAAGGCGCAGAGGCGCAAATACTCGCAGAGAAGAAGGGAAAGGTCGAGAAAAGCGCCGCTTCGCTGTTTCAAGTGGGTAGAACGGTAGGAACCGTGAGTTGGAGCTTGCCGGCGATCCAGTAGGCGATGGCGCGCAGGTAGTTCAATTTGCGGAAGCTCTGGCCTTGCGTTTGGCCAACTGGATGATGCCGTTGACCGTTTGGATCGGCCCTTGGGTGTACCGCTTCTCGAAGTACGTCACGATCCCCGCCCAGTTTGCTTTAATCGATTCCGCCAGCTTCACAAACGAGGGCAGCCGGCTGCGCTTGGCCCAACTGCACCACCAAGTCAGCATCTGCGGGCCGTCGCTGTCGCTGGCGTACACGTCCTGCAACGCGCTGCGCAACGCCAGCGCTCGCCCGATCTGCTTGTAGCGTTTGCCCAGTTCGGCTCGCTGCGCCTGCTTCTCCTCACTCAGGTTCCACGCGTTGCCGCACATCACCCACAAGCTGCTTTTCAAATCCGCGCCTTCGCGTTGCAGTCCTCGCCGCCCCAGCTCCACCGCTTCTCCTGCCATCACCATCACGTGAAAGCAGTCAAAGATCACTTGCGCCTTGGGGAAGTCTTCGCGCCCCCCGCGCTTGTAGCAGTGCGGCATGTCCATCACCACTACCCCAATCTTGTGCGAGTCACCGCCTCGCTCGATTAAGGCCGCTTTGAACTCGACCAACGCCTGCCCGCTTCGGCCCGGCGCCAGGTACAACAGCCGCCGCGTGTCCGCATCGAGCACCACCGTCACGTAGTGCCGGCCCTCGTGCGGGGAGAACGGGGTCAGTCAAGAATGGCACTAAGATAAGGTGGATTTAGGATGTTTTGTTCTGGTCAGGCGACCCGCAGACGGGCTAGAACAGGGCATGGCATTGGCAACTCCGTTCTTCCGCGCGTTTGGTCCTCTTTTGTTCGGTCGCCCGGCGCAGCGCACGTTGCGCAAGATTGGCCGCATCGACTCGCTCGCCGAACTCTACGAGATCTTCGGCCATTTGCTGCCTGATCGTTTGCTGGCTCCCAGCGAGGAGGGCCCTGGCAGCCGGGAGCGGGACTTTAGTTTGCAGGTCACCTTCTGGGCCTTTGCCGCCCAGATCCTGAGCCCGGGCACGGCCTGCCGCGAGATCGTGCGCAGGGTCGAAGCCTGGCGTCAGGAGACCTTTGGGTGCGACCAACGGGCCAGAAGTTCATCCACCGCCGCCTTCTGCCAGGCGCGGGCTCGCCTGGAACCCGCCACGCTCGAACTCATCCGCGCCCAGATCGCTCACCGTCTGGAGCGCAACGTCCTCTCGACCGAGCGTTGGGCGGGCCGCGCGGTCATTGCGGCGGCCGGCAAAACGCCGCGCCAGCAAGCCAGACTCATCGACCAAATGCTCGAATTCATCGCCAAGGATGAAGTTCCAGAACGCCCAGGTCGCAGTGAGCCGCGCGCCAAGAAGCGACGTCAGAAGAACTACCAACTGCTCACCAAGCCAAGGGCAAAGATGGGCAACCTTCCCCGCCGCAACCGCCCAAAAGCAAAACAACCTAAACATCCTAAATCCGCCTTATCTTAGTGCCATTCGGATCGCCTCTTCGCTGTTTCAAGTGGGTAGAAGGGTAGGAGTATGGAGGGTTAGCTTGC
>CAXUAZ010000061.1:0-19053 GCA_964249195.1 uncultured Chthoniobacterales bacterium
CGCCTACTCCGTTCCTCCTCTCCCGCTTTATTCCAATTGACGCTGAACCATTACACCGTACACTACCCGATTGGTCACCCGCACTGCTCAACACGAAGCTCCGCGCGAGCAAGTGGTTCTTGTGAACTCGGCGATGGCACATAGTTTTGGAACCGAGTTGTCGAGAATTGCGGCAAACTTGAAGGAGTCTACGGTCTGGCCTTCGCCCGCAACCGGTCTTGCTCTTCAACTTCTAAAGCTCTGTGGCTGTGAAGAGCGCAGGATCAATCTTCTCGGCTCCACCCCATTTCCCGGCGGACCGCTCGATAACGCCCCGGCCGCCGCCGCCGCTGGATTCGCGATGGCCGTAGCCGAGCCACAGGCAGAGGAACTGTCGCGCTGGCGCGAAGGCATGAAACGACTGGTGAAGCGGGAACCCTTTCCACGCGACCGCCAAACCTTTGCTTACCGCCCGACAGAGTTGGTCGGATTGGCGGTTGGTATTTCCACAACCGAGGACCGAAGCAGTGCGTCAGCTGCCTGGATTCGGTCGGTTATCCAAGATTTGCCCGGCAAAAGCCCTCCCACAAACCCGTGGGCGCTTCTGCTCTACCAGTACGCGGCCGCCATACTTGGCGTCCAAGTCCCGCTGGCAGTTCCAGGCCGACTTTCGGAATTCGACACCACAGAGCTCGGATTGCTGATTGCATTGCTGGCACAAAACAGCGTTTTCAAGACATTCGACTTTGAGCCAAACGCAGTCCAGAATGCCTTGCTTGAACGTGTCGTAACTGAAAGCCCCGTGGCTCGGGATACAGAGAGACTGGCGGCCTTATATGGTGCTCTTTCGCTGAGCCTGAGGACCCGCCTCTCTGCATCCAGCTCATTCGCGGACACGCTTTCGACAAGCACAACTATGAAACAGAAAATCCTCTTCCTCGCCGCAAATCCGACGGGCACAACGGCACTGGCGCTTGATGAGGAATGCCGACAAATCACAGAGAAGATCAGGGCAGCCGCCCACCGCGACTCGCTAGAATTGATCACGCGTTGGGCCGTGCGCCCCGAGGATTTGCTCCAACATTTAAACGAACACAGGCCCCATGTGGTTCATTTTAGCGGGCACGGCACTGCTACTGAGGAGATCGTGCTTCTCGACAAAGACAGGAATCCGAAGACAGTTTCTGCGCCGGCGCTAAAGCAGCTCTTCGCGACGTTGAAGGATAACATTCGTGTAGTGGTCCTGAATGCCTGCTTCTCGAAGCAACAAGCCTCCGCGATCACTGAAGTGGTAGACTGTGCGATTGGCATGAACAAGGCCATTGGTGACGACGCGGCGATCGGGTTTGCTGCCGCATTCTATCAAGCAATCGGTTTTGGGAGGTCGGTCAAGGTTGCGTTTGAGTCGGGGAAGAGTGCTTTGATGTTGGAAGGATTTCTCGAGGAGGAAACGCCCGAACTCCTTTGCAGAAAGGGTGTGGACTCATCCGCAATTGTGTTGTTCGAGCCCGACCTCGCACAGCGAAACCCCAAGTAGGCTCATCGGATTCCGGCGCTGCTCCGCCGGTGAGCCAGACTATTGCGGCGGGTCGCCCATTAGCCGGTGCTGACGCATCCACGAACGGGCTGCCGACAGTTATTCCGTGCTACTTGCCAGAGAGGAACCCGCACTTCCGAGGGCGAAGAGAAGATATTTCGCGGTTGAGGGAATCATTTGGCCAATCAAAAACCATCGGTGTTACTCAACAGGTTGCAGTCTTCGCTTTGGGAGGTGTGGGGAAATCTTCCGTAGCCCTGGACTTCGCGTGGGATTGCTTTGCTTCTCGCCCAATGCGGTATCACGGTGGGGTGTTTTGGTGCGATTGCCGGAGCCGGGACATCTCAAGCTTGGCGGACGGACTCGCGTCACTTGCTGGACCGCTCGGTATGGTTAGTGCTGACAACAGCGACCCCTTCCACTTGCGCACAAAGTGCGTGAGCGGCTAACGAACGGCCCTCCTTCGCTGTTGATCCTTGATAACGTCATTGATGCAGAGCAGTGGAAGGACAAGGACTGGAACGCCCTCATACCAACCGGGAACTGTAGCCGCTTACTGACCACACGGGCCGAAACCATCGGAGATCAACGAGTTCCCATGCTCAGTCTAGATTGCCTTTCGGAGGCAGACGCGCGGGAACTCCTGCATTCTTATCGCTCAGATGTCGCCCTCGAAGTAACCCGAAGTTCTCCACCAAACCCTGTCCTGCTTTGATCGCACGCTTTTGTCCTGCTTTGAATGCCACACCACAGCAAGTTCGAACAGGCTTGCTTCCAAGGGGCAGTTCTGGCATCTTTGAAACAGAATTCCAGCATTATGTTTCATCTTACGCCGCAGGGGTTAACAAACCGTTATCGCCAAGTGATTTGTGCAGCGACGTTTATCGCAGCTTGTAGCGTCTCTGGCGTTGCCGCGAGCGCTGACGGCGCCAAGGCACCCGAATATGTCGCTTCTTTCGATCCAGCGAGGGGCTTTAAACCCGCGCAAAGCGATCTGACGGAGGTTTTCCTGCAAATTGCCGGCAGCCTCGAATACTACGGCAGCCCAGAGCCTTACCTTCGGCATGTGAGGGACGAGCACGAGCGCATCGACCAGAAATGTCGGCAGAGGCTCGGAAAAGGATCAAAGGCATATTGGCCTGACTACATGACCACCGGATATTTCGCCGGATTCACTGAAAGCTGGAGGGCCCTAGCTCCGAAACTCGGCCTGGAGACTTTGGCCAAGCATACAGGGAACTGTATGCGAGACGCTATCAATGGCACGCGCGGCAAAGGCACGATGCTCGTCGAGATCTTCAACCAGCATCAGACGGCGGTGTTCGAGTCGCTGGCAGGCAAGAGCAGCCATCCGGCAAATTTCGACGTGCTCAAGCAGGAGCTAATCTCGCGTTTGGAAATCGACAAAACGACCATCCACGATGAAGATTATCCGATCATGCAGCGGGATGCGGTTGACTTCACGATTGGCATTCGAGGTCCGATCAACGACCTCTTTGCCAAGTTGGACGCAAGTCTTAAGCCAACGGATGCTGGCCAAATTAAGGCTGCCATCACAAGCATGTTCATCGACGTGGGACGCGCGGCGCAATCAGAACTTGAGGACGCCATTGTTGAATCCGCGTTGGATCGGAAGGCGGGATCTAAACCGGTTAGCGTCCATTGACTTTTGCAATGCCGGCGTTTGGCAGGGCAGTCGTTGATTGGCTTGAAGCTGCATCCACAAGGGTGATTCCCTTCAGAGCAGCCACGTTTTGCTTAATACTCGCCGCCGCCGAAGATTCCGGTGCCGAGGCTTTTCCGTCCGCAGGTTGATCATCGAGGATGGCTTGGTTTTCCAACGGATTTCCTGCGGACGCCGCTCTATGTGCGGCTCCTTTGGATGCTTCAACGGAGATGTTTTGGCGGAATCCATCGCGATCCAGTACGCCATACGCCTCTTCCCGGTTGCCCGACCCGTAAGCCTGGAGAAAATCGTTCCTGTCACTTCGTGCCCAAGCGCGCGCCACGCTGCGGTGAGCTTATGGCCGTGGCGCGATTTGACAGTTTCGCCGACGAATTGACTGGGGGCGCGGAAGGTGAGCGCACCGTTTGCTAAGTCCACGAATTGAAGTTTTTCAATCCATGCCGCTACAACTGCGGCTCCCAGCTGTTTGCGGAGAATTTCGAGGACATTTTCCCATGCCTCTTCGAGTGGCGATTGCTCAAGCAGAGTGAGGGGTTGCGCCGGTTTGCCGGTAGTTGAAAGGCGCTTTTCGGTGCGTTCCATCACCAGCATATCTTCGCCCGTCAAGGACGCATTTTTAGCGAGTCGCAGCCCCGGAAGGTCGTCTTTTTCAATCAGTTTTCGCAGGGTGTGGGCGTAATGCTTGTAGGCTTGTTGGGAAGCCGACTTCTTGTGCAGGCTTTTGAATGACTCCTTCCAGATGCCGTGCGCGCCGCCCGTCGCCTTTCTCGCGTACAAGTAGAGCCAGCGTTCCACGCTGCCCGGAATGTCAAAATACCGTTTATCGAGCGTAAGCACGTGAAAGTTCTGGATGCTTTCAAAAAGCCATTCCGCAAGGATCACCTCCACGCCGCAAACCTTGCCTCCTTCCTCAATCGTCTCCCACTGTGAAATCCAGGAAAACTGCTTCATCCGGCCTCGACTGTTGTTCGCCGAGCGGATAGTGGTCTCGACGTTGGTGGTCTTCAGCCGTTGCAACGTCTCGCGCAACCGCGCGTAGGAAGGTCCGTTAGCCGGTTTGTTCATCCAGGTGAAGAACTGGTAAGGCGTAAAACAGATGCGCCGGGATGGCTCCAAGCCGCGACTTTTTGCTTCCACCCAATGCGAAACGGCAAAGATGATTAAATCCTGATCGTGGATGGTGGCGATGCCATGTTCCGGGGTGCCGGTGATGCGAACGGACTCCGTTTGCTTGGTCTTCAGATTGACATATTCGTGTTCAATTGGCTCGGTTCGATTTGGCGTCAGGCTAAACCAGCACCACGACATCAGGTCAATCTGATCCTTGGCGGCAATATTCGATGGCGAGGCTGTAAACCGTTTTAGGTTCTGATCCTGATCGATTACACCTTCCACAATTCGCCCCATCGAAAACCGGCGTAGCAGACTTCAGAAACAAATACAAGAGAGGGCAATAACTTACGTCGAAGCTGTGGCATTCCTGCTATAGACGTTCCAGCGACCGATTGTCATTAAGCAGAGGGCGGGTTTGCCTGCATACCACTTCTTACATTGGCGGAATTGGCCGGTCTGCCTAATCATAGATGTTCCAGCGACCCTATAGACGTTCCAGCGACTAATTGTAGACAACCCGACAACCCGCCTATCGACCTTCCAACGACCCACTATCGACGTTCCGGCGACTTGGATCCCCTTCAGATCAAAGCTGACCGCCGTGTTCCGTCGCATTAAACCTTACTTAAACTTTTTAGAATTTAAATTCTTAAACGCTTCCGGCAGGCAGCGAGCTCCAGGGAGGGCTCGCCTGCCGTCAGCTATGATAACGAAGCAAGTAAACTGGCGAGCCAGCGAACTGGCAATGTGGCAAGACAGCAACGCAGGCTAGAATTCGTGCGAGCGAAAATGCCGTGAACGTGCAACCGGCTAACGCTCTTGGAAATTCACCCCTAAGCTTCGATCAAGCAGAGGGGGCAAATGATTTACGGGCTTACGAATTCCAAAGGCGGCGTTGGCAAAACCACGATTGCAGTTCATCTGGCGGCGTTTCTGGCCAGTAGAAAACGCCGGGTTGTTTTTATTGATGCCGACCCTCAGCAATCCGCCTCGGCCTGGATCAAAGAATTTGGGGCGACCATTCAACTCGAAACCCTTCCAAACCCGGAGGAGATAATTCGTCGAGTCGCCAAACTGGCGGCTGACGCGGATGAAATCGTCATCGACGGGCCCGCCGGACTCTCCGAAACTACCCGCTCCATCATGCTCCGCGCGGATAAAGTGTTCCTTCCTTGCGGGCCGTCCATTCTCGATCTCCGTGCGGCATCCAAAGCCGTTCAGCTATTGCACGAGGCGCAAGCAGCCAGGAAGGGGCCGCCAAAGGGAGCCTTGATTCCGAACAAGCTGCAAAAGCGCGGACGACTGAGCCGCGAAATGCTTGAAGCCGTCCGCAAGTTAGAAATCCCGGTTCTTGCTGGCCTGTCGCAGCGGCAAGCCTTTGCCGATGCGGCCGGACAAGCAAAAGTTGTTTCTGGCATGGGCGCGTCCGCACTGCTCGCCGCTTATGAAATGAAACAGCTTTTAAAGGAGATGACTCGTGCCTAAACGCCGGTCGCTCGACGATGCACTTACCCCAGACGAAGAGACGTTTCTAAAGAGCGGGGCGAACAAACCAATTACGACGACTAACCCAGAACCTAAACCTGAGAGAAAGGAGGAGATCCCAATGCCACGACCAATCGCCTTAAAAGAGAGCTTCACCCAAGAGGAAGCACCACCGACCCAACCTCAAAAGCCCGCACCTGTGAGCCAGGCAATTGCTGGCACCGGGGCGATCAATGCCCGGATTGATCCTGCCATCACGACCGCACTTCTGCGAGCATCGGTCGAGCAGCGCATCCAAGGAAATTCGCCGACCACGCAGCGCGAGATCATCGCCGAAGCGCTGACAGATTGGCTGACAAAGAAGGGCTTCTGGCGCTGAGTGACCTACTCATGTGCGGGTCTACTTTTCTACGGTCTGTTCTACGGTCAGATCAGAATTTGGTGTAAGACGGTGAAAAGCTACGCAAAGCCATTTGCACGGCAAGCAACTCTTCAAGTGCCACTTACGTCAGAAGTGCAAAGCAGCGCAAAGGTGTGCAAAGCGCCGTTTTAGAATTAAAAGTCCGATGCTCTAACCATTGAGCTATCGACCCTTGTCGCTGCGGCCGAGTCACTTGCGCGGCTCGGGAGGGAGCCTGTCCGGCTCCCGTCAACGGCCCATTGTACGGTACGCCTTCCTTCGGCGCAAGGCCCGCTCGCCGCATCTCCCAAGTGACGGAAACGTCACCTAATTCCGTTGGAATGGCCGGCTTGCGCGGGAAAATTATGGCGCCGTTGACGGAGGGTCCCATCAAGAAAAAGGGCCCGATCCGCTTCGGTTAACATCCAAAATCCCACGTATCCGTTCATCATGAAAACCATCCCACGCTTGGCTCTCGTTGCTTCCGTTTCGCTGGCCTCTCTTGCCGCATTCCACTCCGCGCGCGCCGCGCTGGTCATAACAGAGGTGATGTCTTCCTCCGGGATCACGGGCGCGGGGAGCGGTGACTGGTTTGAGCTCACCAACACGGGCGCGACCAGCGTGGATCTCACCGGCTACCAGATGGACGACAACTCCAACAGCTTTGCGTCGTCCGTTCCCATTTCATTCACCAATCTCGGCGCCACGGCCACCCTTGCTCCCGGGCAGTCGGAGATCTTTCTGGAGACCGCGACTCCCGACGCGGATGTGGCCGGGTTTCGCTCCTATTGGGGCGGCCTTGCCACCCTGGCGCCCATTGCGACTTACACCGGCAGCGGAGTCAGCCTGGGCTCGGGCGGCGATCAGGTTCACATCTTTGACGCGGCGGGCAACGTGCAGGCGGGGGTCGCTTTCGGCGCCGCCACGAGCGGAGTGAGTTTCGACAACCGGGCTGGCGTGAGCTTTCCTGACTTTGTGACGACTTCGAGCGTGGCCGGAGTCAACGGCGCTTACAACGCGGCGAACCCGGGCGCCCTCTCCGTCACCGACGTGGGCTCGCCCGGCGCCGTGCCGGAACCCTCCGCCTATGTTTGGCTCGGGCTGGGCGCCCTGGCGGGATTGAGCGCCGTGCGCGCCCGCCGGATCGCCTGATTTGGCTCTATTGCAACTGTCGTGAAGCGCCTGCCCGCTGCCTTTACTCTCATCGAGCTGTTGGTTACCATCGGCATCGTCGCGATGCTCTTTGCCGTCGCGCTGCCGGTCTTTAACTCGGTGCGGCTGACCGGCCGCCGCACCACCAGCCTGGCGAACATGAGACAGTTGGGCATCGCGCTGACCGGTTATACGGCCGACCACTCGGGCCAGTTCCCCGCCGAAGGAGAGCAGAGCCCGACGTGGAGTTCCGCCGCGGCGAACACCGACGCAAACAACTCCGCCTGGTACAACGCCTTGCCGCGCTACGCCAACAGCCGGGCCGTGGGCGATTTCAAAGTCCAGCCGGAGGCCTTTTATCAGAAGGAAAGTCTGTTCTATGTCCCGGCGGCGGTTTACCCGGCCAACAAACTTGCGGCGCCGCTTTTCGCGGTGACGTTCTGTTCCAAACTTTCCGGATCGGTGGGCGGGGCGACCATCGACCCGGCGACCGTTTGTCTGGCAAATTTCCAGGCGCTGCCCTCCACGGTCATCTTTCAGGAATCCGGCGTGCCGGGCGAAAAGGTGACCTTCGCCAAGCAGAGCGCCTACAATGGGCAATCCAAGAGCTATGCCAGCCGCACGATCGCGCGGTATAACGGCCACACGCTGTCCGTCATGGGGGATGGACACGTGGAAAACCTCGACGCGCGCTTCGTCGTCGATTCATCCACGGGCAAAGCCTTCTATCCCCAGAGCCTGGGCAAGGTTTACTGGACGATGGATCCGCTCCTGAACGCAAACCAATAGACGGCATGTTTCCCTTGTCTCGCCTTTTCATCGGGATTCTTGTGGCCGGAGCGGGGACGCTGTTTGCCGCCGATCATCCGCCCACGCTTGCAGCGGTCGGCCAGGTTTCCTTCGATGCGTTGGATCGCGAGGGCGAGACGTTGGGCGGCTTCGGCAGCGGCCTGGCTTACGATGCCAAGGCGGACCGTTGGCTGGCCGTGGCGGACCGCGGCCCCGGCGACGGCGCGATCGACTATCGGCCGCGTTTCCAGACGTTGCGGGTGGAGCGGGACGCATCGCAACTCACCATTGCCGTGGAAGCGACCACGATCTTCCTGGATGCCGACGGCAAGCCGTTCACGGGACATTCGCCCGACGCCGCCTCCCGGGGCGAGGAAATCCCGCGGTACGATCGACGCATTTGCCTGGACCCGGAGTCGATCGCGCTCGCGCCCGATGGCACGCTCTACGTGGGAGAGGAATATGGGCCGTTCGTCTATCAATTCCGCCGCGACGGCCACTTCTTGCGCCGCCTGACGCCGCCGGCCGAGTATCTGCCGCGCGACCGCGACGGGCGTCTCGCGTATGGCGAGGACGCGGTCACCGGGCGCAAGCCCAACCACGGTTTTGAAGGGCTGGCCATCTCGCCGGACGGGGCGCGCGTGACCGCGCTGCTGCAAGGGCCGCTGTTGCAGGATGGCGGCCGCAAGGGGCCGCTCACGCGGTTGCTCGTTTTCGACGCCGCCAGCGGCAAGCCGTGCGCCGAGTACGCCTACGCTTTCGAATCTGCGGCGGCGGCGGAGGACCGCTTGAAGCTCAAGTTCAAGAAAGGCGAGATCGAGGGCTGCGAACTTCTGGCGGTCGACGCCCACCGGTTCCTCCTCCTCGAGCGCGACGGGCGCGGGTGGAATAACGAAGACGCGCGCCCGGCGGCGGCCAAAAGCGTCTGGCTCGTGGACATCGCGGGCGCCACGGACATTCTGGGGCGCCCGTGGCCCGTGCCGGAGCTGGCGCTGCCCGCCAAGACGCTCTTGATTGATCTGGTGGCATCCTCCTGGCGAGCGATGGCGCCGAAGTGGCCGGGCCTGGCCGCGAAGTGGGAAGGTCTGGCCTTGAAACGCGGGGACGGCAATCAATGCTCGCTGCTCGTTTCGAGCGACAACGATTTTTTGAGCCCGACTTTGCGCCTGGAGGGGCGGGATGTTCCATTCCCGAAGACGCGCACCGGCGTGGATACGCAGTTTCTCCTGTTCACGCTCGATCTTCCGGCTCAATAAACGGCGTCGCGCAAGGTCGTGCCGGGGCGCTCCAATTTGAACGCCTGCATCCCCACGTGGGCGGCGGCCAGATCAGCCGCGTCGTCGCCGATGTGGAGGGCGTCGGCGGCCGGGACTTGCAGGAGATCCAGGGCGCGGCGGAAGATCACGGGATCGGGCTTTTCCACCCCGACCTCACTGGAGATGACGATCGCGCGGAAGAACTCCGTGAGCCCGAGCGAGTCCAACACGGGATAAAGCCGGCGGTCGAAATTCGAGATCACCCCGAGCGCCAGGCCGCGGTCTTTCAACCCGCGCAGCGTCTCGTGCGTTTCCGGGTAAGCCGCCCAGACGCCCGGCGCGGCGAAGTGGGCGTAGAGTTCTTCAAAATAGGCGTCTTCGTCGAACCCGGCGGGCACGGCGCCGGCGAGGATGGCCCCCACCAACGCGCGCCACCAGCCTTTGTCGTCGTCGGGCCGCGGACCGTCTGACGGCACGCGCTTGGGTGCGGCGGCAAACGCCCGGCGGAACGCGCGGTCGAGCGCTTTGGCGTCCAGGTCCGCGCCGTGACGGGCGGCGATCTCGCGGTACGATTCCCCCACCGGCCGCGCCAGATGAATGAGGGTGCCCACGGCGTCGAAGAAGATGGCTTTCAGCATGCGAGGCAGCTTGCCAAAATTGGCAACGCCTTGCACTATAGCGCCGCGCATGGCCAGACAACCGCTGATTCACGCTATTGTGGCGCTGGTCGCTGCAACGGCCGGCGCTCAAGTCGGGACGGCCCCGGTCGAGGGACTGCGGGAGACGGCTCCGCGGGTGCACGCCCTGATCAATGCCCGCCTCGAGATCGCTCCGGGCAAGACGGTGGAACGCGGGTGCCTGGTGATTCGCGACGGGCTGATCGCCGAAGCCGGCCCCGATGTCCAGCCGCCCGCCGATGCGCGGGTGTGGGACTTGGGTGGCAAGACCGTTTACGCGGGCTTCATCGACGCGCATTCGCACTTCGGGCTGCCCAAGAGTTGGCAACCGGCGCCGCTCCGCCCGGAAAAGCCCGGACGCAAGCTGGGGCCGCCCGCCGAAGCCAAGCCGCGGGGCGCTGGCTCCTGGAACCCGCTCGTGACCCCCGAGCGTGACGCCGCCCGCGCCATTCAGCCGGACGAGAAAGCAGCCGAAAAATGGCGCGCCCTGGGATTCACCAACACGCTGGTTGTGCCCGGCCGGGGAATCTTCCGCGGGCGGGGCGCGCTCGTCGATCTGAACGGCGCGAACGGCAGCCGCAGCCTGCTCAACGCGCCGGCGGTGCAGGATGTGGCCTTCGAAATCGGCGCCCAGGATCAATACCCCGACTCGCTCATGGGTTGCGTGGCGTTGATCCGCCAGACGTTCCTCGACGCCGATTGGTACGGTCGCGAGCAGAAGTTTTACCTCGACAGGCCGAAGGCCGGGGAACGCCCGGAGATCAGCGAATCGCTCGCCGCGCTCCAGGGCGACGCGCCGGTGATCATCGAGACGGAGGACGAGCTGGATCTGCCGCGGGCGGCCCGGCTTGTCGATGAGTTCAAGCTCAAGGCAATTTTGCGCGGGTCGGGCTACGAGTACCGGGTGCTCGACGCGTTGAAGGCGTCGCACCTGCCCGTGATCCTGCCGTTGACGTTCCCGGAAGCGCCGGAAGTCGAGTCGCCTGAGAAGGCGCTCGATGTCGGGCTCGACGAGCTGGAGCATTGGGACGAGGCGCCGTCGAACCCCGCGCGGCTGGCCGCGGCCGGCGTCCATTTCGCGATCACGGCCGATGGCCTCGACAAGCCGGAGAAAACCTTCTGGAAGCGGATGCGCCAGGCCGTGCGGCGGGGGTTGAAAGAGGCCGACGCCCTCCAGGCGCTGACCACCGCCCCGGCGCGGATGCTCGGCGTGGATGCGCGATGCGGCACGCTGGAGCCCGGCAAGGCGGCCAACCTCGCGATCAGCCGCGGCGATCTTTTCACCGACGACGACGCGGCGGTGACGGCGGCGTGGATCGGCGGCGAGCCGTTCGACACCGAGAAGGGGCGGCAGCGCGACCTGCGCGGGGAGTATGCGTTGACGATTGACGGCGCCGGGGTGACGCTCAAGCTCGGCGGCGACCCGGAGAAGCTGAAAGCCTCGGTCGGCGGCGAGAGTGCGGTGGCGTCGATCGAGGGGGAGAACCTTTTCATCGTGGCGCCGGGGAAAGCGTTCGGCCGGAACGACGGCCTCGTGCGTCTCGCGGCGAACGCCACCGGCCCGCTGGAGGGCGACGGGCAATGGGCGGACGGCACGCTTTTCCATTGGCGGGCCAAACGGACGGCGCCATTTACGCCGGCGCCGGACAAGAAACCGGATGAGGCCCCTCCGATCGACGTGCCTCCGACCTATCCGGCTGGCGCGTTCGGCCGGCGGCTCGACGGCCCGGAACCCAGCGGCGTCGTCTTGTTTCAAAACGCTACGATCTGGACCTGCGGACCGGACGGCAAACTCGAGGGTGCCGACCTCTTGATCAAGAACGGGCGCATCGATCAAGTCGGGCCGGGGATCATCGCGCCGGCCGGCGCGCGGATCATCGACGCCACCGGGATGCATCTCACGCCGGGATTGATCGATTGCCATTCGCACACCGCCATCAGCCGCGGGGTGAACGAAGCCACGGACGCCGTCACCTGCGAGGTGCGGATCGGCGACGTGCTTGACGCGACCGACATCGCGCTTTACCGGGAGCTTGCGGGCGGCGTCACCGCGGCCAACATCCTGCACGGTTCGGCCAACCCAATCGGAGGCCAGAACCAGCCGATCAAGCTGCGGTGGGGGTCGTTGCCGGAGGATCTCAAATTTGGCGGGGCGATGCCGGGCGTGAAGTTTGCCCTGGGGGAGAACGTCAAGCAGAGCAACTGGGGCGACCGGTACACGACCCGTTACCCGCAGACGCGCATGGGCGTGGAGGAGATCCTGCGCGATACGTTCCTGGCGGCGCGGGATTATGAGCGGAAATGGAGCGAGTACCAGAAGAAGCCGACCGACCTGCCGCCGCCGCGCCGCGACCTGCGGATGGAGGCGGCGCTGGAGATTCTCAATCGTCAGCGCATCGTGCACATCCATTCTTACCGGCAGGATGAGCTCCTGATGTTCATCCGGCTCTCGCAGGAGATGGGCTTCACGGTGGGCACGTTTCAACACGTGCTCGAGGGGTATAAGGTCGCCGACGAAATCGCGAAGACCGGCGCGGGCGCGTCGTCGTTCAGCGATTGGTGGGCGTACAAGCCGGAGGCGCTCGACGCCATCCCCTACAACGGCGCCATGCTCCAGCGCGCCGGGGTGGTCGTCTCGTACAACTCCGACAGCAACGAACTCGCGCGCCGCCTCAACACCGAGGCCGCCAAGGCGGTGAAATACGGCGGCCTCACCGAGGAACAGGCGCTGGATTTCGTCACGATCAACCCCGCCAAACAACTGCGCATCGACCGCCAGACCGGCTCGCTGGAGGCGGGGAAGGATGCCGACGTCGTCCTTTGGAATGGGCATCCGCTCTCCACGTACTCGCGCGCGGAACAGACGTGGGTCGACGGCGTCTGCTACTTCGATTACCAGCAGGATCAACAGGCGCGCAAGGACCTCCTTTCGTTGCGCGAGCGGTTGATCCAGAAGGCGCTCCCGATCCGCCAGAAGGAACTCGGCAGCGGGGATGACGCCGATGAGAAAGACAAGCCGGCGCCGGGCGAATTCGAGCGCATCCTGATGCACGGCGCGATCCACCGGGCGATCGAGCTGCAGGGGCTCTACAACAACGGGGCGGATAAACACAATTGCTCCACCTCCCTCTGGTGATCGCGCGCATGAAATTCCTCGCCCCGCCGATCTTTCTGCTTTGCGCGAGTCTCGCGTTTGGGTCGGACAACGTGCCCGCGCCCGCGCAGACGCAGACCGTGGCGCTGGTCGGCGCGACGTTGCACCCGGTGAGCGGCCCGGAAATTCCAAACGGCACGCTGATCTTCGAGAAAGGCGCCATCACCGCGCTGGGCGCCGGCCTGCCCGTGCCCGAGGGCGCCCGGGTCGTCGATCTCAAGGGCAGGCACGTCTACCCGGGCCTGATCTCCGCGCATACGGTGCTTGGCTTGACCGAACTGGAATCGGTCCGCGCCACGCAGGATTCGCAGGAAGCCGGCGACGTGAACCCGAATGTGCGCGCGCAACCGGCGATCAATCCCGACAGCGAGCTTCTTCCCGTCGCGCGCTCCAACGGCGTGCTGACCGCCCTGAGCGTGCCCAAGACCCAGGACGGGCTGATCTCCGGCATCTCGACGGTCATCCATCTCGACGGCTGGACGTGGGAGAGCATGACGGTGAAGGCGTCCGTCGGTTTGCACGTGTTCTGGCCGGAACTGCGGATCGACCACAACCCGCGCTACCCGAAGTCGCCGGAGGATCAGCAGAAGGAGATCGACGCGCGGTTGCGTCAATTGCGCGAGACGTTTGCCCAGGCCCGGGCGTACGCGAAGGGCGCGGCCGGCCAAACGACGAACGTGAAGCTGGCCGCGATGGCGCCGGCGTTGCGCGGGGAGATGCCGGTGTTCGTGCACGTGGACGAGATCAAGGGCATCCAGAGTGCGGTTGCCTGGGCGGCGCAGGAGGGGATCAAACTGGTGATCGTGGGCGGCCTCGACGCCTGGCGGGTCCCCGACTTGCTCAAGCGAAACGATGTGCCGGTGATCGTCAGCGCGGTGAACACGCTGCCGTTGCGCCGCGACGACCCGTACGATGCCGCATACGCGAATGCCGGGAAACTCCAGACGGCGGGAGTCCGTTTTTGCATTGCCAATGAAGGCACGGACTTCGACGCCGCTCACGACCGCAATCTCCCATATCAAGCTGCCCAGGCGGCCGCCTATGGGCTGCCGAAGGACGAAGCGCTCAAGGCCGTGACGCTGTACCCCGCGCGGATCCTCGGCGTGGCCGACCGGCTCGGGTCGCTGGAGGTGGGCAAGGAGGCGACGCTCTTCGTCACGGACGGCGATCCTTTGGAAATAACGACGCACGTGGAAGCGGCGTATATCGCCGGGCGGCCGGTGGATCTTTCCAACAAGCAGACGCGCCTCTACGACAAGTACCGGCAGAAGTACGGGCAGTAAGGAAATCGCCTGGATCGCACCCGCACTTGCGGTTGCCGATGCGAATCAGGGGGCAACATGAGCACGAATTTAAAGGATACGATTTCAACCCTCAACAATCTGATTGAGACCTGCAAGGACGGTCAGGAAGGTTTCCGGCTGGCCTCCGAGGCGGTGGCGGGCGATGAAGATCTCAAGGCGTTTCTGTTTTCCTGCTCGCTGCAGCGTTCGAAGTTCGCGGGCGAATTGCAGACCGAGTTGAAGGCGCTGGGCGAATCTGATCCCGCCGAACGAAGCACGGTCGGCGCGGCCATTCATCGCGGCTGGATCAATCTAAAGTCGGTGGTGACCACGCGGGACGATCATGCGATCCTGGCCGAGTGCGAGCGTGGGGAAGACGTGGCGGTCGCCGCCTATCGCAAGGCGGTGAACTCCGGGTTGTCGGACCCGCTGCGCGAAGTGGTGCAGCGGCAGTTCCAGGAGGTGCTCGCCACGCACAATACCGTCCGCGACATGCGCGACGAATGGGCCAGCGCCAAGCCGGCCAGCCGCAGCGCCGGGGAAGTGGTGGGCGATCTTCAGTCGTCCTTGGGCGAGCGCGGACGCGCCTTGGGCGCTCAGGCGTCCGAGACGTGGGACACGGCGCGCGCGAAGTCGGGCGATCTGCTGGCGAGCACCGAGGTCTACGTGCGGGAGAATCCAGTCCCAGCCATCCTGACGGCGCTTGGCGTCGGATTTGTGCTGGGCTTGCTGGTGCGTTTGCTTGAGCCGGAGGATCGCGACCATGTCAAGGTGCCGATTCCGCGCAGCGTGCGCAAGGCGCGCGACTTTGATTACAAGGCGGCGGCGTTGCCGTTCCTGTGGCCCGTCATTAAGTTCTTCTCGGCGAATTATGCGGCCTCGGCCAAAGCGGTGGACGGCGCGTACGGCCAGGCCAGCAAGGCGTACAAGAAGGCGAAGAAGGTCGACGTGAGCGATTACGTCGACCCGTTGGTCAAGAAAGTGAAGAAGTCGTTTCGTTAGTCCCGCGGAAAAGTGGATGACAGGGGAATGCCGACGCGCTAACGTCGGCATTCCGTTTTAAACGGGCTGTAGCACAGCTTGGTAGTGCGCTTGAATGGGGTTCAAGAGGTCGCTGGTTCGAATCCAGTCAGCCCGATTTTTCAGAGCAGATCCGGACGTTCATTCTGCGTGCGTTTTCGTCCCTCGCTCTTTCGCCACGCGGCAATCGCCGCGTGATTGCCCGACAGCAGGATGGCTGGCACCGCGTGCCCACGGTATTCGGGAGGGCGCGTGTATTGGGGACCTTCGAGCTGGCCGTCGTGCGCTTCGCTGAAAGTTTCTTCCAAGGCGGAACGTTCGTGACCGAGGACGCCGGGGAGGAGGCGGACTACGGCGTCGGCCACGACGGCGGCGGCGATGGCGCCGTTAGTGAGCACGTAGTCGCCGAGGGAGATTTCTTCGTCAGCCAAGAACTCGCTGACCCGGTGATCAACCCCTTCGTAATGGCCGCAAATAAAGATGAGGTGCGTGTGGCCGGCGAGTTCGATTGCCTTCCTTTGTGTAAATAAAGCGCCTTGAGGACCGAGCAGGATCACGCGGGATGTGACGGTGCGAAGGGCATCCACCGCGTCGAAGATCGGCTCCGGCTTCATCACCATGCCCTGGCCGCCGCCGTACGGGGTGTCATCGGTAACGCGGTGTTTGCCGACGGCCCAGTCGCGTAGGTTGTGGACGCGGATCATCGCCGCGCCCATCTCCTGGGCCCGCCCCATCATGCTGGCGCGGAAGGCTCCTTCGCACAGGGCCGGGAAAAGGGTCAGAATGTCGATCTGCATTTATCTACAACGGGGCTGTTAGCAAAGCACGGGCGTCGCGGACGTAGCCGGCGATATCCGCAGCCTGGAGAATGCCGGAAACGATGACCGCACGGCGCGCGCCAGCTTCGATAATCCGCGGCAGATTTCCCAGCTTGATCCCGCCGATACAAAAGATGGGCCGGTCGGTGACTTCCGCATGAACGCGAGCAATGTCATCCAGGCCGATTGGCGCGTAATCAGGCTTCGTCGGCGTGGCGAAAAGGGGACCAAACCCGAGGTAGTCCGCGCCCTCATCCCGCGCGGCCAATGCCTGCTCCAAGCTATGCGTCGACCGTCCCACAATCGGGCAAGTGCGCGCCGCATTGAGCGGCCCGTCATCCTGCCCCACGTGAACGCCGTCGGCGCCGGCGGCAGCCGCGATTTCCGGGTGGTCGTTGATGATCAACGGCACGCCCGCCGCCGCGGTGATCGGCCGGAGCAACCGCGCCAACTCTAAAATCTCCGTCGGTTGAAGACGCTTCGCGCGAAGCTGCAGAACGTCGATGCCGCCGGCCACCATCTGCCGCGCGACGCCCACCGCATCGACCGGCGCCACATAGCCGAGATCGAGGATGCCGTAGAGATGGCAATCGACCAGGGCTTTCACGAGGCATCTCGCACGCGGGCGTTTCGGCAGCAGACCTCCCACTTGTTGCCGTCGAGATCCTCGAAAAACACGGCGTAATACCCGGGGGTGTAATCAAAACAATACTCCGGCCCCTCCACGACCTGCGCCCCCGCCTCGCGGATGATCGCTCCGATGCGATTGACTTCCTCTTCGGTGTCCGCCCAGAAGGCGATGCGATTGGCGCTAGGCACGTGATCCGGCGCGAGGGTCGCCCAGACGAACGGCACGGAGTTGTGGGCGCCCGGCGCGGAGTAGGAAAGGTAATCGTCGCCCGCGTCCGCCACGGGGAGCCCGACCGCCGGCATGAACGCGTCGTACAGCGGGCGCGCCCGCTCGATGTCCGTCACGCGCAGGTCGATGTGATCGAAAAGGTGGGCAGCCATGGCAGGGGTCGTCTTATTTGCGCGGCGGTTTGGTCGGGTCGCCCTGCATCGCGGCAATAAACCCAGTGTGGTATTGCCCCCGCTGGAAATCGGCGTTGCGCATGATTTCCTGCTGGAAGGGGATCGTCGTTTTGATGCCGGTGATGATGTACTCGTTGAGCGCCCGCGCCATGCGGCCGAGCGCCGACCCGCGGGTTGACCCGGAGGTGATCAACTTGCCGATCATCGAGTCGTAATACGGCGGAATCGTGTACCCGCCAAACGCGTGGCTGTCGATCCGCACCCCCCTCCCGCCGGGAGAGTAATACACGTCGATGCGGCCCGGCGACGGCTGGAAATTATTGGCGGGATCCTCGGCGTTGATCCGGCACTCGATGGCGTGGCGGGTCGCCTTGGCGTTCGTAATCACCGGGGAAAGCGGCTCGCCGGCGGCGATGCGGATTTGCTCGCGCACGAGGTCGCAGCCGTAGGCCTCCTCGGTCACGGTGTGCTCGACCTGGATGCGGGTGTTCATCTCCATGAAATAGAACTTGCCCGCGTCGTCGACCAGGTACTCCATCGTGCCGACGTTCTGGTAGCCGACGGCTTCGGCGAGCTTGATCGACGCCTTGCCCATGTCTTTGCGCAACGAGTCGCTCAGGAACGGCGAAGGGCACTCCTCGACGATCTTCTGGTTGCGCCGCTGGATGGAACAATCGCGCTCACCCAGGTGGACCACCTTGCCGTGTTTATCCGCCACGATCTGAAACTCGATGTGGCGCGGGTTGACGATCAATTTCTCAATGTAAACGTCCGCCTTGCCAAACGCCTTCTGCGCCTCGGCCCGCGCCCCGTGGAATCCCTGGACGAGGCTGGCGTCGTTGTGCGCCGCGCGCATGCCCTTGCCGCCGCCGCCGGCGCTGGCCTTGATCATGACCGGGTAACCGATCTTCCGGGCGACCTTGAGCGCTTCGGCTTCGGTGTCGACCACGCCGTCACTCCCCGGGGTGATCGGCACGCCGGCCGCCTTGGCCGCGTCTCGGGCGGTGTTCTTGTCCCCCATCGTGCGGATCGCGGCCGCGGTCGGCCCGATGAACTCGATGTTGCAACTCGCGCACACTTCCGCAAAATGGGCGTTCTCGGCGAGAAACCCGTAACCGGGATGGATCGCATCCACGTCGCAAATCTCGGCGGCGCTGATGATCTGGTCGATTTTGAGGTAACTGTCCGCGCTGGAGGCGGCGCCGATGCAGATGGCTTCGTCGGCGAGCTGCACGTGGAGGCTTTCGACGTCGGCCTCGGAGTAAACCGCGACCGTTTTGACGCCCAGTTCGCGGCAGGCGCGTTGGACGCGCAGGGCGATCTCGCCGCGATTGGCGATCAGGATCTTGTCGAACATGGTTTTAAGCCGGGCGCACGCGGAAGAGCGGCTGGCCGAATTGCACGGGCTTGCCGTTTTCCACGGCGATCTCCGCGATGACGCCGTCCGTCTCGGCCTTGATCTCGTTCATGACCTTCATCGCCTCGATGATGCAGACCACGGTGTCGGCCGTGACGGATTGGCCCACCTTGACGTAGGCGGGAGATTCCGGCGACATCGCCTGGTAGAAGGTGCCCACCATGGGGGAAGGAATGTCGACGAGCTTTTCGGTCGAAGGCGCGGCGTCGACGGCGGCCGGGAGAGCGGGAGAAGTCGCCGGCGCAGGGGCGGGG
>CAXUAZ010000062.1:0-19046 GCA_964249195.1 uncultured Chthoniobacterales bacterium
TTTTTACCAAAAAATGGCGGCGGCGCCAAGTCCGACAGCTTGCTATGACCGTCGGATGCTGGATTGCGGCGGCGAGCGCACCGCATGGCAATCGATTTACCGACGGTCATAGACCGCCGCTACAACTGGACCCGTCGCGCCGCCCTTAGCCGCGCGCCAGCGCATCCGACTGCTGCACGAAGCTGTCGCCGCTCCATTCGCTGTCGGCCAGCACCATCTTTTTTTGTTCGGCGACGACGGCGGCCTTTTGCGCGGCCTTCCGGTCGGCCTGCATGCGGACCAGCTCGGCGTGCGTGGTGAAGTAATCCAAGCTCTTGCCCTTAAACTCCGGGATCGTCTCGAACTTGTGCTTTTCCATAAAGCCCAGCAGTTCTTCGCACATTGGCTTCACGCATTCATAGCCAAACTTCATGACGCCCGTGCAGACTTGCACCGTGTCCGAACCGAGCAGGATGAACTGCGCCGCGTCCGTCCCGCTCTCGATCCCGCCCAGGCCGGACAGCGTCCGCCCCGGAAACTCGCGCCGGATCATCGTCGCAATCTCCATCACCATGCGCAGCGCGATCGGCCGCACCGCCTTCGACGAATAACCGCCCGGCGTCGTGTAACCTTCGACGGTCGGCTCGGGGCGCAACGTCTCCAGATTCACCCCCGTCACGCTGCGGATCGTATTGATCGCCGCCAGGCCCTGGCACCCCGCGCGCAAGGCCGCGCGGCTCGGGTCTTCGATGCGGGTGACGTTCGGCGTCATCTTCGCCCAGACGGGCTTTTTGGCGGCGCTCATCACCCAGCCGCAGACTTCTTCGAGCACTTCGGGGTTTTGCCCCATGGCGGCGCCCATCTTCCGCTCGGGGAGTCCGTGCGGGCAGGAAAAATTACACTCGAACGCATCCACCCCGGCGTCCTGACAGCGCTCGACGATTTCCACCCAGGCATCCTTGTTGAACTCCTCCATGATGGAGGCAATCAGGATGCCATCGGGGTAGGCGTCTTTTGCCTTCTTGAATTCATCGAGCCAGATCTCGAATTTGCGGTCGCTGATGAGTTCGATGTTCTCCCAGCCGATCACCTCCGAGCGATCCGCGGAGTACAACTTCGCGTAGCGCGGCGTGACGTTGACGACCTTGCTGGAATCCAGGCTGACCGTCTTGGCAATGACCGCGCCCCAACCTTCCTTGAAGGCCTTGTTGATGACATTCAGGTTCGTCCCTGGAGGTCCTGACCCGATGATGAACGGATTGGGGAGTTTGAGACCGTCAACGGTGGAGGCGAGCGTCGGCATATGCGTGTGGAATCCCTGGGCAATGCATCCCTTCCATCGGGAGCAATCCGCCAAGATAATTCCGAATTGCCGGAGTTGGAAAGAAGATTTGCGCTGCCGGGATGCAGGCATGTCCCGTTTGCAGAAATTTCTATAACTTCGAGATGCATCCTGCCGGACGCACTGCTACTGGAGTTGTGTGCTAAATCGTTCCCGATGATAACCGATGGGTAAGGTGCGACGGGGCGGTTACCTATTTATTTGGTGGGCCGGTGATCATCAGCCGCGCCACGTCCACGTCTTCGACCGACGTCAACGGTTGCTGGGCCGAGTTGCAATCGAGACAAAAGCTCCGCTTGATGCTTGGATACCGACCGGAAAGGTCGTAGAGATCATGACCGAACTCCAACGCGAAGGGCGCTTATGAAGACACTCAATCCACTGAAGGTTCCGTTTGGCACGGCCAAGTGGTCTCCCTTGAGGAACGTCAGCTATCACCAGTGGGAAGACGCGTTTGAAGTGGAATTTGAAGACGGGCTTTCTTTTCTGGAGCCTCACCAGACGATCAGGAAAGCGAACGAGATCGCCCTACTGGCAGTCCCTTCGTCGGTGGAGTTGGAACAGGAGACTCACAGCGGCTTCTTTGTCCATTACGATAACGGTCAAACGGCTGAAGTTTCCTGGGCCTTCATCCGCGAATTTCCGCCGAAGAAGCAGCGGAGGGGATAAGGTAGTCGACGCAGGTGACTAGTCGCTGGCATCCAGCGATTTAATGATTGTTGCGCCCGATCCAGTTAATCGTCTTTTCAGCTAGCTTATCGAACGCCTCAACCGCCATCGAGAGGTGTTCTTCCATGGTGTCTTCGATCTTGTTGTGACTGATGCCGTGCAGGCTCTGCACGAACATCATGATCGTCGGCACGCCAGCACGCGCGACCTCGGCCGCGTCATGCAAAGGGCCCGACGGCAGGCGATGTCCGATGCCGCATGTTTCCACAATTGCCTCTTCGCACATCGCGACTAGCTCCGGATGAAATAACACCGGCTCAATCTGCCAGAGGCGTTCCCAATATACCGTCACGTTGCCATCGCTGGCGAAACGCTCGCTCGCGTCCTTGGCCTCGCTGAGCATCCGCGCAAGGGCGGGAGCGTCGAGATGGCGTTGATCCAACGTCAGCCGGCATTCTTCGACGACGCTCGTGACGATCCCCGGTTTCGTCGTGCAAGAGCCGATCGTGCACACGCCTCCGTGCCGATCCGCGATCGCGTAAATCTCCGGGCTCATCCGCGCCGCGGCCAGGAGCGCGTCGCGGCGGCGGTTCATCGGCGTGCTGCCGGAGTGCGCCGCCTGACCGTGAAACGTCATCGCGTGCCGTTCGACGCCGTACGTCCCGAGCACGGCGCCCAGCGGCAGATCGAGATCCAGCAGCACCGGCCCCTGCTCAATGTGCAGCTCCAGGTACGCGGCCGCGCTTCCGAGCTCGCTTGCGGCGGCTTTAACGTTGTCCAGATCGATCCCGTGTTCGCGCAACGCATCGGCGAGGCGAACGCCGTCCTTGTCGACGAGCCGCCGCGCTTCCTCGAGATCGAGATTGCCCGAGCAGGCCGACGAGCCAAACAAGCTCTTCCCGAAACGCGCGCCCTCTTCATCCGCCCAATCCACGAGCCGCACCGTGATCGGCGGCTTTCCGCCATATTGCGCGGAAACACGGCGCAGGATTTCCAGTCCCGCGAGGACATTGAGGCAGCCATCGAGCCAACCGCCGTTCGGCACGGAATCGAGGTGACCGCCAATGAGCAGCGCCGCATCGGTCTCACCCTGGAGAGTCGCCCAGAGATTCCCCGCGGGATCGATGTGCACCTCGACCGGCAGCGCCGCCAATTTTTCCCGCAGCCACGTCCGCGCAGCTGCCCACGTAGAGGTAAACGCGACGCGTTGCGCGCCGTCCGCGTTTCCCGTGAGGGCGCGCAGTTCCTTGAGTTCGGTGAGGGTGCGTTGAGGGTCCAGGCTCATAAAGCGGTTGCAGGCGGCAGCGGAATGGGACTTATGGGACGAATAGGACCCATGCGACCCGGAATGCACACCATAAGTCCCATCGGTCCTATAAGTCCCATCCGTCCTATCGAAGCAGCCCTTTTTCGCGCTTGCGGGTGCAGAGGTGATGCAGCTCGCCCACGGCCTGTTCGGTAGACGCCCGCAGGCCCGGCATCCGCCCGATCCAATCGTAGATGATCTCCGCGTTCTCCGCCGGGAGCACGGGCGGCGTCGCCAGCACTTCATCGAGCGCGTCGATGACGAGGTCCGCGGTGCGCTGGATCATCGCGAGAGCGGCGTTCGAGCTGCGGTTGGCTTCAAGGATGGACTGCAAACTGCCGCCCTCCTCCCGGTGCAATCCGCCCTGGTACGATCGCATCGAGTCGAGCGTCACCACCTTGGTGCGCGGATAGTAACTGCTCATCAAATTCCATGGATCGCCCGCGCCCACCTTATCGCCACCGTTGCGAAAATCCGTCCGCAACAGCACGGCCGGGATGTCGGCAAACTTCGCCATCATGAACTCCACGACGGTCCCCGAATCCAGCTCCGGCCCGTCGTAGTTAAACACCCCGAGGTCGCAGGCGAGCAGCGCCCGGATGTCCTGGTCGCGGATGGCGTGGAGAGTGGTGTCACGTTGCTCGAGATCCTGGGGCAGGAGCGGCTGGAATTTGCCTTTGGACCGGTGATGGATCGCCTCCGCGAGCATGGCGTTGCCGAGGAGATGCTTGGCGCTGAAGAGTTCGCCGCCGAAATAAATCGTGTAAGTCTTTTCGCCGCTCATGGGTACGGCCTGAACCTTCGCCGGGGCGCAGCCGAAACACCAGACGCAAAAAGCGCTACCGCCCGCTTCAGCGTGGAATAATTTACAATGTGGATACAAAGAATCCGCTTGTCAGCGCCGGCTGCTCACGCTAACGATGGGCAGGTAAGGGTGGATCAGACCGGCTGCGGCGGGTGGATTGCCTGAGGGAATGTTGTTTGCGTCAGCCGGGGAAGGAACGTTTCAAAGGTGGAAACGCAGGGAATCGAGCAAAGGAAGTTGGTTGGCCGCAAGGGCTTGTAGAACTGTAACGTGATTGTGACAACTTTTAGCTGCCAAATCTCTCCTGACTGGGAGACAACTTCGGCGTCCCGCCCAGCGACCCCGCCGATGAACCAACGCCTTTCCCGTCCACGCCAGCTTACTCGCCGTTTCGCCGGTGCGTTCACCCTCGTGGAGCTGCTGACGGTCATGGCGATCATGTCAGTGCTTCTCGCGGTCGCGGTTCCCGCGATGAAGGGGATCAACGGCACAGGCGGCCGCAAGTCTGCCGTGCGCACGATCATGGGCGCGCTGGATCAAGCCCGCATGCTTGCCATTTCGGACGGGAAGGCAACGTACGTCGTCTTCGGCGGCAAGAACTTGGTTGGCACAAACGGTGACGTTCTGATGGGCAGGGCGTATGCCGTTTTTGAGGACAACGTGAACTTCACGCCAGTTCAAAGATCGGCCTGGCAGTTTCTGCCGGTAGGAATCTCGTTCAAGGTTGGGAGTGACTATGATTCACTCATTAACCGCAATTTAGGACGTGCGGATCCTACTTTTTTCATCACTCCGCCAAAAGCGGGCGGCGCCTCATTTGATATGAAGTTGCCGTACGTTAAGTTTGATTCGACTGGCGCGCTGGACGCCTCGATTGCGAATGACTCAATTGCTCAGAATTTCAGAATTTTAATTTTTCAAGGAAACATCACTTCAGCTGGAATCGAGGCGGCAACTCGCACCGTCAGCGGTGGAGGCGCAGATCAGATGGTTTTGGTAGATGAAATTCGACTGAACCCCGCGACGGGCCGCGCTAGGTATACACCAAATTCGGCGGACAACTTGCCGGCCAAATCGTCTTGACCGCAAAGATTTTGGTCGCCACTTCGAATGAGATCTACTCTAAATGGCTTTTCTTTGGTCGAAGCCACTATTTCACTGGGAATCGTCGCCTTCGCTCTAGTCGGTATCATGGGAGCTCTACCCTTGGCCATGGGCAGCGCTCGGTACAGCGTGGAGCAAACGAGGGCAGCTACTATCGCGAATACCTTGTTTGTGAATTTCCGCACCCAGCCCTTCTCGAAAGTGTTTTATCTTTCCAACGGTCATGGCACCCCGGTAGATCTATCTGTGGACAATCAGCCCGTCTCTTTTGACACCAGCAACTCACGTAATTTCTACGTCGCCTTCACCGATGGAGTGACCACCGGCGAGGCGATGCAGTTTCAGAGCAGTCCGGCAGGCGCGGAGTATGCGGTGGCTCTCGGCTTCAACAGTCAGCCTGGTACGACAGCGGGAGCGACGGGTTCTGCTGGTGCGACAATGCCAAGCTCCGGTTTGGCCAACCAGATCGAGGTTGCCGTCTACGCCGTTGACCATCCTAAGGACATTTATCGCTTCGTTAGCGTAGTCGCTAATCGCGCGCAGTGAGGCAGGCTTTCTGAAGGAGATACCCGCATTGCGCTCGAGAGATTCATTTAGCCTCAGCGGCTCAGACGTCCGCAAGCAACTCGGATTTACGCTGATCGAGCTTTTAGTTGGCATAACAGTAGGAATTCTGCTGATAGTCATTCTTTTTCAGATCTTCAACGTCGCGGCGGGAGCCTGGCAGCGGAGTGAAAACCAAGTCGATGCCTATCGTGAGGCCCGTGCCGCCTTGCAGTTGATCACACGGGATCTAAGCAGTGTTGCCATTCAATTTCCGACGAACCCGGCATCTTCTCCTGCGCCTTCGCCGACGGACGGCGGGATCGCCCCTACGCTGGTGCTCGATAAATATCCTAATCCCGATCCCAAACCCGACCCTCTTGACGCGAACAACGAGGAAGTTTACTTTCTGACGACTGTTTCGAACACGGGTTCAAGTTCTCTTTGCGCAGTCGGATATTTTTGTCAATGGCTGCCTGATGTTCCTCCCTTAAGCGATCCTAAAGGAACGCGGACACCAAGAGCATACTCGCTTTTCAGACAGTTTCTTGGGAGCGGGATCAACACGGAAATCGTTTCGCCGGCGCAGTACGGCGTCTATGACCTGCTGAAGAAAACAACCACGACGCCGTTGGATTTCATGGATATATTTGCGCGGTCCCGGCCTAATGGCGCTTCCCCGGGCAACAGCGCAAGTAGTATTACCGCAACACCAGTCGAGCTGTCATCCTACATCTGGGATTTGCAATTCCGCGTCGATACGAACTTGCAAGCCATCCGAGGCGGCGCACAGCCGCCAAACGATCACGGTGATCTGTCCGCCTCGGCGGTTCAACGGCAATACACCTCCAAGAGTGGTGCGAAGCATCCTCTGGAACTTCCTCCGTATATTGAGGTGAGATTTAAGGCTTTGAGCGCGGCGGGAACGCGGCAGCTCGAAGGAAACTTGGGAGTGGATCGTAATACTTGGTGGGATGGAACATCGGCTCTCTATCAGAGGGTGATCCGGCCATCGACTCAGCAGTTCGTCGTCCGAGTTCCTCTCCAGGCTTACACGGCTGGCCGCGTTCCCTCGAATCTTTAATTTATGCAAGTGTTTCTTAGAACGACCGGTATTTGGCCGAACGAAAGGAGAGCCGGATTTACCTTGGTAACCGTACTCATCATTCTTGCGCTGCTCGCGGTCGTCGCAGTAGGCTTTTTGTCGAGCATGACCGCGGAACGGACGACTGCGGCGGCTTATGGAACGAAGATCCGGGCCGAACAGATGGCTCAAGCGGGCGTCGATAACGCAGTCGCCATTCTAAAACAATGTTTTAAGGATTTTCCTGACTCATGCACCGTCTGGGATCCAAAACAAAGCACCAACATCGCTGATACCGGTGCGGCAAGCTCCACTTACAATGGTGGAACGAGCTTGTATTACCGGGCCTTGCAAGCAGCGCCAGTAGATACGGACGACAACCGACCGCCCATGCTTACGGAAGGCGCCGCTAACGCGGACAAGCGCCAGATTTACGTACTGCCTCTGACGTCTGGAGTGATTGGAGGTATCGGGCAGCCGGAAGCCACTAAGACAAGCGCGTTGCCGACTTTTAACACGAACGAGCCAGACCTTACGAAGCAAAATTTCATCAACATCAATACGCCGCGCTTTCAGTATGATTCCGAAGGCTGGATCGGATCTCCTCCGGGCCACGCGGACGTTGATGTGAACAACAAGCCCGCGCCCACCCCGGTGCGGGCTTCATGGGTGGAGATGAAGGACGCAAACGGGACTGTAAACGGCCGTTACGCCTATTGGGTGGAAGATGAAAGTTTCAAGGCAAACATAAACTATGCTGATTTAGGTGATCCTACCAACACTGCGAACACGCATCAGCGAAGAGATAATTCCATTAACCCGCCCGTTACGGATGCGCTTGGCTTCATTAATCCACGCGATGTGGACATGTCTGGACCGTTCAAGGTAATTGACGAAAACGGAAGTAGCGTCACGGGGAACCCCGCTCCGAACGCGAATGAATCCGTTAATGGGCAAGCAATTGTCTCCGTTCGCAAAGCGTACCCTGGGTCACTGTTTCCGGAAAAGCTGGCGTACAAGCATGCAGTGCTGGTGGATGCAGCAATCGGTTCCGCCACAGCGCCCGCGCCCGCCACCATCGCAGACAAGCTTCGTTTCCTCACAACGACGACTTCGGGAGGCTTAAATATGAGCCGGCATGGATCGCAAAGGGTAAATCTCAATGCCACCATCCCGACGAACACCGACCCCTCTGCAACCAGCATCGTGCAGTCACAGGTGGATCAATTGGTGCAGACAATGCGTTTTCATGCACCAAATTTTGGGCAACGTTTCTACAGGAAATCCGCTGCTCAGACGTCCGCGGCTCTTAATGCCTTAGACGTAGGATCGGACGATGTCGGCGATCATTCGTTGATCTACCTCTACAAGGAAGCCGCGAACATCCGTGACTACATCGATGTCGACAATGTGCCTACCGTAGTTTTGGGGACGGGAAAGGTACCCACCGCCGCAAAACCTTTGATTGCTTTTGATGCCCCACCTTGGGCGATCGGAAAAGATGCCGCTCCATTTATCCAGGAAGCTGCGATCAATTTTCGAGGGGATGTCACCTCTGGAAAATACACCCTCGTTGTTGATTATTATATCGAGCTTTGGAACATGAGCACGCGTGACGTAAAAGCCAGTGACCTCGGGAAGTCTCCTTTTATTCGCGTCGCGAGTCCCGCCGCTTGGTATGGTACCCTGGCTAATCTCTCAGACACCAATTTTTTGAACCCGGTCCCTCTCGTGCCAGACGACGGCGGACCCAGCCCTTCGACCAGTCGGAGTGATGCGACACATCCTCGCGACTTCGACATCGATCTCACTGGAGTCACGTTTCCCGCAGGTCAGGTGACCGTGTTGACAACCGACACGAAGGCAAACCATGCCGCTGCGTCAAAGTATCAGGGTCGGGACTACAATGAGATCATCACCAACACGGAGGCTCTCAAGCATGTGGTGGAATGCAAGTGGGTACTTCCCGGCAAAAGCGTTTACCATGGCTCCATGCCTTTAAGCAACAGTAGCGCGACAGCCGTTACCACTGACACAATCCGGGTAAAGTTTGAGGATAGCGCCACAACTGACTATCAAACCGACCTCGTGTTTGGAAACGAGAATGGATACATCGATGCAATTGTTACCATCCCAATGTCATACACTGGTGGAACGACAGGCTTCCGATTCCCTGACACCAAAGCTCCATATGCGCCTCTTGGAGGATACCTGCGCGGTAACTGGACGAATACCGGAGCGAGCGATGGTCTCGGTCCGTCAGCGGTCGGCGACCCCCGCTGCAATAATGAGCAATTAGCTTACTACAAGACCGAGGGAACCGCGTCGGAGGCGACGCGCTACAAGAACTATCTGCAACAGGCCGCTCACTCGCCCGTTCCTTCACATCCGTATGTGCCAGCTCCCAGTGGCATCCTGCCGACGTTAGGATTACCTAATTACATGTCGGTAAGAGAGAATCGAACGGGAAACCCCTGGTCCGATTCGCCTCCCCACTACGCAACTCCTGATGCAAATCCGACCGCGACCGAGCTAGTGATGACTGCTGAGAAAGCACCGTCGGTCATCGGTAACGGCGCACTTAATTCCATCGGTCAATTGGGCGATGTCTTTGATGCAGCGCGCACTTTGAACTCTGCCTCCGCAATAGATAGCTGCCGCGGCGGCGGGCGAACATTAAAGATTGGGCAACACGATGATCGTTGGGACGGGGATCAACTCTCAGCTAGTCGATCCTGGACATCGTGGCGCCTGCTAGATTTCTTCTCGATCGCTGATCACGCAGATCAGCCTCGAATGGTGGATGGGTACGGGATCGAACAACCAGGCGTCATCAACATCAATGGCGTCGCGCGAGACAACGGCGCTGCTTTGAAGGCAGCACTGATGGGTTTTCTTTATCAGCCCAAGCCTGTGGGGGATGCGGCGCTTGATCCATCTGCCACACCGTCGGCAAATGTTCCTCAAGTTCAAAAGCTGGTCGACGCAATGGTTACTCGGATCACAACCCCTCTAAAGGATCCCGAGACGCAAGCTATAAACTTAGGCGGCGTTACCCAGACTGGTGCGGGGCCGTTTTGGGAAAGGGGGGAACTGTCGGAATTGCCGGTTTTTGGGCGCACCCATTCAACAACACCAGCGCGGGACTACGCGAATTTGGATCTCACCGGCATAGATCTCTCAAGCAAAGTATACGATCGGGGACGTGAGGAGTTGTTTCGCCGAATTGCCGAAATGATCACCACGCGTGGCGACACATTTACCGTCTACGCGGTTGGCCAAGCTATTACGCAAAAGAGCTCGACTGCCGCTAAGATTTATTCCTCGACGCAGCGACTTAAAGTAACCTTCCGCCTGATCGCCAAGGCGTCTCCTTCGGCAATCAACGGCATCTCACCAGACTTTCATCCCGGGACTGACAGTTCAGGGAAGACAGTAGCATTTGACGCGAGCGCCGGACCCTTGCTAGACCAGCGGCTAAAGACGCGTTTCGACAAGCCCAACCACTATGATATTCAAGTTATCGAATCCAGCGCTGGTCTTTAGGATTGGGGCGGTCGCGTTAGGCCTGCACTCTGCCTGCGCACAGACGCCGGCGCCCAGCGTGACACCTACCCCGGTTCCCACGTTCAAAAAGCCGGTCGCGTATCTCAGACTTTGGAATATGGCCATCGCAATGAACGCGCCTCTTGAAGTCTCGACCGGCACGGAGGCAAGCGGCCGTCCTATCTTAACTGCGCTCCCCGCTAACTTCTATACTGGCTATCAACCAATTGCGCCTGGCCATTACTCGCTTCGGCTTGCAAAGTCGTCAGATCCCAAGACGTCTCTAAGGATGGTTGATGCAACGATACCTGATAAGGGTTACTTCACCATATTTGTTTCACAAAAACCGACAGGAGAGCTGGTCAGTGAACTGATCAATGAATCGATTGATCCCTCCAAGCCGGTGAACAACATGCTGACGGTACGGCAGTTCAGTCAGGGCGCCAAGGTGGTTGTCACCGCAGATAAGCAACACACGGGCCCGTTAGAATTCGGGGATGTCCAAGTGCTTGAGCAACTTCCTAGCGCAAACGTGCCAATAACGATGAGGGCGTTAACATCGAAGGGTCCGCGGAACTGGGCGGCTGAGATGGATTTTAAAACGACCCATCGCGGAACGGTCTTCGTCTACCCAGACACCTATGGGAGGATTCGATTTAAGCTGACAGCGGATGGACCAAGCCCGTCGATCGAAGGGCAATAGCCGAGGCGGTCTAGAATTATTGGAACAATAACTATATGAAGAGGAACTACTTCGTGGCCGCGATTACTATCTTGATCGGCGCGCAAAGTTCCGGGGTGAACTCGCTTGAGGCAAAACCACGTGGGAAGTCTCCTCTAAAACAGAGTTCCGCCGCTGTTGTGTCAAAGGAGGCTGTAGCTCATATACGTGTATGGAAGGTAAGCGAAAACAGTGCGTCACCGGCCGTGCAGGTATCGATCGCATCTGCCGGAAGCGCTAGAAGCTTGGGCAAGATTTCGCTGAAGGAGGGACGCTATGATTTCGCCAGCTTCATCGACGTGCCCCCTGGTTTGCTCGATTTGCAGATTTCGGAAGCAACCGGTGATGCTCAAAGCTCGCACAAGATACTCGTGGCGATTCAGGACGGACACTCTGCCACTTTGCTCTTGAGACAGGAGAAATCCGGAGGAGTCGTTACAGATTTGATGGATGAAGGGACGGGAACTTCTGGCGACCTTAGCATTTACAATTTTCTTGATGCCGGAGGCGGTGACTGCCAAGTCATGATCGGCGATAACGTCAATGTACTGGTCAGCGCAAATCGCGGTTTTTTTAGGATCGTCGGTCTAAACCGTCAGAACTATTTGGTGACTACATCGTTTAAGGGCGCTGAGGGCAAATCAAGCCATTGGGAAAACAGTGTTGATTTTCATCAGCTTCAGAAAGCCAGCATCGTTATTTATCCAGATTCCTATGGACGGACTCGTCCCCGCCTGATTGTTGACAATGACAACGTTGCCAACAACCCGCAGCATTAAATCTCATGACATTCACGTCTGCTCGACACCGAACGTTCCGAGGATCATCGCCGTTTTCCTTCTTTCCAATGATCATCGTGCTTGGCACTGCTTCTTCGTTTGCTGCGAAGCCATATTGATAGGCCCGCACTGGGAGCGTGGAGTCGGTCGATGAACTTCAACCCTTTGTTGGCAAGAACTTGTCCATTAGGGCGAACTCGCCCTTTACGGACGACGTCTAGATGTGTTGCAGACGGAGGACGATCTCCACGTTGTTATGCCTTGAAGAAAGGGCCAGGCTTTCATATCCACTGGGATGGGTGGTTGCCGGCGAGCGCTTATACAGCCAAAGATTGTTTTGGCACGATGCTCTGTTGCATCCTTATGAAACACCTCCTCGTTCTTCCCCTCGTCGCAGCGGCCGCTTTGCTCACTGGTTGTGCGGTTGAACCCGCTTACGTGGAGGCTCGACCGTCGCGCGTTTATGCTCCGGGACCGGATTATGGCCCGGGATCATACTACGAGGGTGGACCGGCATACGGCGGAACCACCGTGGTGGCCGTGGAGCATGATCGTTACGTCGATCGCGAACATTATTCTCAGAATGGCCGTGGTCCGCGGACTAGCCAGTACAAACGCCCTACGAGTTCTCGTCAGGGCGGTCGAGCAGTCGTACAGCCGCGGTATAGCAACCACAACGGCGGCTCTGCTCGCAAGGGCGCCGCGGCCCGCACAGGATCAGTCGCGAAGCCAGCCGCCCGCCAGAAGAAGGATGGCAATAACCACGACCAACACTGAAAAAAGAGGCTCTGTCCCTTCGACGGAAGGGACGGAAGACTCCTATTCCTCCCCGCGCAGCACCTCCAGCGGCGGGTGATTGCACACGCCGCGGCTCGCGGATACTCCCGCCAGCAACGTCAGCCCCACCGCCAATCCCCATGCGATGAGCATCGATCCGGGCGCGGGCGCCCATGTCGTCTTGAACACAAACACCGACAACGCCCAACTCCCCGCCGCTGCCAGCAAGATCCCGGTGAACGCCGCCAGCGTCCCGAGACAGAAATACTCCACCCACAGGATCCGCACGATCTGCCGCCGCGACGCGCCTAACGTCCGCAGCAACACCCCCTCCTTCACCCGCTCGTACCGCCCCGTGAAGATTGCCGCGCACAACACCAGCAGCCCCGTCCCCACTGTGAATCCCGACAGGAAACGCACCGCCGTCGTCGCCTTGTCGACGATCCCCCGGATCGTTGCCGCGACCAGGCTCAGGTCAATTGCGGACACCGTCGGGTAACGCCGCACCGCCCTGCCCTGCAACGCCACCGATGCCGCCGCGTTCGGCGCGCGCGTGGCCAGCACGTTGAACGTCGGCGCGTCTTCCAATACTCCCGTGGGGAACACGACAAAGAAGTTCGGCGAAAACCGGCTCCAATCCACCTTCCGCAGGCTGCCCACGATCGTGTAAAGCGGGATGCCGCCAATGTCGAACGTCATGGCATCTCCGACCCCCACCTTCAACTCGCGCTCGGCTTGCGCCTCCAGCGAAATCGGCACGGCGCTCGCGGCGTCCAGACCCGTCTTGCCGGCCGGCGCCCGGCCCTCGAAATGGCCGCCGACGATCTCCTCGGTGTCCGTTAGGCGGTCGCGGTACGTCGAGCGATACTCGTGTCGCAGGCGCCATTCCGGGGTGGACGCCTTGCCGCGACCGCGCGCGGCGCGCTCCTGCGCGGCGATGTCGTCCACGGAGCGCCCTTTAAGCGCCGTTAGGCGCATCGTGATCACGGGCGTGATCCCGAGCACGGGCATCTGGTGGTCGCGCACGATCGCGGCCAGCGCGTCTTTTTGATCCGGCTGGATGTCGAAGAAGATCAGATTGGGCTGCGCGGCCGGGTCGCCTTTCGCGGCGAACTGGCGCAGGATCGCCTCCTTGGTGAGATGCAGCCCGAGCAACAAAAACGTGCTCAACCCCAGCACGAACACGAGCAGCAGCGTCCGGTTGTTCGGCCGGTATAAGTTTGCAAAACCCTGCCGCCATTCAAACGGCCACGAGCGCGGGAACCACCGGCGCGCCGCCCGGATCAACGCCCACGCGACCGACGCGAGCAACCCGAACGCCACGAACAGCCCGCCGGAAAATCCGAGCCCCAGCCGCGCGTCGCGGCTCTGCGCCCACGGAAAGACGATGAGCGCCGCGGCGAGCAATCCGTAGGCTAGATACAGGAGTGGGTCGTGCCGGCGAGCGGTTGCCGCGCTGGCGTCGAACGCCGAGCGCAACGCGAGCAGCGGCGGCACGCGCCGGATCGGCAGCAGCGGGATGAAGGTGAACACCGCGCACGCGCCCAGGCCCACGCCGATGCCCTCGGCCACCGCGAGCCAGGAGATCGCGAGCTTTACCGTCACGGGCAGCACGCTCGTCAGAAATGGCGTCACCGCCACCTGGATCGCGATGCCGACCAGCGCGCCGGCCACCGAACCGATCACCCCGAGCGCCAGCGCCTGGATCAGATAAATCGCGAGCGTCTGCCGCGACGACGCCCCCAGGCAGCGCAACACCGCCGCGGTGCGCTGCTTTTGCTTGAGGTGCGCCTGGATCGCGCTCGCCACGCCGATGCCGCCGAGCAGCAACGACACAAAACCGACCAGGCTCAGGAATCGCCGCACGTCCTCGAAGACGTGGCCGAGTTGGCGCTTGCGTTGCTCCACCGTCTCGGAGTCGAGATGGTATTTGTTGAGGGCGGGCTTGAGGTCGCGCAGGTAGCGCCGCATGTCCGTCCCGTTAATCAGGCGCAGGTACGCGATGTTGCGCACGAGGCTGCCGCGGCTGCTGAGCGCCGCCGGCAGTTGCGCGCGCGGCAGGAGCACGCGCGGCGCGAAGTTGGCGAAGGCATTGGCCTCGCCGGGCATTTTCAAAACGCTGCCGAGCACGCGAAACGGCTTCCCTCCGATCCGCATCTCGGCGGCGCCGGCCTTGATCCCGTATTGCAACCGCAGACTCTCTTCGATTAACACGCCGCGTCCCGCGCGGAAGTCCGCCATCGCGCCGGCCGGCTCCGTCTCGATCGCGCCGTAAAACGGGAAGTCGCCCTCCATGGCCCGCACCTGGGTGAGGCGGGAGCCGCCGGGGAATTCGGCCATCGAAGCGAGGCGTGTTTCGCGCGCTTGCTGGCCGCCGAGGCCGCGAATGAAGGCGTCGGTCGCGGGCTCCATGGTCTGGCGCGCTTCGAGCACGAGATCGGCGCCGAGGAGGCTGCGCGCCTGGTCGTCGATGGCGCTCTCGAGATTGCGCCCGAGCGACCCGATCGCGACCAAGGCCGCCACGCCGAGCGTCAGCGCGGAGGAAAACACGACGAGCCGCCCGCGCGAGCGCCGGCTGTCGCGCCAGGCCATTTTCCAGGCGAAGGCGTTCATGCGTCCTCGGGAACCATGTGGCCGTCGCGCAGGCGGATGATGCGCTCGGTGCGCGCGGCGAGTTCGAGATTGTGCGTGACGAGCACCAGGGCGGCGCCGGATTGGGTGTTGAGGTTGAGCAGCAGATCGACTACGAGATCGCTCGTCGCGGCGTCGAGATTGCCGGTGGGTTCGTCGGCGAAGAGCAGGCGCGGGCGGTTGATGAAGGCGCGCGCGAGGGCGACGCGCTGTTGCTCGCCGCCGGAGAGTTGGGTGGGGTAATGCTCCCGGCGTTTTTCCAGGCCGACCTGGCGCAGGAGCTCGGCGGCTTCGGCGGAAAGGGCGGTGGTCGAGCGCCGGTCGCGGCCGCCGCGCAACTCGGCGGGCGCCATCACGTTTTCCAACGCGGTAAGGGTGGGGATGAGCTGGAAATTCTGGAAGACGAAGCCAGTGTGCTCGTTGCGCAGACGCGCGCGTTGATCTTCGTTCAATGTTTCCAACGCCTGGCCCGCGAGCTTCACGGAGCCGCTCGTCGCGCGGTCGAGCCCGGCGCAGAGACCCAGGAGGGTCGTCTTGCCGCTGCCGGAGGGGCCGACGATCGAGCACGTCGCGCCGGCGGGGAGCGCGAAGCTGACCTCGTGGAGGACGGTCAGGTCCGCTTCCCCGCTGCGGTAGGTTTTTGTGAGTCGGGAGACTTCCAGTACGGGGTCCATGGGCCGCTCAATTTACGCAAGAAGCGGGGCGCCGGGCTCATTTTTTGCGAATCGGCGATCGCGGGCGATATTGCAAGAAATGCTCCGCTTCTGTGCTGCCTTCGCCGCGGGCCTCTCGCTCATGATCGCTTCCGCACAAGAACCCGCCCGGACCGTCGTCTTCCTCGGGGACAGCCTTTCCGCCGGTTACGGGTTGGATAACGCGTCGACGTCGGCGTTCCCGGCGTTGGTCGAGGCGAAGATCAAGGCGGCCGGGCTGCCCTACACGGTGATCAACGCCGGCGTGAGCGGCGACACCAGCGCGGGTGGCTTGCGGCGGATCGATTGGCTCCTGCGGCGGCCCATCGCGGTGCTCGTGCTGGAGCTGGGCGGCAACGACGGCCTGCGCGGCATCCCGCCCGCGGAAACGCAGAAGAATTTGCAGGCTATCATCGAGAAGGTGAAGGCCAGGAACCCCGGCGTCAAAGTGCTGGTCGCCGGGATGAAGATGCCGCCCAATCTCGGCGAGCAATACGTCGCCAGTTTCGCTGCGATCTTCCCCGCGGTCGCACAGGCCAACGGCGCCGCACTCATGCCGTACCTGCTCGAAGGCGTCGGCGGCAGCGAGACGCTCAACCAGCGCGACCGCATTCACCCCACCGCGGAGGGTCACAAGGTGATCGCCGAGGCGCTCTGGCCGTCGTTGAAGCCACTGCTGTAAAAAACCATGGAACTGTCCCCTGCCGAGGTCCGCGTGTTGGGCTGCCTGATCGAGAAGGAGCGCATCACGCCGGATAATTATCCGTTAAGCCTCAATGCGCTCGTCAACGCCTGCAACCAGAGCACCGCGCGCGAGCCGGTGATGTCCATCGGCGACCGCGAGGTGGAGGAATGCCTCGACTCGCTCCGGCAGAAGAAGCTCGCCACCGTGATCTTCGGCGCGGGTTCGCGCGTGCAAAAATACCGGCACAACCTGCTCGATCTTTACAACCTCGACGAACGCCAGGTCGCCCTGCTCTGCACGCTGCTGCTGCGCGGGCCCCAGACGGCGGGGGAGTTGCGCAGCCGCAGCGAACGCATGGCGGGGTTCGGTTCGCTGGGTGAAGTCGAGCAGACCCTCGAGAGTCTCGGCGCCGGCGACGAACCGCTCACGCGCCTCCTGGCGGCCCGGCCGGGGCAAAAGGAACGCCGCTACGCACAACTGCTTTCCGGCGAACCGGCCCCCGACGACGGCCCCATCGCGCCGGCGGGTCCTTGGCGGCTGGATGTACTGGAGGGAGAGGTTCGGGCGTTGCGGGAGGAGTTCGAGCGGTTCAAACGCCAATTTGAATAGGCCGCCAGCGCGAGGCTCTCGCGCGATTGTAACCATCATGCGAATCCCGCTCGAAGATCAGTTCCAGGATGTCATCGGCAAGGCCCGGCGAGGGTTGAAGCTCAGCGAGTCTTTGCTCGTGCAACGGGCGGGCCTCGAGTTCGACCAATTGGAGGCGCTGCAGGCCGGGCAGTTCGACGCGGATGCCGCCGCGAAGATCGCCGAGGCACTCGACCTCGATCCGGGCTCGTTGATCGCGCTCGGCCGCGAGAGCTGGCGCCCGGAGACGCCCGAGTTGCCCGCGACATTTGCCGCGTTCAACACGCCCTTTGAAGACATGACGGTCAACGCGTACCTCGTGTGGGACCAGGAAGGCGGTCAGGCCGCGGCGTTCGACACGGGCGGCGATTGCACGGGAATGCTGGAGGTCATCCGCCAGCACGGGCTCACGGTGGGGTCGATCTTTCTAACCCACACGCATTACGATCACGTCGCAGACTTGGAGGATCTCGTCGCGGAGACGGGAGCGACGGTGTTCGTGTCGGCGCGGGAGAAGATTCCGCAGGCGACGGCGGTCGAGGAAGGCGCGCAGTTTACGGTGGGGGGGTTGAAGATTTCCGCGCGCTTGACGGCCGGGCATTCTCCCGGCGGGCTGACGTATGTCGTGGAAGGCGGCGTGCCGCTGGCGATCGTGGGAGACGCGCTGTTTGCAGGATCGATGGGCGGCGTGCCGCCGGAGAGCTACGCCGCCGCCTTGCGGATGAACCGCGAGGCCATCCTGACGCTGCCGGACGCGACGATCGTTTGCCCCGGCCACGGGCCCTTAACGACGGTCGCGCAGGAGAAACGCCACAATCCGTTTTACGCGGGGCGTTGATCCGCCGACCGGCGTCGGGAAACCGTCGCTGCGCCGAGCGCAGCCGCGCCCATCAGGATCATCGCGACCGAAGTGGGTTCCGGAACCGTTCCAAGATCGACGAAGGTCGAATTGATGAAACTAGGCGCCGCCGCCTTCACCGCATGGTTGTCCGATTCAAACGTGCCGCCAGTCGACTTGGAGAAATCCACGCGCGCAATGTTGTTTCCGCTGGTGACCACAAAATTGAGGTACGCGTAGTACTCGCCTGTGTTCAACGTTGGGGCCGAGCCATCCGCGGTGGGCTGCCCGAGGTAGGCGGAGCTGTTGTACGTCGTGCCATTGGTGGCAACGACCGTCGGTTGGGAAAGGAAGGTGGCCAGACTCGAGGCCGCAAACGCGCCCAGCTTCAGGCCCCCGGAATCGTATAGGGTGATCGTGTCGTCCCCGTCCGCCGCCGTGAAGAAGATCCCGAAGTAGGCTTCGGGCGAGTTGAGCGCGACGGAAGTGGTCCCGCCGACGGCCACAGCCAGATAGTTGCCTTGATTATAGCCGCCGTACTTGTCGTTCGGCCGGATTTTGGCGGTTCCCGCCGTGGTCGCGTAGGCGCCGATGGTTGTTGAGGCCAGCGTCGTGAAGTTCCCTTGCGGGCTGCCGTTGAAGTTCTCCGTGGAAGTCAGGGTGAAGCTGGGATCCACCGTCTGCGCCTGTGGCTTGGAAAGGTAAACTTCCACGGAAGCCGGCGCCGGACTCGCTAACACGGCCAAGGCAGCGGCAAAAACAAGAAGGCGGCGAGAGAACATGTTGGATCAAAATTGATGCAAGCGCTGTGCCAGTCAACCCTCTCTCTGCAACAATTTTAACGCCGCCGCCGGGGCGCGGATAGAAGGCAGAAGGCAGAAGGCAGAAGGCAGAAGGCAGAAGGCAGAAGGCAGAAGG
>CAXUAZ010000063.1:0-19019 GCA_964249195.1 uncultured Chthoniobacterales bacterium
CATCGGGCCGGCGCTCCAGCAACTGCGAGGGCAACCCGGCCGGCACGCGCGGCGGCCGGGCGGTCAGCGGATGCCGCGCGATCTTCAACTCCGAAGCCGACTGGCCCAACAGCGTGGCCACCGCGTTTTCCTGTTCGCCGCGCGCCCGCTCCACCGCAAAACGGTCCGCCTCGTTGTTGGCGAGATCGGCCTTGGCGCGGACGACGTCCAACTCGCCGGTGAGCCCGGCTTCGAGCCGTTCGCCGGCGATGCGCAGCGCCTCGCGCCGGGCGCCGATCGTGCGGTCAAGGACGTCGATCTCGGCGTCGAGTGCGCGCAGGTTGAAGTACGCGGCCGCCACGTTGGCCGTCACGCTGAGCGTCATGGCCTGGAAGTCGGCTGCGACCGCTTGGGCCTCGGCGCGTTCGGCCTCGTACGTCCGTCGCACCCGGCCAAAAAGGTCGAGCTCCCAATTCAACTGCGCCGGCACGCGGAAGTCGTCGAACGTATTCGTCAACGGCTGGCTGCGCAGGACCGCTCCGCTCGTGGAAGTCGCGCCGCCGCCCCCACCCAACTCGGGGAGGCCGCCGACAAGCCCCGCCTTCTGCACCGGGCCCGTGTTGGTGGTCCGCTGGCGCGTCCCGTTTGCGTTCACGTCGACGTTCGGGAAAAAATCCGCCGCGGCGATCCGCGTCTGCGCGCGGGATTGCTCGATGCGGCTGACCGCGATCTTGATATCTTGATTGGCGTCGAGCGCCTGTTTCTCGAGGTGATTCAGGGTGTGGTCGCCGTAGATTTCCCACCAGGGCCCCTTCGGCTCCCGGTCGCGCGGCGCCGCGGCCGACCACTTCGAGGTTGCCCCTTTGAACCTGGCGGGCTTGGGCGTCTCGGGCGGCCCCTGGTAATTGGGACCGACCGCGCACCCGGCCAACCCGAGGAACGCCACCGTGGCGGCAACCGGTTTCAAGGAACAAAAATTCATGTCGTCAGATGATCCAAATTTGATCCGCGGGCAGGCAACTTCCGCTATTTTCTCGATTTGTCATTCGCCGGATCGCGGGAGCCCATCCAGGCGGCGGCGCGAGACGTTTTAGAGAAGACGCCTTCCTTCTTTGTGATGAATCCCCTCTCCCGCCGCCAGTTCATGGCCAACGCCAGCCTCGGTCTTGCCGGGGCGGCCTTTGCCGTCAAAGCCGCCTCCGCCGCTCCGATCACGCTGCCCCCGTTCAACGCCGACACGGAGCGCAAATCCGATCCGCCCCCGGAACCGCTCCCGCCATCGGAGCGCGTCGGCTTCGCGGTGGTCGGCCTCGGCCGGCTCGCGTTGGAAGAGATCATCCCCGCCTTTGCGCAGTGCAAGAAGGCGAAACTGACCGCACTGGTGAGCGGTTCGCCCGACAAGGCGGCGGCCGTGGCCAAGGAGCACGGCATCGACAGCATCTACGATTATAAAACGTACGACCGCTTGCGCGACAACCCGGCCGTCCAGGTCATCTACGTCGTGTTGCCCAACGGTCTCCACGCCGAATACACGGTCCGCGGGGCGGAAGCCGGCAAGCACATCCTCTGCGAGAAGCCGATGGCCAACACCGCCGCCGAATGCGAGCAAATGATCGCCGCATGCGAGAAAGCCGCGCGCAAATTGATGATCGCCTACCGCATCCAATACGAGCCGTCGAACGCGTTGCTGCGCCGGTTCGTGCGCGAGCATAAATATGGCGCGGTCAAGTTCATCGAGTCGGTCAACGGCCAGATGCAAGGCGACCCCAGCCAGTGGCGCCAGAAGAAAGCGCTCGCCGGCGGCGGCGCCTTGCCCGACGTTGGGTTGTACTGCCTGAACACGATCCGCTACCTCCTCGGCGAAGAACCCGTGCAGGTATCGGGGACGACATACAGCACGCCGGGTGATCCGCGGTTCAAGGAGGTGGAGGAGAGCGTGTCGTTCCAACTGCGGTTCCCCCCGAGCGGCATCACGGCGAACTGCGCGACGAGCTACGGCTTCCACGAATCACGACGCTACCGGGTGTATGCGGAGACGGGTTGGTTCGGGATGGACCCGGCGTTTTCGTATCAGGGCCTGCGCATGGAAACGTCACACGCGGAAGGAAAACTGGAGATCCGCGAGCAACCCGCGCTGACGCCCAAGAACCAGTTCGCGCTGGAGATGGATCACATGGCGGACTGCGTCCTGCGCGACCGGAAGCCCTTTACGCCCGGCGAAGAAGGCCTGCAGGATCAACGCCTCATGGAAGCCATCTACCTTTCCGCCGCCTCGGAAGGAAAACCGGTGCCGATCCCCGCCGGCGACGGCAAGCTCGACCGCTTCCGCGGCGACGCGCCCGAATCAAACACGTAGCGCGGAACGAGGCGTTCCTCAGCGCGCCGGAGGCGGTGTCGTTACGTGCGCGTCAACGAACCTTTGGACATAGTCATACGAGTAATATTCATAGGCCCTTTCATCCCCCTTGGGATGTTGCGCCAGGTATTCGACCAACCGCTTCAACGCCTTCACCCGCCTCTCTCGCCGGATTTCATCAAACGTAAGACGAATGGCCGTCGCTTCTTCCTGAGTTTGACTTTTACTTGCAATTTTATTCCCTGATTCCTGTACCTCCTTGCTCAACCAATGATCAGAGCTGGTAATTGTATTGATCAACAAGCCGATCTCAGACATGTCTCTCGCGGCCCCTTCTTGAAGGAAATCAGAACCCATTGCCGCCGCATTCCGGCGACGCACCTGCACCTCCTCTACATTCAAAAGGCCCCGGTACAGAAATGGACCTATCAACGCCTCATGATTGATCGAAGAATCTTCGGTTTGTCCAGAGCTCGTATGAGCGAACATTCCCACAGTGATAGCAAAAGCAGCTACTATGTTTAGACGCATACTATAAATTACGGCACATTACCAGGGTTGTCATCCACCATTGCAGTGACTGTAGGGCGACCGCTTCGGTTGCCGCGACGGCGCGCTCACTCTGGCAACCGGGGCGGTCGCCCAACAATTTATCAATCCGCAATAACCTTTGGCTCATATGGCGATTGAATCAGCGCTTCCATAAATATTTACAATTAATCGTCGACGCAAAACTCCGTTTCTTTAATCCTTGGAGCGCCGTCTCGCGCGAAGAGGATGGTCGCTGTAATCGAGTGCTCCTTCCAACCTTGATCTATCTGTCCGCTTTGGGTGGTCTGCCCGTCTTTAGTTATCGACGCGACCAACAAATGATCCTTGGTCCAACGTTCTGCCCGGATGCTGGTATTAAGACCCACCTGAATAACTTCCTTTAGGTGCGGCTCGAGCAAAGAATAAAGATTGGGCATAATAAGCATCTGAAAAGCTGATCTTCGTCGGCGAAACGGATAGATGCTGCTCCATCGTCTTCGATTAAGCGTCACGGCCACATAATGAGAGTCGGCGGACCAGACATATTCGAACACGCGATAGTTGTCGAAAGAGTAAGATCCTGGATGGTCTGTATTTGCATCGGTGTCCGGGAGAAAGAAGAGACTGCCGATTGGCTTCTTGCTCCTTGGATGCAAAAAACAACCCTGGGCCCATCCTTCTGCGTTGTTTTTCGTCGGAGGGTAGTTGATCGCGAAAACCGCCGTTCCATCTGGTGAAACGGAGCTCTTCTGCAGGTACAGCTCAGCATGTGCGCCAACGCAGGTCAGGAAGGTGGCACACGTTAAAAGAAAGATACGCATGGGGTGGTTGCCGGGCGCGCTAAAGCTCATTGACGGCAGAAGCGTTTGCAAGTTCCCACTCTGTTTGTCGCCTCTGAACGCTCTCCGAGCCGTCCGTATTTGGATTGCCTATGGCACGTCCCGGCGAGTGGAGCGCCATCCTATTAAAACCCGGGCCGCTCGGAGATCGATCTCTACCCGCGACGAAAGCCTCTCGCCCACCCCGCGCGACGGGAAGCCCTTCACGTTTGGTGAGGAGGGCCTGCAGGATCAACGCCTCATGGAAGCCATCTACCTTTCCGCCGCCTCGGAAGGAAAACCGGTGACGATCCCCGCCGGCGACAGCAAAATAGACCGCTTCCGCGGCGACGCGCCGGAATCAAACACGTAGCGTCAAAAGAGACGTTCCTCAGGGCGCCGGGGGCGGTTTTGCTGCGTGTGCGTCAACGAACCTCTTTACATAGTCATACGAGTAATCTTCATAGGCCTTTTCATCCTCCTTGGGATGTTGCGCCAAGTATTCGACCAACTGCTTCAACGCCTTCACGCGACTCTCTTGGTCCGCCTTTCGCCTATAATCCATCGCAAGACGAAAGGTCCTTGCTCTTTCCGGAGTTTTGTCATCTAACGTCACCTTCTCCCAAGACTGTACTTCCTTGATCGACCAAATATCAGCAATGTTTACGGCGTTGATCAACAAGCCGATTCCAGACATATCTCGCGCAGCCGCATCCCGACGACGCACCTCCTCTACATTCAAAAGGCCCCGGTACAGAAATGGACCTATCAACGCCTCATGGTTGATCGAAGTATCTTCGGTTTGTCCATAGCCCTCACCCCCAATAATCATCAGAGTGGCAACAAATACGAGTCCTTTAGTTATGCACATACATCGTTCTTGGCGAACTCTGCGTAATTGGTATAATCGCTACACGACGATGTCGAGACCCAAATGCGTCGGCTCTTTCCCATCAAAACAAGGTAGGGATGGCTCTCCGAGCCTTCCTTGTTGAGCGATTCCGACCAGTTGACGAATGCAGCTCGCCCATCCTGGGACAGACCGCTCGCGATGCCAATTGTCTAATAGGACAGCAAGGCCTCGACATAGGACCGAGTGTATGGAGGAGGAAATGCTTTGATATCTCCAGCTGAATGTTCAGCCAGATACCGCTTAATCTGTTCACGAATTGATTCCCTGCGCGCAATCTGCTCGTTGAACAAACACCTGGTAAGCGTGCCCTCAAAGAATTTCTGGGCGTTGAAGGGGAAGATCACGAACGGCTCATCTCCACTTTGTGCTTCTTTGTTTATCTCGCCACTTACAATGAAGAGCGCTTGTAACATTATCCCCGGCTCACGTACCTCACGCGCCTCTTCTTGTTGGGCGTTCTGAACCCACTTTTCGTGCCGAGCCTGTATCTCCTCAAACGATACGTCAGCTGGAGATTTTGATTTTCAGGTATCAAAAGGCGCTTGCCCCGAAGAAATCGTTCCCGATGCCAACAGAAGACAAACCGAGAAAAGCCGGAAATCCAGTGGTTCTTTGATGACCTTTTTATCGAAGGGTCCTTTCATCCTGATCAGCATGAACTTTAAAAGCTATTTCGAAAGTATACTCACATCTTCACCGACGATTTTCTGAACATACGCATACGTGTATGGCTCGGGGTAAGCGGACGTTTCGGAATTTTGGTGGAAGTTGAGGTAATCATTCAGCGCCTTGATGGCGATATCCTTTCTCTTAGCATAGTGTCGCTTATGTTCGCCATCCAACGCGATCGCGATTGCTTTGGCTGCCGCGTCTTCCTCCAAGGGAAGAGCGGCAATCCAACTATCTTTGTCTGCCTTTAACCACAATCTGGCGCTTTGTAGCTCCCTTAGGAGCTTCCCAACTTCGGAGTTCTCTATCGCTTCTGATCTTTGAAACATTGCCACGGTTTCGACGTCGAGGCGTTGTTGGAGCTGTTCAGGAGTTAGGATGGGCGCCTTTTCCGAATCACCTCCTCCTTTTTGCTTTTGGATAAACAGTCTCGTCTGACCATGAGCTTCCACGGGCGATAAAAACGCGCAAGGCGCCGAAATGATACAGACGAGCAGATACTTGATTCTCATAGAAATTCAAGCGGGTTTGGGATTCTCTCGGCGGCTAAGACTCACTTCTCGCTTAAAGCGTCCCATTTGTATAATTGTTATACGATATTGTCGAGAACAAATGCGTCGGCTGTTCCCCGCCGCTGCTAGGGGCGCGAACTACCCTTAAAAACACGCTCCATTCCAGCAAAAAAGTGGGACTGCTCGGAGAGCGTTCGCTACCGGGTGGACAAAGGTTGCTCGCGAAGCCTGTCGCGCTGATGCTCACGGCTACAACTTGTTTGATCGCGCTCCAGAGTCACGAGTCACGCCTTGAGAAATCCTCTAGAAATTCCAAAGCCTCTTTCGCTTGCTCTTCGGGCGCCTGAAGCCGGATTGGAATCGCTGCCCCGGCATACGCGAACTGGAACGATCCCTCGTCCAGCAGCACCGCATCGAACCCCTCCGATTGCAAAAGCGACACGGCAAACGACGCCTCACCCTGATTAGTGAATAGTTTAATCGTTTTCACAGTGGCGCCCCTGAGCAACGGATGACAAACCGGCTAGAATCTAACGCAAAGGCGCTTCCGCGGCAAATCGGCGCATGAACTTTTTCGACTTTCGGTTACCATTCTATCGGCCTATGCCGGAAAACCCACGCCCGCCGGACCTCGCACCCAACTCCGGCCAGTGAGCAGCCCTCGATATCGGTTCTTCCGGATGCTGCTGGGCGGATACTTCCGCCGCATCCAACCCGCGCCGCTGCGTCCTGATCCGACCACGTGGCGGCCAGATGAAATGACGGTCGCCTGGCTCGGGCACTCCACCGCGCTGATCAATTTCGGCGGCATGATGATCCTCACGGACCCGGTGTTGTATCCCCGCGTCGGATTAGGTTGGGGACCGTTTATCCTGGGGCCGAAGCGGCATGTTGCGCCGGCTTTGCAGATCGCGCAGTTGCCCAAGATTGACCTCGTCCTGCTCAGCCATGCGCACATGGATCATTTTGACTTGCGGACCCTCTCGCACGTGGCCAAAGGAGCGCCCGTTGTTACCGCGCATCGCACCGCCGATTTGTTGCGGCGACCGGCGACCGAGCTCTCGTGGGGCGAGCGGACGAGCGTCGGCGATCTGGAGATCGAGGCGTTCGAGGTGCGGCATTGGGGCGCGCGGATGCGGACAGACGATTTCCGCGGTTATAATGGATACATCCTGCGCCGCGGCGGGCGCTCGATCCTGTTTGCGGGGGACACGGCGTACACGCCGCTCTTTCGCAAGCTGCGCGGCAAGGGGCCGTTTGACCTCGCGTTGTTTCCCATCGGCGCCTATGACCCGTGGATCGGCGCCCACTGCACGCCGGAACAGGCCGTGTCGATGGCGGATGACGCCGGGGCGCGCTTCATCCTGCCGCTGCATCACCAGACGTTTCAATTGAGCCTCGAGCCGATGGACGACCCGGTCCGCCGCTTCCGCCTCGCGCTGGCCGACGCCCCGGAACGCAGCGCGGCGCTGCCGATCGGCGGGACGTTCCGCGTGCCGGCTCAGCCCTTGCGGTAGACGTAGACGTCCTGGTGCTTTTCCAGACCGGCCGATTGCCAACTCACCAGCTTCAGCTCCGGCGCGGCGCGGGCAACCAGTCCGAAGACGTTTTCCTCCTTAAACCAGGTCAGCCCGTAGTCATCGTAATAATGCGGGTAACGGCCGTAATAGTATCCGGTCTCCGCAAGCGCCTCGTTGAGCTTCGCCTTGTCGAGCCAGTACTGCTCGTAAAACTCGGCCGCGGCCGCCGAGGCGGCGCCGTGCGTCGTGAAAACCAGGACGCCGCCGGGTTTGGTCATCGCGGCCACGCGGCGCAAATTTGCCTCCACGTTCTCGACGCTCAGATGGGTGTAAACCGAGAGCAGGTACACGAGGTCGAAGGCGTCGTTGAATTCGGCGCCCGTTTCCTCGGCGACGGGGATGCGCCGCACGCCGAACTCACTGGCCGTGAACCTCGCCGCCTCGTCGATGGTGTCGGCCACCGAAATGGCGGCGGACGGCAACTCGCGCCGGAGCTCACGCACGATCCGACCGTAGCCGCACCCAATTTCCAGGCAGGCCGCCACCGAGTCCCAGTCGCGGCCGTTGGCAGCGAGCGCTTCCCGCAAGATGCCGACGAACTCGACCGCCCCCTGCCGATAATTTTCGACGCTCGCCGGGTCCGACCCCTTGAGCATGAAATCGTTGAAGTGCGCCCGGCTGCCGAGGCCCTCCACGTGGCGCGCGCCCAAGCTCGACCCGACGGCAAACCTCGCCTTGCGCCCGACGTGATACAGCGGCCGCCGCTGCTTTAATTTGTCCAATAAATGCCGAGGCAGAATCGTCGTTTTGAATCCCATATCGCTTTCCCTGACCGTGCCGAACGCTGGGGGGAGCGAACGGCGCGACCATACGACACAATCGTCACCAGGCGAAACACCTTTTTCTCCCTCTTTGCGGCGTGGGCGCCGTTGCACGATAGTCATTGAGCCCCGTGCCGAATCCCGCCGAAAAGGTCGCCCGACCGCCGCCCAAGCCGCTCCTTGTTTTTGACGGCGACTGTCACTTTTGCCGCGGCTGGATCGCGCGCTGGCGCGAGAGCACGGGCGACCGGGTCGATTACGCGCCGCTGCAGGAGACGGCGGCGGCGTTCCCCGAGGCGGCGCGCGCGGAGTTCGAGCACGAGATCAAATTGATCGAGCCCAATGGCCGGATGACTGGCGGCGCCGAGGCGGTGTTTCGCACCCTGGCCCATGGCGGCGCGACGGGGCGCGCCCTGCTGTGGGGATACCAAACCGTGCCGGGCGCCGGGCCGGTGGCGGACGCCGGTTACGCCTTCGTCGCGCGCAATCGGACCCTTGCCTCCCGGATGACGCGTCTGCTGTGGGGCGACGATCTCACCCGCCCGACATATGAGACGGCGCGGCGATGGTTCCTGCGGGCGGTGGCGTTGATTTATCTCGTCGCGTTTCTTTCGCTGGGCAGACAGGTCGACGGCTTGATCGGGAAGGAGGGCATCCTCCCCGCGCGCGACTTCTTCGCCGCCGCGCACGAGCGGCTCGGGCCGTGGGGCGTCCTGTCCGTGCCATCGGTCTGCTGGTGGAACTCGACCGATGCGTGCCTGCACTTTCTTTGCGGGGGAGGCGTCGTGCTCGCGGCGCTGTTGTTGATCAATCTCGCGCCCGCGGTTTGCCTTGCCCTGCTGTGGGTCTTCTACCTTTCATTGACCGTCGCGGGGCAGACATTTTTGAGTTTCCAATGGGATACCCTCCTTCTGGAAACGGGCTTTCTGAGCATCTTCCTCGCGCCGCTGACCCTCCATCCGCTCAGCCGCCGGCGTGGGCCGGTCTCCGGCGGCGGATTGTTCCTGCTGCGGTGGCTGCTCTTCGGTCTGATGCTTATGTCGGGCGCGGTCAAGCTCACGAGCGGCGACTCGTGCTGGCTCGACTTCACGGCGCTGCATTACCACTACGAGACCCAACCGCTGCCCACTTGGCTCGGCTGGTACGCGCACCAGGCGCCGGCGTGGTTTCAGACCGTCTCAATTGCGTTCGTGTATTTCGCCGAACTGATCGCGCCCTTCTTTATCTTCGGTCCGCACCGGGTGCGCGCGCTCGGGTGCGCCGTGCTCGTCCTGCTGCAGATCCTGATCGCCGCCACGGGCAACTACGGGTTCTTTAATTTGCTCACCATCGCGCTCTGCCTGACGCTGATCGACGACGCCCAATGGCCGCGCCGTCTGGTTGTGGCGCCAACCCCGGGCCGGCGTTGGCCGCGGTGGATGATCGCCCCGGTGCTGGCGGTGTTCATCGCCTTTGGCAGCCTGCTCATTTGGAGCAGCTTCGCGCCGCGGGCGAGCTGGCCCGTGCCGTTGATGTCGATCTACGAACGCATTGGACCCTTGCGCACGGTCAACAGCTACGGCCTGTTCCGCGTGATGACCCGCACGCGGCCCGAGATCGTGATCGAGGGCAGCAACGACGGCGAAAAGTGGCGCGCGTACGAGTTCGCCTGGAAACCCGGCGATGTCCAACGTGCGCCGCGGTTCGTCGCTCCGTACATGCCGCGGCTCGATTGGCAGATGTGGTTCGCCGCGCTGGGGAGTTATCAGGATAACGACTGGTTCATGCCTTTGGCGGAACGGTTGCTGCGCGGCTCGCCGCCCGTGCTCGCGCTGCTGGCCGACAACCCCTTCCCCGGCGCCCCGCCAAAGTATCTGCGGGCGCAACTTTACGAATATCGCTTCACTTCCTTGGCCGAGCGGCGAAGCGTCGGCGCCTGGTGGCGGCGGGAGTTGCAAGGGGCGTATGCGCCCACGGTTTCCTTGCGCAGCCCTCCTTGATTTGGCTGCTTGCGGTCCCGGCGAGACGGCCGTTTATTTCGCCATGCAACTACCCGTTGGAATCTCCTACCATGGCGTCACCAAGAGCGAAGAAATCGATGCGCTGATCCTGGCGAAGGCCGAACGGCTTAATAAATTTTGCGATCATATCTCGCGTTGCGACGTCATCGTCGAGCAGCCGAATCACGCGCAGCATTCGGGGAATTCGCATCGGGTGCGCATCGATGTCACGGTGCCGCCGGGGCATGAACTCGTGGCCGATGAACGACCGACCGAACACGAGATGCACGAGCCGCTCACCAAGATCGTCAACGATGCGTTCAAGACGATGGAGCGGCAGTTGAAAGAACTCGTGCAGCGTCAACGCAGCGACGTAAAAACGCACGAAACCGCCCCGGTGGAAGAAGAGGCGCCGCTTTGACGCGTTAGTGACTGCCCGCCAAATCGCGCGCTGGGTCAATCGCCCAACGCGCCGCGACGGATTCCAGATCATTGTCGAGCGCCCATCGATCCGGCAAAGCGTCTCCCGTGTGCCCCGGGTTGGCCCCTTTAAGGGTCATGCAATTTGTGTTGTCGCCGATCTCCGTGATTTCACGCAGTTCGTCGGCGGTGAACGTCACCTCCGGCAGCGCGGCAAGCTCATCGATCTTTGATTCGATCGATCGTGCGTCGCGGCCGGGTTCTTGAATCAAGGTCGGGACCACGCTGGCGACGGCGGGTTGTTGCAGGTTCCAAGCGCACGCAAATTGCAGCATCGTCAAGCCATGCGCTTCGGCGATCGGGCGCAGGCGATCCAGCTTTGCGCGCCCGGCCTCCACCCAACCCGCCGGCCGGAAGGTGCGGTGGTCGCGCGGCGCAAATTCGTGACCTGGCTTTACGTCATCATGAAATAACCCGCCGTAGTCGACCACCCGCGTCAGCACTTTCACCCCGGTGCGTTCCGCCGCCGGAAGACACAGACTGCCGGGCCAGAGCTCCAGCGGGTTGAGAATCACCATCGCCCAGTCGATCAGCCCCTGGAAGCGCTCGAGGCATTGGATGATGTCCAGGGTGAATCCATTGGCCGGCCCCGGGGCGACGCCGAGGCGGTCGGTGAGGCCGGCGTCCTTGATCTTGTGCATCCCGTTCCACACCCGGTCGCTGGTGTAACCGGTAAAATCCGGGTTGTGCAACAGGAGGAGGTCGAACCGGTCGACCCCACAGCGGGCGAGCGATTTTTCGGTCGCCATGCGCAGATAGTCCGCGTAGTCGGCGGGTTTGCGCAGGCGGGCGTCGGTGAAGCGGGGGAAGCCTTTGGAACCCTCGCGCGCCCCGGTGTAGAAGTCGTGGCCGACCGCGCCGACCAGGCAGTAGCTGTCGCGCGGCAGGCCGTTGAGCGCGCGGGCGAGGAGTTCGTCGGCTTCTCCGTTGCCGTAGACGTCGGCGGTGACAAAGGTGCGCGTGCCGGCGGCATGCGCCCGACGGATGCCGTCGATGAACCGGTCATCGGCGAGCGGTTCGCCGTAGTGCATGAAGCGGCCGCCGTTCCACATGCCGAAGGCTGTGCGAGTCAAATCCATGATTGACGCAAAGGTAAGATCAGCCGCGGCCGTTTACAACCTGGCGCGCCTTTAGTCCCTTCGCAAGCCAGCGCCCCACACCTAGCCAAGCGAAGTCGGCCTGCCTAGCAAGTTTCAGACACCGCGCGCGGGAGGATGGCCAGTGGTGACGGGCTCGAAGGCGCCACAGCGCTGAGAAACGCGATAACGACCAGAAACCTTAAACGGCGGCTCATAGACGACTAACGCCTGAGCCTTAGGGAAACCCCAACCATTACAATCAGAACCAGCAATGCGAAGCCAACAAGCGACTCTATCCTCCATCCACCCTGCGTCGGACCCCCAGCGGGCGCTTGCACGGTAGGCGTCTTCGCTGCGACAGGAGTCGCCACTGGTGCTACTGATGCTGCGGGGTTTGCAGAAGCACTCGGAGTGGGTGTGACACGGAGTGGCGGTGAATCTGCCAAAGCAATTGCTGTTGTCTTGGTTAACACCGGCACCGAGCCCTTAGGATCTCTGATTGAAGCAATAATTTGGGCAACCCGATGTCGATCTACGACAGCTGCCGGGTCATTCATCAGTTTCTCCAGTTCGGGGATAAGGAATTCGGCTTCCTTTCCGTAAGCCGCAATTGCCTCAATTATAGGGGTGGCGCCCCCCTCTCGCTTCTGGAGCATAGCTGCCAAAACAGGCAGAGCATTTGCCGGTTTAATAATCGCGACCGCTCTTGTTGCGGCGATTTGCTCCTCGTGCCCTCCGCTTCCGAGTGTCTGATACAAGACGCCTTTGAACCTTTCGGAATCGTAGCCTGCGAACGCCATCGTTTCGATAATGCTTTCCCTGGCACGCTCGTCCGTTTCGACGGCCAATTGGTTTAGCAAAGCGTTTTCGCTCACACCGTTAGGCGATCCGCTATATGCCAGCGCTCGCACCGCCGCTCCACGAGTGCCGGAATCTGGATCAGATAGCTTCGATGCTACGAGTGCCTGAACTTCGCCAATCTTGCTTAAATTCACCGGAAGATCACTCCGCTCCCGTTTCACTTGTTGTAACGCTACCATCGTCATGGCCAGCTTCTGCATTGCCCCTCTGCGAACGATCTGATCAGGATCGTTCAATCCAAGGACGAACAAATCGAGAAATTGCTGAGGCTCAGACAGCTCAGGGGTCTCAGTTCCGATAAAAAGGCTGCGTTTCTGCTCCACGTTCATTGCCTTATACTCTTCCAGCGAGAAGCTCTGCGCGAACATTGAGGGCACAACGCAAACCAGCGCTACAGACAAGATGACAAAGGGATTGGTCATGGGAGCGACTGATTAAGTTTGCTGCTTGGCACAGAGTGCTCTGAGGGAAAACCAAGCGATCCTAAACCTTCTCCAGTAGCTAAAGGATCGTGCTCGTAAATCCGCTTATGATTTATATAGACCTCGTAGGCAGGAAATCCGTCATGGTCGCCGGAAAGTGAATATTTGGGATGCGCTGGATCACTACGATCAATGGAAATCGTGAAGTTGTACGTGATAGGGCCGAAGATGCCGGCGCCACTTACTAACGGATTTCCAGAACTGCACTTGCAGTAAATTGCGACCTTGTAGTCCCCGATCCATTCTGTTTTGTCGATCCAGACTGTTGCCTTCGAAGCCGTTGCTTCATTTACCTTTAGCGTATGATCGTGAAGAGTTGCATCAGCTAGCGCCGCAGCCGTGAGGTTGCCCGACGCGTCTAGTGAGCTGGCTTTGTCAAATTCTCTCGTCGTCCCGATGTCAACGAGCCACTCGTCGTTCTGCACGCCATCGGGATCGTTTGCATAAGCATTATCCTGGAGACCGTTGGCATCTGCAGCTCGCCAGGCAACAACGTTGAACCTCTGCCGGGTTCTATGGGACCCATTCTCGTTCCATTTCGCGCGTGCCGGAGAACCGATAAGGCGATTGTCTCCGGCAAAAACGGTTTTGTATGTAAAAGGGATCAGGTTTCTGGGGTCATCTACGTTGTTGTGTGGAATGAATGTCTGGATTGTAACAACCTCGGCCGGAGAGAGAGCAATACGTTTCGACTCTCCGGTATCGGCATTTTGGGCAGAGCCGATCATGGTTCCATAAGTGTTGATCGCTTCAGCGATTACGTTTTTGTAGCCACTTGTAGCAACGAGTTGTTGAAGCGGGAAGAGCCTCGTGTTTTGCCAGAGAACTGCCGATATACCGGGGAATCCCGTCAGCATCTGGCCATGGTTGTTCATCGTGCCCGCCGAAAAGTCATGTGAAGTCGTGCCTGGCGCCAGGGGCAGCGCCTTTCGCTTGAGATTTTGTGCACCTAACCAGATTGTCGCTCCAAGTTCATCAGTTTTCCCGGTGACAATCTTCAAATCGTTCATTCCGTAATACTGGCCTGGATGATCACTTCCCGGCAGCTCCATCTTGGCCGTCGGTGAGAAGCCCCAGGCGATAGCGTGTGCGGTGCCTCTCTCCGGGTTGTGGTAAGGACTAGTGATATCGCCGACGGACGTTGTCCCGAAGTAATCAACGATTGTGCCCACTGTTTGTCCAGAGCTGTTGATCGAAAAGCTTCCGCCGTCGATGAGATCGTCCCAGCCTTGTGAGTTGTGGTAAACGCCGCTGCCATTTGGGAATGTCAGATCATCGCGGTCATTCCCGTCCGGCATGCCCTGTAAGGTGCCAGAGGCGCCTGACATCCGGTACACAATGCGATGGCCGTGATCATCCGACGTCCAGCTAAATTCCACAAATCCACCGGTCAACACGCCTCCGCCCGCGGAGACCTGAACCACTTCCTGCCAACTTCGGTAGTTATCGGCTCCTTCCGCCACGATGGGCTCAAAAGTTTCCCCGTTGAAATGGGAGCTTGCCACAAAAGAGAGGTCTTCCTCGGAATCGAAACTTGCGAGATCGACGAAATCGGTGAAGTGAAGATTTCCTTGATTATCGATGCCCATTAGTGTGCCGGTCCATTCATCAATGATCGGCCCGTGCTGGTTGGCTAGGTCGGGATCCTCGCTAAAGTTGTGAGTCGGTAAACTCGCGCTAAACGGATAAAACTCTCCGTTTGACCAGACGCCGGGAATGCCGTCGATGAAGTGTTCGGAAGCGCTTCCGTCATCCCAGTATCCGGCCATTTGTCCCAGATCGTTAAGATTTGTGGGCACAAACTCCTTCAGATCAGTTACCGCATAAGCCACGGGGACAGGATATCGAGGAATTTTAATGTCAGGATCGGTTGCCACCGCATCTTGCCCGTCAGGGATGCCGTCCCCGTCGGTATCGGAATTGTTAGGATCAGTGCCTTCGGCCATTTCGTCAGAGTTGCTCAAGCCATCCTGGTCATCGTCGCCATCAGATTCATGATTAAGACTGCCGAAATGCGTCATTTCCCAAGAGTCTGCTAAGCCATCGCCGTCGCTGTCCGTTCCCATTTGGGACGTGCACGGTGAAACGAACTGGATAAGTAGAGACGGCGGAAACCTCGATCTCCTGGTCAACGGGTGGAACCGTGGCTGGCATGGCAACCCAAGCCATAGCGTTCCCGAGCGAATCGGTTGAAACATATACCTCGCTTTTCCATAAAGCTCCGGAACCTGAACTTGCGGCAACTTGCGCAGATGCAGAGCCTATTGGAGCAAACCGTACTTTCATGTTGGCGAACGCTGCCCCGGAGCTTGCGTCAGTGATTTGGACTTTGAGCGGAGCTAGAACTGCGGGAGTCACGGTTGATCCGCTGACGACGTAACCATTTTGATTGTCACCGCTTATTTTTGCGAGCAGCGGAACATGACCATTGAAGAAATTGTTCGGATCTGAGCCCTGCTGGAACTCGTGCAAGTTGGTGAGCCCGTCCCCATCTCGGTCTGCGGATGGATCGACGCCGGAGGTTCCAAAAAAATGAAGCTCCCAATCATCCGGCAGACCGTTCGGCGGATGAGTGGCGTCGCCGTCCTGCCAAGAAAGCGGGTCCGTTCCTTGGAGAAGTTCCTCGTAGTTGCTGACCTTGTCCCCGTCAAAGTCAGCCGCAAAAGGATCTGCCGTGGCAAGGTCGGAATACCGCAGTCGCATGAAAGATCGGTCAGCTGAGGAGGACAGCCCCCACTGAATTGACTGGCCGGAACCCGACTCGATCACTGGCAGGTAAGTCCAGTCAGCAAGATTTTCGGATTGCTGGACGAAATACGTTCTTCCGTTTACGCCCCACCACAAGAAGGAATAAACACCGGTTGCGGAATCACGGGTCAGGCGCGAACCCTCGTTCGGTTCGGATGCAGTCTGAGCCAGGCAATTTTGGATAGCTAATGCGAGCGCGATAAAGCCCAAGAAGGTGCGGAGTTTCATTTCGACGCGGCTTTGTTCCTAGTGCGTCTGGTTCAGGTACGCGCTTCCTTTTATCGGCCAGTAGTTGATCACCATGTCGCGCGGGGCGGGCGTAGGCGTCGGCGGCTGACTGCTCGCTAGATCGGCTGCGTCACGACGCTTGCGGAAGTCGGCTACGAGCTGGATCCGGTTGGCGTCGAAGTAGGCGCACAGGGCGTCCAGGCCGCCCAGCACGTCGGGATAGTCGGCGGTGTTTCCGGCGGTCACTGTGTAGAAAGCGTGGTCGGGCAACGAGAGCGTTGGGTCGGGCGGGTCGATGTTGCCGTTCGCCTCGGCGTCGGCGGAGTCGAAGGCGAAGGCGAGGATATACATGTAGTAGGCGTTGCTCGTCTCAAGCTGCGAGACGCTGCGTAACAGGCGGAAATCGACGTTCAAATGGACGCGCAATTCAGGCTTGGCTCCATAGGGGGCGCGCACCTCGGTGAAAAGTTGGTTCTGTTGATCGACCGAGAAGGAGACAACCTTGGACAGCTTCTCAATATTGGGACCCACAGGGGGTGGCGCAGGGTTTGAGGCCACTGGCAGAGGGGTTGGCGTCGGAATTGGCGGAGGGGCGATACGGTTCAGCGTGACGATGTGGTCGCCCATATCCACTTGTTGCTGATCGAGCACTTGGACCGGGATGCCGGCCAGCGGATCGAGCGCGGGCGTTGGTTGCTCTGTCTGTGCCCCGACCAGTGCGGGAAATGTCATCAGGATTGCCGCCAGCAGGAGGCGGGTGGTGTCGCCGGGAGGGGTTTGGAATTTCATGCGCGCCCGCCAGAGTCGCTCAACTGACCCAAAACTCAAACTGTTTTCCCGCATCCGGGAAACTCTCCTCCGCACGATGGTCCGATGCCCGCCCCGCCCTGCGCCCTTGACCTCCATTTTGCCCGCTGGCTGCGCGAACGTCGGGGCGACGACACCTACGCCGCGATTTCGCGCGTCACCGGCGTCCCCATCTCCCCGCTGCCTCGCCGGGAAATCGGCCAGCAATCCATTACCCTGCGCTTGCTCGATCAGATCCTCCGGCGCCTGAAAGCCAGCCCGGCGGACGTGTTTCCAGCCGGTTGGCGGCGCGCTCCAAGGGCGCGCTTCTCCGGCTGCAAGCCGCCATCGTGCTCGGAGAGCCCGATCCACCTGTCAACGGGACGACAAAGTTGATTTCTACACGATCATGACGAATAGGCATTGACATGCAGCCTGTTCTGTGATAGGGTCTACAACATGGCCTCGAGGTCCGTCCTGAGACCCGTTCTTTGACAATTTAGTCTTCGCCGCCGTTTGAAGGCAGAAGGCAGAAGGATGAAGGATGAAGGCAGAAGGCGTTGCGCATCATGCGCGCCGTTTTTTAGCGGGCCGACAGCCGATGGAAGTACAGCCCCTCCCCTTTCAGCGTCTCCTGCGCCAGCGCCAGCAGATGCTCGTGGTGAACGAAGAGTAATACCTGCGCGCGATCCGAAAAATCCCGCAACACCCGCAACACCGCCCGGGCGCGGGCGTCGTCGAAGTTGACCAGGATGTCGTCCAGGATCAACGGCAGCGGTTCCTGCGCATCCAGCGCGCGCTCCAAGCTCGCCAGCCGCAGCGCCAGGTAAAGCTGGTCGCGCGTGCCCTCGCTCATGCCGTCCACGCCCACCGTCTCGGCGGAGCCGTTGCCCTGCCGCACGCCGCGCAAGACCGCGCGGTCCGTTCCGTCGAAGTCGATGCACAGGGCGGCGAAGGAGCCGCCGGTCAGCTCGGCGAAGAGCTGGCCCGCGCGGCGCACCAGCGGGCTCTGGTTTTCGTGCCGATACCGCTCGATCTCGCGGCGCAGCACGGCGGCCGCGAGACGCAGGCGGGAATATTCCATTGCGCGATCGCGCACGCTCGCCAGGAGGCTCTGCGCGTCTTCGGCGGCGGCGGCGGCGTCTCCCTGGTCGTCGTAACGCGCGAGGGTTTGCTCGGCCCGGGCGGCTTCCGCGACGGTCGCCTCGATCTGGCCGTCGAGCGTTTTGATCTCGGCGTGGAGCGCATCCAGGCGGCCGGGAAGCGCGTCCGCATCCAGCGAGCGGGTTTCGAGTTCGAGGGATTCAAGCGATTGGCCGGCGCTGAGATTGAGGAGTTGTTCCTCGAGATCCAGCAGCGAACCGCGCAAGGCGCTCCCCTGGCGCCAACGACTTTCGACGGCTTCGAGCATTTCCAGGTCGCTGCAGCCGGCGACGCGGCAGAATTCTTCGAGCGTCAGGCGGGCGGCGGCTTCGCGCTCGCGGGCAAGGCCGAGCGCGGCGGCGACGTCGGCCTGGCGGGCGAGGTGAGTCTCCTGCTCCGCGCGGGCGAGTTCGTGCTGGCGGAGGAGGTTGCGGAGCTGTTCGGCGACCGCATCGGGCGACAGCCCTTGCAGCGCCGACCCATGATCGAGACGCTCGATGAGGCTATTCACCTCGCGGGTGAAGTCGTGCACGCGTAATTCCCGCAGGCCGATCTCGCTGCGGTGCGCCTGCGCGCGCGACAGGGCGTCAAACAGCGCCTCGATGCGGGTAAGGACGCCTTCCGCCTCGGCCGGCGCGATCTCGCGTTCGAGAGGGAGAGATTGGAGCGCGAGCGCCCAGTCGGCGGCCCATTTCTCCAAGCCCTCGCGCGCTTCGCGGCGCTTCTTCTCGGCCACGGGTTGGGTGGAGGTCTCGATGATCTCGATCTCCTGCGCGAGGCGCGCCCGTTTGGCGACCTGCACGGAGACTCCCGCCATGTGCACCTGCGCGCGATCGAAGAGGGCTTCGAGCGTCTCGCCGCTCTCCGCTTCGGGGAGGCAGGCGCGGAGTTCCGCGCGCGCGGCTTCGGCGGCGTGGGCGGCGTGGGCGCCCAATTCCTCGGCGCGGGTGAGACTCGCCACGGCGACGCGGAGTTTTTCGTGCCGGGCCATCCAGGAGCGCATCTCGGCGGGAGAAAGCGGCTCGAGGCCGCACGGGCGCCAGAGGTCGCTCCAGCGGGCTCGCAAGTCGTCGGCGGCGGCGAGGCTGGCGTCGCGATTGGCCATCACTTCGGC
>CAXUAZ010000064.1:0-18842 GCA_964249195.1 uncultured Chthoniobacterales bacterium
TTTTTACCAAAAAATGGCGGCGGCGCCAAGTCCGACAGCTTGCTATGACCGTCGGCGACGCGCCGAAAGGGTGCAGACGTCCACTCCTCCAGTTGATCTTCCGACGGTCATAGACCGCCGCTACAGTTCAGAGCGTGGTAACCGCTCTGCTGTCGACGCCCTTCCCAGATCGAGATTTTAGTTTACGGCGGTTTGCAGCCGCTTATCCTCTGGCGCCGATGACCTTCCCGACGCATTCCGACCTTCGCTTCATGAAATCTCGCTCCGCCTGGTTCTTTCTCACGACGGCTGTTTTTCTTTGCCTCGGCCTGGCGGCGCAGGCCGAGACGCGGCTGTCGGACTACGTTCGCCCATTCGTCGGCACGAAAGGGGAGGGCAACACGTTCCCGGGCCCCTCGGCGCCCTTCGGCATGATGCAGCTCAGTCCGGACACCGACACCAACAATTGGGACACCGACTCCGGTTACGAATACTCCGATCCCACCATCCTGGGGTTCAGCCTCACGCACCTGAGCGGCACCGGCTGCCCGGATTTGGGCGATTTCCTTTTTATGCCTCAGGTGGGGCGGCCGAGGTTCGTCCCCGGGGCCAAGGTTCATCCGGAGGACGGCTACCAGTCGCCGTTTTCGCACGCAGAGGAATCCGCCTCCGCGGGCTATTACAAGGTGAAGCTGCAAAAATCGGGCGTCACGACGGAGCTTGCCGCCGGAGAGCGCGCGGGGATCCTGCGTTTTACTTTCCCGGCCAGCGATGAGGCTTCCATCATGACCGATCTCAGCCGGATCATTGACGGCGGGCGCTGGCACGTCACGCAGTCGCGCGTGCGCATTGAAGACAGCTCGACCATCACCGGGTTTCACCTGGTGGCCGGTTGGGCCAGGGACCGATCCCTGTATTTTGCGGCGCGCTACTCGCGTCCGTTCGACGAGGGGGTCATCATTAAGGACGGCGATCCGGTCATTTACAAAAGCTACGTCAATTACCGCTTCCGCAGCCGCAATGAAGCCACGAGCCCCAACTTGCAGTTCCTGGCCAAGTTCAAGACGCACGCGGACGAGGTCATCCAGGTGAAGGTTGCCGTGTCCGCCGTCAGCGCGGCGAACGCCCTCCAAAACCTGGACGCGGAGATCCCCGATTGGGACTTTGGCAAGGTCCAGGAGGAGACGCGCAAGAAGTGGGACGCGGAACTGAGCCGGATCCAGATCGAAGGCTCACAGGAGCAAAAGGAGACGTTCTATACGTCGCTCTATCATGCGTTGCTGACGCCCAATCTCTATCAGGACGTGAACGGCGAGTATCGCGGCTTCGATCAGAATATTCGTGTAGACAAAGATTCCAGACAGTATTCGGTTTTTTCGCTTTGGGACACGTTCCGCGCGGAGCATCCGCTGCTGTCGCTGATCGAGGCGAAGCGGGATTCGGAGATGATCAACTCGTTGCTGACGCACTACGATCAGAGCGCGGACCACCTGCTGCCGATGTGGGAACTGCAAGGCAACGAGACCTGGTGCATGATCGGGTATCACGCGGTTCCGGTGATCGTGGACGGCCTCCTGCATGGCGTGCCGGGCATTGATGCGGCGCACGCTTATGAGGCCATCAAGGCCACGGCGATGAACCCCGATTACGACGGCCTGGCATCCTACCGCAAGCTGGGTTGGGTGCCATTTGACGAAGAAGACGAATCGCTCTCGAAGACGCTGGAGTACGCATACGACGATTGGTGCATCGCGCAAATGGCCAAGGCCCTCGGCAAGACAGCGGACTACGACGACTTCATGAAGCGCGCCGCCAGCTACAAGAATATCTATGATTCTTCCATCGGCTGGATGCGATCCAAAGATTCCAAGGGAAACTGGCGCCCCGACTTCGACGCCCACCTCTTTGGCGGGGGCGTGGATCGTCGCGGCACGACGGAAATGGCGCGCGCAAAGTATGGAAAGGTGCCGCTGTTGACGATCCCAATCGTGGTGGTCTTTGACGGAGCTCGCCTCCTCGGGGCCGGGATGGACCTGGTCGACGTGACCGAGGCTACGAGCTCGCAGTATTCGTGGTTCGTGCCGCAGGATGTGCCGGGCTTGATTTCCCTCATGGGCGGCAACGAGAAGTTCGTCGAGAAGCTGGACTCGCTCTTTGAGGCAAAGCAGTCGGAGCAATTCAAGGGTGATCTCTCCGCCAACGATCTGCGCGGCTGCATCGGCGAATATTGGCACGGCAACGAGCCGAGCCACCACGTGATCTACCTATATTCTTACGCCGGGCAGCCATGGAAGGCGGCGGAGCGTCTGCATCAGGTGGTCACGACGCAATACGGCAGTGCGCCGGGTTCGTTGTGCGGCAACGATGATTGCGGCCAGATGTCGGCCTGGTACATGTTCACCTGCATGGGCTTCTATCCGGTCTGCCCCGCGAGCGCTTATTATGTGATCGGAGCGCCGCAGATTCCCAAGGCGGAGATGCATCTTTCCAACGGGCAGACCTTCACGATGACGGCGGAGAACATTTCCGATCAGAACATCTATGTGCAGTCGGTGCGGGTGAACGGCAAGGAGTGGAATTCCCCGTTCCTTCCGTACCGCGAGCTCAAGGACGGCGGCGCGATCGCGTTCACCATGGGGCCGCAGCCAAACAAGGAGTGGGGAACTCACGGGACGATCCCGGAATAAGTTGCCTAAGGATCCCTCGTGAAAGAAAGGGAACGGAAGAGGTGGGATTCGAACCCACGGTAGGTTTAACCCTACGTTCGATTTCGAGTCGAGTGCCTTAAACCTGGCTCAGCCACTCTTCCTTGTTCTTAAGCCGCTCCTGCGCAGTCATTAACGGATTGTCTTTTAGACCGCGCCAAAACAAGCTTTATTCCGGTGTCCGTTTGGTGTCCAATAAAACCGTCTTCAGGAATTTATGGACACCACCCTCGCGCCGAAGCCAAATACTAAACCCATCCTTCATCCCGTCAAGGTCGATGACAAGAAGCGAGTCATTCTCAAGGGCGATGCCCGCAAGCCGCGTTGGTGGCGGGTGAATGTTGGCAAAAAGCTGACTGGCACCAAAAAAGAGCGTCGCTTCTTCGATACCGAAGGCGAAGCGAAGGAATTCATTCGGAACCTCGAAACAGCTCGAAAGACCAAGGGGCACTCCGCCTTCTCAATTCCTGAAAGGCTCGCCGTCGAGGCCGCGACGCTTGCGGAAAAGCTCCAGACGTTTGGGGTGAGCCTGACGACCGCCGTCGATTTTTACATTCGGCACGCTCCACAAGGCACGAAAAAGACTGTCTCCGAACTCCTTCCTGCCTACCTGAGCACCAAAGAGAATCCTCGCTATCGATACGCGCAGCAGACCTCCTTGAATGTTTTTGGAAAGGATTTTGGATCGAAGCCCATCGCAAGCATTTTTGCGCCCGCCCTGGAAGATTGGTTTAAACGAAAAAAGTGGAAGCCATTGAATCTCCGCAACTACATGCGGGATCTATCCATGTTTTTTAAATGGGCGGTCGGCAAGGATTACATCGGCGCCAATCCCCTGGACAAAATCGAACGTCCCGCCGTTGCTCGGAAGACGCCCGACATCTTCACCGTTGAAGAAACACGCCGTCTACTGGAAACCGCGTCCCTTAATCCCAAACTTGGCCTTCTCCCCATGTATGCCATAGGGCTTTTCGCCGGGGTGCGCGTAGAGGAGTTGGAGCGGATGAAATGGGAGATGGTCGATTATGAGGAGGGTGAGCTTCGGCTGCCGGGCGAAATCACGAAAACTGGAGCACCCCGGAACATCAGCATCGACCCCGCTCTCAAGGCCGTTCTAACCCTCTGCGTGGAGACAAAGGGCAACATTGTTTCACCTAAAAATCTTCGCCTCAGAAAGGAACGCTTGCTCAAGCTGGCAAAAGTAGCGAGCAGGCGAAATGCGCTGCGCCACTCGTTTTCCACGTACCATGCCGCAAAGCATCGGAACCCGGGTGCGCTTCAACTGATCCTGGGCCAGGAAACCCCGTCGGTGTTGTTCAAACATTACATAGCAGCCGTACGACAGGTCGACGCTGAACGTTACTTCAAACTCCGACCGCCCTTTGCAATTCAGCGGGACGAGGAGCAAGTGTTGCCATCCCCTTTGAAGTGAAATTCGCCGGTTGAGCAAATCCCCGTCCCTCGCGGGATGCGGGCGAACGCTCTGACTTTAGAGCAGGTCGGGCGAACGGCTCGATTACGCTGCGGGAATGTTGGAGCAGCAAGCGAATTTCAGACCTATTGTCGTAAATGGTGTTCGGCCGCTTGTGTTGACAAAAAAGCTCCTCGTCCAAGTCCTCGGGAGCGTGAAAATCGTGCAAAGGATGCTCTACGCGACCCGCCACAATGTGGAGCCCGACCCGTGGCTGCAGATTGTGCGCTGGGGTCGGCCCGGCTGTGAGCTGCTCGTTGACACCAGCTCCGTGGAGAGAGCCTACGCCCGCATCCTCGCTGGTGAGGAGCCGCCCCGATTACCAAGCGAGACTCGTTGCAAGCAAGTGTCTCGTTAATTTTCCCGTCATAGCGCTCGCGGTGTCCTCTCGTCCCCAGCGAAGGTGTGCGCCGCTCGGCGAGTCATGTTACTGGTGTCGGTACGTGCGAAAAATCGAACCTTGGAACGAAACGGCGCTCGGACGTGTTTGGTTGCAAAGTAGCTCACACCATGTTGGTCGAGCCCCACGCATCATTTGTTCTCAACCCCGGAGAGGTTCGAATTTCCCCATGTGAACGGAGCCCGGCTCCACGTTTGCCATCATGCAAACATTGTTTCCCGGTGAGACTGCCGATGAGGGTTTGATTATCTGCACACGACGCGTATGTCGTCCGGCGGTGATCGTTGAGAAAAGTTCTTTCACGTCCTGTTTGAAATCGTACCACATTCGCCGATACTTGGCAGTCATGTTGGAAAAGTCGATCGAATCGTTTGAGCAGTTCCACGAGATGGTTAGAGGTGAGGATAGCCGAACAGTGATTTACCGCGGTGCTGGCAGCACGAAGTACCAACTTATCCCTAAAGTGGGTCGGATGAACAGGGTCAAGCCGCCGACCGTCGCCCGGGAAAAATCCCTGCTCCGGCAATTTAAAGATCAAGCCTTGCCGTATCTGGATTATACGCCTGAAAGCGATTGGGAATGGCTGGCCATCGCCCAGCACCACGGCTTGCCAACCCGACTGCTCGACTGGACGCGGAACCCTTTGGTAGCTCTCTACTTTGCCCTTCCCTTTGAGGATAAGGACGACGATGGCTTGGTTTACATGTTCCGCAAGGGACAAACCTCCAACCCCGAGGGTTCCCCCTTCGATTGCAAGGACCTCACCCCCTACGTTCCGCGGCACCTGACGCCCCGCATCACCGCGCAATCCGGCTTGTTCACCGTTCAGCCGCATCCGAGTGAACCCTTCGACGATGACCGGATCACCCGTGTCGTCATTAAACGTGGGGAAGGCAACCGGAACCACCGGGAACTAAAATGGGCGCTTTTCGGCTACGGGATGCACGAAGGCGCATTGTTTCCCGGTCTGGATGGATTGTCGCGAAAAATCGAGTGGCTCTTCAATTCGGAACGCGGCAAGGATTGGGAAGAAGTCCACGACCGGTGACGCCTGCCCCGCTCATCCTTGCAAGCGATCCGGCAACGGACGCTTGAAAATGAGCAGCCGGCGCGGCCCGGTTGAATCGTCTGGCCAGATGACGGCTTCCAACGGATTCCAGCCCGCATTCTGAAACAGGTACAGCCCGCTGCCGCGTGCTTCCTGTTCAAGCTGCGAGGAATGATGAAACCACCACGTTTCGGTCAGGGTGCGATCGTTGGTGATCCATTGCGCGATGACGGAACCCGGCTCGCCGCCGGCACGAAGCTCGCGTCGCACCATTCCGCCCGCCGGGTCCGGGGCTTCCTCAATCAACGGCAGGTCTTCCATCGGCCGGGTAGTGTGGTCCAGGACCCAACACCCGCCGGGAACGAGAACTCGCACCACGGAGCCGAAGAGCCGGCGCAACGCTCGTGCGTCGAACATTTGCAGGAAATTCAGGTGCGAGACAACGAGGTTGAACCGACTGGCGAGCAGACTCCATTCCTCTTCGCGCAGCGCGTCCGCCCGGTAAAGGGGGATTTCGGTGCCGGGACCCGCCCTGGCATTCCGGGCCGCAAGGCGCAGCATCGCGGCGCTGATATCCGACCCGCTGACGCGAAACCCCGCCCCCAGCCACTCGCGCAAGTGCCTGCCCGGCCCGCAGCCGAAGTCGAGCAGCGCCGGCGGATCCTTCACCCGGCACGCGGCGGGGGGAATCAGCCCGGTGGATTCGAGATGACACACCCACTGGCGGACGGCCTCCCCTGCATCCACCCCTTCGTAATACGAAGCGTAGTGCGTGGCGAACGCTTCATAGAACTCGGCGCTGGCGTTCATGCGGCGCCGTTGCGGGTGGCAGCAGGAATCGATGTCAAGGCGCGGATGCTCGCCAGTGTCAGCGTGATGGCCGCGGCGGGAACGGCGGGGATCCACCAGGCGGTGGAGAGTTGCGCCAGGCCATCGGCGACCATCCCTCCCCAGGTGGGCAGCGGCGGCCGCAAGCTCAGGCCAAGAAAGGCCAGACCGGCTTCCAGAGTAAGCGTTTCCACCGCGGCGAACCCGACCAGGGTCACCGTGGCGGCCCGCAGGTTGGGAAACACCTGCGTCAGCAAAATCCGCGCTGGCGGGAATCCCGCCGCACGGCTCGCCCGGATGAAATCGCTCCGGCGCAACCGCAGCGTCTCCGCGCGAAACACCCGCGCGCTGCCCACCCAATTCACCCCGCCAATGACAAGGATGAGCGAGAGCGTGCTGGCACCCGTGACAGCCACGAACAAGATCACCAAAACCGTGAATGGCACGCTCCAGAGAAGATTGATGACCGTGCCGACCCCGCGATCCAGCCATCCCCCAAACCACGCGGCACTCAACCCGAGCACCAATCCGAGCGTCAAGGAAATCACCGTCGCCCCTGCGGTGACGATCAGGGTAAAGCGGGCGGCGTGGGCAATGCGCGAGAGCAAGTCACGCCCCAACTCATCCGTGCCCAGCCAGTGCCTTGCCTCCGGCGGCTGGAGCCGTCCGCCCAGGTCCAGTTGCAGCGGATCGGGCAGATGGAGGGTCCCGGCGAACAGCGCGAGGAAGACCACGACGGCAATCCACAGGCCGGGAATGAGAGAAAGCCCGATCCTACCCATGTTGCGCACGCGGTTGGAGTTTTCGCTGGAAGAAATCCAGGGCCGTGAACAGCAGAGTCACCGCGACCGCAAAGGAAAGGCACAATCCGCCGAGGAGATTCAAATCCTTGTTGCGCAGGGCTTCCTGCGTCAGGCGGCCCCAGCCCGGAATGCCGAAGATCACTTCCACGAAAAAGGCGCCGGTCAGAAAATACGCCAGATGGTTGGTCATGGCGGCCAGCGCGGTCGGCAAGGCGTTGGGCAATACCTCGACCAGGATCACGCGCGCGGTTGACAGGCCGTGCGCCAGCGCCATCCGCGCGTATGGCGCGGCGAGTTCCTCGCGCAGGCGCGCCGCGAAAAGCCGCAAAACCAGCGCCGCCGGATAGGCTCCCAGAACGATGGCCGGGACCACCCAACCGGCCGCGTTACCGCCGTCGAACACCACGTCGATCCACTTCAGCCAACCCGCGAAGACGAGCAGCGAGATGACGCCCAGCACGTAGGGCGGCGTGGTGGCCAACGGGACCAGCACGGCCTGGCCCACGAGCTGGATCCACTCCGCGTGGAGCAGTTTCGCCAGGAGCGGCAGCCCCAGTCCGACGCCGGCCGCGAAAACGGCTGCCGCCAGCGTCAGTTTCAACGTCGGCAGGCCGCGCTCACCGAGCAGCGCCAGCACGGGCCGGCGTTGCGAGGAGGATTTTCCCAGATCGAACCGTCCCAGCCGCCCCAGATATCGAAAGTACTGCTGCGGCAGCGGCAGGTTCAAGCCGGCCTCGCGCCGGAAGGTGGCGATGGATTCCGCCGACGCCTGGGGGCCGAGGATGATCCGCGCCGGGTCGCCCGGCAGCAGGTAAAGGCATGCAAAACACGCGCTGACGATGAACCACAGCGGAAACAGCGCGCCCGCACCCCGGCGCGTGAAGTCCATGAGGCGCGTCACGGCTGAAAACCCGCCATCCCATCAGGAACAACGCTCGTTTGCACGCGCGCCTTGCCGCGAAAGAGTTGCCGCACGATTTCCTCGCGGTTGATCACCTGCGAAACCTTCCGGCGCAGTTCCGCGGATTTTCCCCACGGACTCGCTTCCATGTTGAAGCCGAGGAATTTGAGGTTATTGAGCTTCACCTCGCGGAAAACGTCGTCCTTCCATTCCGGCTTCACTTCTCCTTTGGCGTCGAGCACCGCGTCGAAAAGCGGCAATGGCACATTGAGCACGTCCAGTTCGCCGTTTCGGAAGGCCAGCAGCAGTGTGCTGGCATCCTTGATGACCCGGATCGAAAGCGTCCTTGCCAGCGGCAGCTTCGTTCCCCCCTCGTTCAGCCAGTAATCCGGGTTGGCCGCAAATTGCGCGTGTGAGCCATCCCACGATTGCAGCATGAACGGTCCCGTTCCGCAGGAACCCGTGGAAAAGTCGTAGTTCGATGGCATTTCCGCGGGCATCACGTAGGTGGCCGGCGCCAGCAGCCACGGCAGCATCGTCGGAAACGGCTGCTTGAGCTGGATGGAAAATTTCAGCGGTCCTTCGACCACGAAACCGCTGACGTTCGCGGCCTTGCCGGTCTTGTACTCATCCACCCCCGCGACGTAATCGAAAATATAGCCGTATGGAGAATTGGTCTTGATGAGCCGCTCGAAGCTGGCCTTCACATCGCCCGCATCGACCTGGCGCTGCTCCGGCGCGCGCAGGAACGAAGCGGGATGAAAGAGCACGTTTGGACGCAGGTTGAAGGTCAGCCGATCCCCGGCGGCCGAAAACGCCCAGTCGGTCGCCAGCGCCGGGACGAGGTGATTTTGCGCATCCATGGCGATCAACCCCTCGTAGCTCTGCGTGACGAGGTGCTTGCTGCCCGCGTCGTAACACTGGGCGGGGTCGAGAGTTTGCACCTCGACATCCGTGGCGGCTCGGATGTCCGGTGATTGAAGCCGGCGATAGTCGTAATATTGATACGCGTTGGCTCGGTAGCCGCTGGCCGCCGGCCGCAGCAGATACAATTCACTGTTGGAGTACAGGGGAATCCACGGAAGGTCGTTGGCGAGGATCTTCGCGGCGGCATGGTACTTTTCGAATTTTTCCTTCTCCGTCGGGGCAAAAAGCGCGCTCCGATAAGCTTCGTCGTATGCCGGGTTGAAATACTTCGAAAGGCGGAAGGAAGACTTGCTGTAAAAGTCGGTCAAGAATCCTTCCGCATCGTCATAGTCGAGGAACCACAGAGTCAGGGCGCACTCGAACTGGCCTTTGCCAAGACGGTCGTTGTAGACCGTGCTGGGAGCGGGTTCGAGCGCCGAGTCGATGCCCGCTGATTTCAGTTGGGCCTGCACGACCTGCGCTACGAGCAGCTTCTCACCAGGCAGTTCCTCGGAGTTGTAGAAGATCGTCAGCTTTGGCGCGGCGGGCGTTCTAGGGGCCGTCAGTTTTTTCTCACAGCCCGGGAACAGCGCTAGACAGAGCACGGCGCTGGCAAAGAAAAAAGCCGGAACCTGCATGGTCATGTCTCCACCTTAGCAGCTGCCGCATGGGAAGGGGAAGCCCAAAATGGCTCCAGACAGAGGGCAGGCTGACGTTCCAGGGGAGTACCGCTCACGAAGCTGTGCTCCGCGCCTGCCAGGCCGCCGAAACAGTGGTTCCAGCACGGACGCTTTTGACAGGCGTGCCCTTCCCTCGAGCGGAACATCGCGGCAAGGATTCCATCCTCGGCGAGGGCGCGGCGATAGAGCACCGGCAACGGCTCCTGCTGGATGTATCCGACGGCAAAATCCTCCGGGTTGGCGACCTGGAAAAAATGAGCATTCGGCAGATAAGCGCCTGTGTGCGTGATGCGGCCGGTCCGCCAGCCCGTTTCCGGCAGGACTTGAAGCTGGAGGACAAACTGGTTGCCGCCGACGTCCCTGAGGGTGTGGATTTGTCCCTGCGCGTCTTCGCGCAATTCTCTCCAGGAAAAAAAACCGGCGGCCTCCACCTCGCGGAGATGCAGGCCGAGCAACGAGACCGTCACCTCCACGCCCGCGCCTCGCAGGGTGGTTTCCATCAGCGTGCGCAGAGCGTGGAGAAACGCGCGGATTGCCTCCCCGCCCAGCGGCGGCGTCTTCGTGAAGGGGGGCGGCTGGATCGGCGTCACGAAGAAGTGGCGGTTGAAACGCGCCGTGCCCCTGAGCAGCTCCAGAATGCCCTCCCCGTTGTCCGCGCGCAGCACGGAGGTCGTTCCCAACCGCACGTCCGGCCATTCCTGGGCGATGCGTTCCAGGGCCGCGGAAGCCCGCGCGAAAGTTCCCGGCACGCCGCGGATGGCATCGTGTTGCGCAGCGATACCGGAATCCAGGGAAATATCGAGAAAATCGAGATGACCATCCTGGACCAGCTCCTCAAGGTCGCCCCAGTTCCTGCCGATGCCGCGTCCGTTCGTGACGAACCCGATGGCGAAGTCACGCCGTGGCAGCGAACCGGCAAACCGCGCGATTTGAACTAGAAGCGGCGCATTTTGCAGCGGCTCCTTTCCCGCGAAAATCAGGCTGCCGAGCGCGAGTTCCTCATGTGCGGATTGGATGGCCGCCTGGAATGCCTCCACGGGAACAGGTTTGCGCCTGGGGTCGATCCCGGGGTGGTAATAGCACATGCCGGGGCACCGCAGGTCGCAGACGCCCGTGGTATCCACGGTCAGGTACATCAACCGAGGAGAATTCCGGAGATGGGCCAGCGCCTCCCGGAAGTTCAGGCTCTCCGTGATCAAATCACGCCAGATCGACAGGACGGTGGAATCCGTCCAGGACACGCTGGCGGCTGCCAGCGTGTCTGCGGGGGCATGCGCGATCCCGCAGTCGGCGTAGGCAAGAGTATTCACCAGGCAAATGGGTGGCTACTCCGATTCGTTAGTGGTTCAACGCTTCGAGGCAACCATTTTTGCCCGGGGGAAGCGCGGAGCAGGCGGGCGCACGAGCCACGGCAACACGAGACTATCGCTGGTCGATCCGGCCGGCGTCGGCATTCACGACTGGGGGGGGACGGCGCAAGTCGATGAAGGGGTCCGCCCGCTTTCGTTCGCAGTTGTTCGCTGGGTACGCCGGGACGGTAGTACCGGGGGGCGTGCAATGGTCCGAGTCCGGTTTCACGGGGACAGCGTGGCGGAGACCGCCTTTGGATCCATAGGTGGGCATATGTTCAGTATCTCGCGTTAGAGGTTGGTGGCTGACGTTGGAATGAAGACGAATGAGGAAAGAATGGCGAACCTAAATTTTTTCAAGGGGATCATCGCAAACAAAACCCTTTGGAAACAAGGCATATAAGCTGTGCAGTCGTGATGGCGGATTCACCCGGTGATTTCAAGAACCTTCGAAACGGTGGCATGGCATGCGGCGGTCTTGTTGGTCGGACTATTTTTTGCGCGTGGCCATTGTTGGGATCGGTTTTGGGTAGGGCAGAAGCATACACCTGTTCTCAAATATGAATTATCATCCATGATAGCATAAATCGTACTATGCGAACTAAGAAAACGCGGTTGTCACAGATTTCACTGCCGACAGGACATGGCGCGTGTCGTTCATTGGCCATGAGTGGTGCCCTGTGGGAGTTGGCACGTCGTCTTTTGGGGGGTGCTATTCAAAATATTAGGATGTGATTTCGCGTTCATTGGCCGAGAGAGACCATGGTGGGTGCTTTAATCGTTCAGCATGGGTTTCAATAGTTTGTGGTAGGGTTCTAATCCCTCCAACTAATGGAATTGCTCGATCATTCGTTGATGTGACGTTCCCTTGAACAGGGAATTCAATGGTCTGGCAAAAGAGTCATCCCAAGGCGCATATCCCCTGATCTTCGTCGGACTCTCACGAACGATCAAAACGTGGCAATTCCGCTTGTCGAATCTCTCTGATCCTTCGCTCAGATTGGCCCACGCGGGCGTTGGATCATGTTCGTGAGGTGATTTTTGTGTAAGGGGATAACCATACATCGCGTCATCATATTGCAGCCAATCGACCCTGACGAGATTATGGGCATGCATACAGAAGGAGTGCCCCACATTGCATTCTCTCTGTTTCATCAGATGTCTTGATGCAAAGGATTGAAACGCGGCGATCCGGGTTTGCACCAGATATTCGCGCAGACATTCCTTGAAAATGTTCAGGTCGTCGCCTTTTTTCGTGAAGTAGCCGAGCGTCCTCCAGTCTTGCAACAAGTCTGCTGCGGTCAGCGCTTCGCTCGACGTGGTCCGCACCCAAATGTGCAGCAAATGGTCCCAGCCACAAATCCGCAGCGGATAGGCGATGAGATATACTTCGGAAGGATCTTTGCCCTTGCGCTGCTGTTTGCTGGCAAGCGCCCGTTGCAAGGCGTCTTGCAACAGACCGTAAAAGCCGTACCATTTCTGCTCGTCCTTTTCAACATCTCCAACAAAGGCGTAGTAGCTTTTCGGATTGATCGATTCATCGTTCCGTTTACGCACACCCGCAAGATCGATTCCTACCTGATACCCCAGCGCTTGTTCCGCCTTGAATATATCCCAGTCGGCCTTCTCCTTCGGGTCAAAATATTTCAACCGGCAGGCGAACAATCGAGTCTTCAAATTAACTTCGGAAGCTTCCGGATCGCCCGAGGAATCAACAGAAATTTTCGGGAAAAAAAGCCTGCCCGGCAGTTCCCAATGTCTGGAAAATGGCAAGGCGGAGAGAAGTTGCAATGCTCCCGCACGATTCAAGCCGGCTTGTTTAGGGCCTTGGTGTCTGATGTTTTCGATCTGACTCAGAATATCTTCCAGCGGGTTGAGATCGAACCCCTGGTGCCTGAGCGACTCTCTCACTTTCTGGACCATCTTGGAACCGAGATCATCATCGATGGCCAGCCGCTTGAACCCTTTGCCAAGCTTGCTGAAATCGATCAATAAAGGCTCATCATCGTTGTCCGCGCTTTGAGCAGGATCATCGCAGGTGAAGGTTCCCGGTTTGTCTTTTGCCATCACGGCAATCGCTTCACGCACCGACCTCAGCATGGCTTCGATGTGGATGCGATAAAAGCCAGCCAGCCACTGCCTGCTGCTCGTCGAACCCGAAGAGTGTTCTTGAAAAAGTTGCCACCGGTTCTCGTTCGAGTTGAAGAAGACCAGTTCAAACCGGTAAACCTCCCATTTGGTCGGCGGCTCTGCTTTGCCATGTGAAACGCGCTTGCTCATGATACGGACTTCCTTTTGCAGTGCAGCCAGCAGGCCGTGCCGTGCGCGGTGCCGTCCACCGCGATGAACGGCGGTTCCTGCTCCGGGCAATAGGGCAGCATCTTCGGACACCGCGGATGAAACCGGCAGCCACTCGGAATGTGCACCGCGCTGGGCACTTCGCCGCGCGGCAGCACTGTCGAGCGGGCCTGGTCGGGATCGGGCAAGGCAATCGCGGCCAGCAGCGTTTCGGTGTAAGGATGCAGCGGCCGCTTGAAAAGTTCCCTGGCCGGGGCCGACTCGACTATCTTTCCCAGGTACATCACCGACACGCGGTCGCACAGGCGGGCCACGACGCCGAAATCGTGAGAGATCAGCAACACGGCGAGACCGAACTCTTCCCGCACCGACCTCAGCAATTCGACGATTTGCGCGGCCACAGTCACGTCGAGCGCCGAGGTCGGCTCGTCGGCGATGAGAAGCTGCGGGTTGCACGCCAGCGCCAGCGCCAGCGCGATCCGTTGCGCCATTCCTCCGCTGCACTCGTGCGCGTAAAGACCCAGGATCCGCTGGGGATCGGGAATTCGCACGGCCGCAAGGAGGCGTTGCGCCTCCCGGTCGGCACCGACCCCATCCAAGCCGCGATGCAGCCGCAGCCGCGCGAGCAATTGATTCCGGATGCGCAACGCCGGGTTCAAGCTGGCCGGGGCGTTCTGGAACACCATCGCGATTCCCCGTCCGCGCACGGCGCGCAGTTCGCGCTCGGGCAGAGCCAGGAGGTTCCTCCCACCCCACAGGACTTCCCCTTCCACTTTGGCTCCGGGCGCATCCACCAGGCCGAGCACGCTCAGCGCCGTGACCGACTTGCCGCATCCTGATTCGCCCACGATGCCGTGGATCTCTCCCGCCTGCACGGTGAAGTCCACCCCATCGACCGCTGTCAGCGTAGCACCATTCCGCAATGGGAAGCGGATATGCAAGTCGTTGACGCGCAACAATGTTTTTTCAGCAAGGCCAGAACTCGCACTCATTTCGGATGAAACCCAGGGGAGTATGGTGAAAAGTAGTGCGCGATGGCCACAAAAATTTGTGCGAGTGATATGTGGTCCTTCCCATCTGACGCTCCCGCCCTTGCCTCATGAGAATCCTGATTACGGGCGGAGCCGGTTTTATTGGTTCGCACATTGCCGATGCTTATGTGCGCGACGGCCACAAGGTGGCAGTGTTCGATAATTTCAGTAAGGGTTTAAAGCGCAACCTGCCCGCTGCGGCGACGCTGTTCGCGGGGGACATCAGCCAGGCGGCAGACGTAGCGGCGGTCTTCCAGCAGTTTCAGCCGGAGGTCGTCTCTCACAACGCCGCGCAACTCGACGTGAGGCATTCTTTGGAAGATCCCGCTCACGATGCTGCCACGAATATTCTCGGTGGTCTCAACGTCCTGCTCCAAGCGGAGCGCGGCGGCGTGAGGCGGTTTATTTTCGCGTCGTCAGGCGGGGCCATTTACGGGGACACCGAGCAACTGCCTGCCGACGAAGAGACGCCAGCGCGGCCTTTGTCGCCGTATGGGCTGAGCAAATGGACCTTTGAATCCTACTTGCACATCTGGCGGCGGGTCCATGGGATCGTTCCCGTAATTCTCCGCTACGCCAACGTCTATGGCCCTCGGCAAAACGCCAAGGGCGAAGCTGGCGTGATCGCCACCTTTTCGCGCCGTCTGCTGCGGGGCAAACCATGCGTAATCTTCGGAGATGGCAGCTCAACGCGCGACTACGTTTACGTAGGCGACGTGGTGCGTGCAAACCAACTGGCCCTTACCCTTGCAGACGGTGGCACTTTCAATATCGGTACAGGACATCACACGGCAATTCGCACGGTATTCAATACCGTGCTCAACGCGACTGATCGCCTGCTGGGCCGGGACAAGGCAGGCCCCCGGCAACCCGAATACGCCCCAGTTCGCGCCGGGGAAGTTTACCGTAGCGCGCTGGACAATCGCCGGGCAAGCGAAATCCTCGGTTGGACCCCGCAAGTGTCCTTTGATGAAGGCGTGGCCCACACCGTGGAGTGGTTGCACCGCCACGCCTAAGGAAGCGCTGATTTAATCCTTGTAACCCGTTCGTGAGTTTATCAGGCTGGGAGGCATGGACGACCAGAGGAGCTTTGCGCAGGCGGAGTACGCGGGCAAGAAAAAGCAGACGCGGCGCGAGCGCTTCCTTTCCGAGATGGAGAACCTGGTGCCGTGGGAGCGGTTGGTGGCGCTGATCGTCCCCTTCTATCCGCAGGGTGCGCGCGGCCGCCCGACGATGGGAGTGGAGAAGATGCTGCGCATGTACTTTCTGCAACTCTGGTACGCGCTGGCCGATGAAGCCCTGGAGGACGCGCTGTATGACAGCCAGGCTCTGCGCAGCTTTGTGGGCATCGACTTGGGAGTCGACGCGGTGCCCGATGCGACGACACTTTTGAAGTTCCGCCACTTGCTCGAAGCCCACGAGCTAACCAAAGCGATTTTCGGCGAGATCAACGCGCTTTTGAGCGAGCGGGGCATCCTCATGCGCGAGGGCACCATCGTGGATGCGACGATCATCGCCGCTCCCTCTTCGACCAAGAACAAGAGCAAGGAGCGCGATCCGGCCATGCACCAAACACGCAAGGGCAAACAGTGGCACTTCGGCATAAAGGCGCATGTGGGCGTGGACGCGCAAAGCGGGTTGGTGCACACGGTGACGGGTACGGCCGCCAACGTCTCCGACATCAGCGAAACCCATCATCTGCTGCACGGGCAGGAGAAGTGCGGCCAGGGCGACTCGGGCTACACGGGAGTGGAGAAGCGTCGGGAGATCCAGGCGAAATTCCCACACGTGGCGTGGCTGATCGCGGCCAAGCGGGGCCGGATCAAGAAGATGGTCGAGGGGCCGCGCAAGGAAGTCGTCAAAGCCTTGGAGAAGTGCAAGGCGCAGTTGCGCGCCTACGTGGAACATCCCTTCCACGTGCTCAAGAACCTCTTCGGGCATCGCAAGGTGCGTTACCGGGGCCTGGCCAAAAACACGGCCCAACTCCACGGTCTGTTTGCCCTGGCCAATCTGGTCATCGCCAAGGCGCGTCTGCAAACGGCGGCCACCGCTTGAGAAAACGCCCAAAAAGACAACAAACTGCTCTTAAAAGGCGCGAAAATCCTCCCGACAGCGAGCCCGCAAACCATTCGATTCGATCAAAGCCATCTGACACCCACAAAAAGCGGTTCGAAACCCACGCACATCGCGCACGTACCCTCAATAGCTCTCTTCGATGTTGCGGCTTTACAGTACGCGCAAGCGTGCACTGGCTTTCATCACAATCGAGTCGATGCGCAAACGAAGGCAATGCTTTGGTTCCCCCAACACTGCTCCCGCGCCGAAGTATGGCCTCGCGTTTTTGACATGTCTCCGGTTCTAACATTAGTGCGTCTCAATAATAGGTATTTTCAATAGGCTGCTTGACGCTTGGAAGTCATGCTCCCGAAGTTTGACTTTTACCACGGTCCTTCTTTAGGGTAGAATTGTGAACCGACCAAAGCACATAACTACCAAGAACCCATGGAAGAATGTCGTAGTCTGAGACACACCAAACGGCAATGCAAGTACCAAATCGTATGCTTGCCGGTGGTTCCTTACTGGGGCCATGGTTCGTCGAAGCGATAAGCGTTAAAAAAACCGCCGAGTCCGGTCGATTTAAAACCTACATGCTGAACTAGAGGAAACCGGGTGGCATAGAGATTTTGAGCCTCTGTACAGTGCTCATTTACCAAGATGTCATAAGGTTCGCAAAAAATATTGGCTCCTCGGTTCCAAACTCGTAAAGCAATAGGCGCAACCTGAGATGCCGTGAAAAATAAACATTGAGAACCAAAAAATGATGCCGCGAGGTAACTACTGTAGAATGTTCCGCGGCGAAACGAGGGATGCTCATGATCGTGCGACGAGTAGGCAGATAGAACAAAATCTGTTAACCCATCTTGATCCATTTCATTCAGAGAATCACAGAGCTTATCAATCCAACCCGGTCTGAAAATTAAATCGTCCTCGCAAATTAGTAAGCCTTTGTAACCTGGACGAGGTAATGTCAAAGAACGGAAAAAGTTATTACATGCGCGCTGGTGTAATCTGACATTCTCAACGCGAGCGGCCTCTTCCGGGGAGAGCAGCGCAACAGAAAACCTCGGATTGTTCCTATGTTGCTTCAGATGTTCATCTGTTTCGGCATCTACCGCAATTACTACTTCCTGTAAACGCAAGAGCGCGGCATCAGACTGGATTAGACCATCCAGTGTTTGAATCACGTAGTCCTCTTTTCGCGGGCAGGTCATGACGGACAGAGAGAGCATTTCCGGCTTCCATGACTCGTGATTCTGTTGGAGTTGAGAAGAAGTAGACATTAGATTTCGGTTTAATATGAGCAGGAGTATGGACCTGGAGTCGGTGTTTCGCAAACCCAAGCTGCTGCGCACACTCACGACGCCCGGCAGAGTTCGGGCGATTGGCCGTGGCCCTTGACATGCGTGGCAGGTGCGACATGACGAAGCGCACTTTCTACGGCCAGGAACGTCGACGCCAATGATGCGGTAAGCACAAGTGATACTATTTCGCTAGGTTAGCCCAGCGATGCTAAGGCATTGATTAGATAGGGATAGCTGGTGAGAGAGCACAGGCGCTCCGGTCCGTGGTTCCAGGTGGCCAGTTCCGCATCGACTCGCTCGCGCAAGGCATCCAGCGCGCCGTAAAGGGTGTTGGCGATGGTGTCTTTTAGCTCTCACCCCAGCGTTCGATGGGGTTGAGTTCCGGGCAGTATGCCGGCAGGTAAACCGTGACCACGCGTTCGGGCCACTTCAGAGCTTTGGCCCGGTATGCGCCGCCGTTGTCCATGAGCAAACCTGTACGTCATCTGGAGGCGTGACTTGGGCGGCGGCAAACTCGTCTAGGAACACCTGCATGCACTCACCGTCAGTGGGGGGCAGCTCCCAAACGAAGTTCTCGCCCGAGTTGGGCTGCACCGCTCCGCAGAGCCAGAAGTTTTCAAACGCTTGCTCAAACGGGCAGATCGGTTTGACGCCGCGTACCGTAAACCGGCGGCGCTGCACGGTATGCAGTCCGAAGCGCTTTCGTGCTGGGCCCACAGGCAGATTCGGGTGCAATTAAGAGTGCGGGGTAGATTTTGGTGATTTGCTCGCGGGTGGTTGTTTTCTTGGGTGGGAGGATTGCCAGGAGGCGGCCCACTGGCCGTTGGCGCGGGAGACGCGCGCCTGGATCATGGCTTCGGCGTTGTCGCGTTTCCACCAGGCACCCGAGACCTTGAGCCGGGCGTGGAGGACGTGGCGATGGCCGGCTTCGATGAGGCCGCTGCCGATGGGCAAGTCCGCCGCGAGAGCGGCGGCGTAGTCGAGTTGGTCCGGGCGGTTGGAGAGGTAGCGCTGGGCGCAGCGCACCGGGGCCGCCTCGTCGGGCACTTCGGGCGGCTCGCTAGCGGCCTCAAGCCGGGCG